>JAFGKL010000130.1 GCA_016928585.1 Sedimentisphaerales bacterium
CATATCAATACGCTGTAAACATTGCCGATTGTCAGGATGAAAAAAGCGATATAACTGAAGGCCCGGTTTCGTTTACAACAAATACCACTTTGTTTACAGCTGGCGAAAAAACCTATATTGGACTTGAAGATATTAATGGGCTTGAGCGAGATACACTTTGCATCTCGAAGTTAGGTTATGTTGAGGTTAATATTGCTAGCCCGGCACCGACGGATCCTCCCAATGGAAAATATTTTGCCGTTGAGTTATTTAACCCGGACGATACCACCGAAAAGTCCGCTGTCGATATGCGGGATTACAAGATATGTATAATAAGAGGATATGACCTGATAGGATTATATTCTTTAGATGATTTTTTGCCTTTAGGTGCTATCAATGCAAGTACCGGCACTGGCACTGGAGATGTTGGCGTATATGTAATTACCGAAAGCGATGCTTCGGTTGGAGAGGCCAGGAGCGCTCTGGGAGCGACTGCTGTGGCGGGAGTATTGAACAACTCCGTAGTAAATTTCCTTGACGGTGACAAAGTTGTCATCCTTAAATATTCGTCCATTATCATGCCGGTTGATTATATTACAATACCCCCGGCAACAATATCATGGGCAACTTTTAATGTATCAAAAGTAAAGTCAAGACGCCATGTTTTATCTGGTACCCGTTTTTTGCTGCCGGCATCTAAAAATGGAAGTTATAGTCCGTGGACTGGTGCATCTGCGATTGAGTTGGGGCAGGATGTAGACCCCGCTGATTTGGAAATTCCGACTCTGGCAGGACTGAACAAGGTCCATTTGACCCAGTCCGGCAGACCGGTGCGAAACGTAGCAGAAATAGAAAATATCCCGGCTGTTGGATACAGCTATGAGTATGGTTTTGTGGCAGGGCAACCCCCTAAACGGATTTGTCAGACCCTTATGAAAGGCATTGTTGACTCCTGCGAAACAATAAAAACCGCCGACCCTTCTGCTGACCGGGAATTCGGGGTAGAAATGGGCAGTTTTGGAAAAGTCAGATTGGACTATCAGGATTACCATAAACTCACAAGATATCTTAGCTACTTCGATATATCAACGGATGGAGTTGATAATGACGGTATAAATGATATTGATGGCCCAAGAGAAGTTTCTATTGCTGGTAGGATAAATATTAACACTGCACCGTGGTTTGTTCTTGTACAGTTGCCTTGGATGACATATCAAACTTCCAGTGATCCTCTTGTGACTGATGTCCTCGACAGGGTCGAAGCTGTTATCGACTATAGGGATGGTGCATCCGGACCATATAAAAAGATAGTGGATTTGTTGAAGATCGATCAAATGAAAAGTCTTGCTAACGATGCGGATAATAATTTAAATAGTGATAGCCCGATCAAAGGCCCTGATTTTACCGATGATGGGGTAGTTGATGATTTTGAAGAATTACATGTTATATTCCATCGAATAAGCAATCTGGTGACGGTCAGAAGCGATATGTTCACTGCTTATATTCTCGTTAGGCTTGGTGTTGATGGCCCGCAAAAAAGAATGATAGCGATATTCGATCGAAGCGGGGTCTTTTCAAGGGACGACCGTGTGAAGCTTGTAGCCCTGCATCCAATACCGGATCCTAGATAAGGACCGAACTCCTGCTGTTATGGTTGCTGCGGAACATTCTGCTGTTGCTGGCTCATTATCTGTTGCATCATATATTGTTGTAACTGTGTAAATGCACTGACAAGTTCTTTTAAGTGATCTTTCGATAACCCTATTTTTACATCTACCGATCCGTCCGAAATGTTGCCTATAATGTTAAGGTTGTTTTCGGTAGGAACATCTATCTGAGGCAGCGATATCTCTCCTGCACCCGGCACCGGGGCTTTCAATCCCATCAATCCCGCCATGTGAATAGCTCTTACATAATTGTACGTTATCACAAAATGAGCCTCGCTAAGATCACCCATCATCTTGGTGGTTTTTTGTAATTCGGGTGTCAGTTCGTTCGCCTCACCGGACTCGGCCATCTTGATAAGATTGTGTAGTTCAAGTTTGGCGTTCTCTCCGTAATAGCAGAGGAACTTATCACCGACGATCGTCCATTGATAGTCGACGGGATTTTCATATATCGTATTAACCGCCTGACCGTGTGGAGAGGGGTCCTCAGAATGCATTTTCATAAGTGACGAACTGACAGAAAAACCGTGATATTCTTCAACATCCCTGCGGACCTCGTACGATGTTTCGACATCCATCAGCTTGGAGACAAAATCAAATTCGCCGTTCTCCATCATTGCTAATATCTTCTCAAGGGATTCGGAAAACTTCTCAGGATCGCTTAATTTAATTATATAATTTCCTGCGATAGGGGGCTTTTTGTCTGCGACGATAACTGTGCTGGATACTATCGGCCCTGCCATGGAACTTACAATATCCGAGGCTAAAGATTTAAGCCTTTCAATGTCATCATCGGAGATCGGCTCTTCAGAGATAGCCGAAAGCAACTCGATCCCCTTAGCATTAAGTCTTATAGAAGAATCCTTATCTATATTCGCTGCAAAGGTCATGAATGCTTTATCTTCGGCATAAGAAAGAATGTCGTTGTCGGCACCTGTACTTATTCCGCTCAAAGTGTTTGCCATCTCCGTTCCGGGCGTGGCAGCAAGGTATGTCTCAATCATCAGTTCCGTAGGCTTTGGATTTATAGATATGGAAAGAGATCCTGTATCTTCAGCTAACATCTTCATCATTTCTATATTTCTGTTCAATGCTTTAGCCTGGGCATCGCCTTGTGCACCTGCGTTTGCCTGCATAGCGCCCATAATCATGCCCATCTGGCCGCCGCTGAATATTGCCGGAGCGATTTCGCTTGCATTGGCAACATTTACATAGGTCCACACAGGGGAACTCTTAGCTTGCTTCTGTTGTTTTTCATCCAGTACTTCAGAAAGAGATGATCCGGACATTAAGCTGACTATATCAGGAAGCAAATTTGAGTTCTTGGCGCCTGTAACAAGAGCATACTTATTACCCGGTGTTGCAATAAGACCTATATCTGTACCCCCCGATTGCTCAGTCTGGGCTACTGTTATCCTGGACACACCGTCCGAGTCGGCAGCCGAGCACTGAGGATTTTCTGCAATGAACTTTTTATAGTTTGTTACCGGTATAAGTGTTGCGGTAAAAACATTGGCGAACGGGTTTTCATTGTCAGCAACAGAAAGCTCTTCGGGCAGCATCATTCCGAAGAATACTAAACTGCCCCTTGTGTTTACTCCTGTAAGCTCGCCGGACCCTAGTCTTTTGGCTAGTTGCATTTTTACAAGCATTGAAGTACTTACCGGTACCGGCGTAACTTCGTAAAGAAATTTGTCCAGTTTCTCCAGGGAGGAATCAAGATTGTTAATTCTCACGCAGAAGATTGCCTCAGCGGGAACAAGGTCCGTCAGACGGTCGCTGGTCTTGGCCGCCGCTGTTGACTTTGTTGTTTCTGCGGGTGCCGGAGTGGTTATTTCAGGCTCGATGTCTGACGAATAATCACGTTCGTCAACCTTGTCTTCTTGTAGCAGGGTGATCAGACTTCTGCTTCCCAGGTCTATGGCAATATCCTGAGCTGTTTGTGAATGCTCTGTCTCTGCCGTTTTGTCAGCACCGTTATCGAGTAGCAGTGTTACCATGTCGGTGTTCCCTTCATAAGCGGCCGTATGCAGAGGAGTAAAACCCATATAAGCTTTTACTTCAATATCTGCTCCGCTGTCGATTAAAAGTTTTGCTGCATCGACCTGATCGTATAAGGCTGCAATATGAAGCGCAGTTACATCTGCCATTCCGTCAATATTTGCGACACCGTCTAATGGTACCCCTTCGGATATCAACTGTTTCATTTTAGCAAGATCACCCGCCTGAGCGGCTTTATGCAGGGCGTCTGATTCGATTTTACTTGTTACTTTGGGCTCGTCTTTTGGGGCTGATTCGGCGGAAGGCTTGGCAAGTGGTGAGGATATTTTCTTCCCGCGTTTGCTGTCCATTACGGTTCTTGCTATGTCTAAACCAATAGCATCCCCTAAGCTGTCCTCCTTATATGCGGTTGCCTGTTTGCTGTCTTTATCACGGGACAGTCCCATGGTAACCCTGCTGACATTTTCCTCGGCGGCTCGGATATCAATTGGAAGCGATAAAAAGAATAAACCGATAGCAAATACAGTGATGATGGACCTTAAAGGTGTCTGCTTAAACATTTTATGCTCCTCCAAATAGCTGTTTTAAAAAAGAAGTCATTTGTTAAATAATTTTAAGAATTCCGAGTGTGTTTTTTTGTTTGCTGCAAGAATACAGTAATTTTCCTCATTATACTTGTCAATGTCAACTGGAAAAACGCTTTTGTTATTAAGATCGGTAACAATGCCTCCTGCTGTTTCAACTATAAATGCTCCCGCTGCTATATCCCATAATTTGGCAATGCTTGTGATCATGCCGTTCATGGAACCTTTAGCAATATACGACAGGTGAAGCGCAGTAGTTCCAAGATTTCTAAAACGGGTTGTCTTGATTATCTTGGTATAGGCTTCTAATTTATCGTCGGTAAAATGGCTGTCCACACCAAAACTTGAAAATTTGCTGATTTCTTCCTCGCTAACCTGTATTCTCGAGGAGTTAAGCTCTGCGTCCATGTCTTTTGCCGCCGTGTACATCGATTCGGTTGCAGGGTCGAAGATTACACCCACTATCGGCATTCCTTCATGCAACGCCGCTATACTCACTGAAAAATTAAGCAGGCCGTGAGCGTAATTATTTGTTCCGTCAATAGGGTCGATAACCCACCAGATTGATTCGGATGATCGAGGCTGCTGGACCAACATCTTGCCGTCTTGACCTTCCTCGGCAAGGAATCCGTGATCGGGGTAGGAGCCTTTGATAGTGTTAATGACAAGTTCTTGGCAGATCGAGTCAACTTCTGTAACTATCTCATTGCCGTTTTTGATGGATGACTTGACA
Organism: Sedimentisphaerales bacterium; assembly: GCA_016928585.1. Classification (GTDB taxonomy): domain Bacteria; phylum Planctomycetota; class Phycisphaerae; order Sedimentisphaerales; family Anaerohalosphaeraceae; genus JAFGKL01. The sequence goes on from JAFGKL010000130.1 coordinate 4,965, forward strand.
TATTTTAGTCCCTCCATGGCCCGCTGGCCTGCAAGTCGGGCTGCAACAATACCGATTTCCAGCATTTTCCTGATATCGCTGTGTTCCATGGTCGTCTGTCCTTTCAGCTTGACAACTAACACTTACTTTTCTATTTTAACACAATAATGGCTTCAGACCAACAATCAAATTTCATTAAAACACCGGATAGACCCTCTCTGGCGCAGCGCATTGTCGCCGGAGCCGTCTTTTTGGCAATATCAGGCCTGTTCTATTTCCTCCATTTGGGGGCAGTGGGCAAAATTGATATGGCAAGGGTTCTCGGCATATGCGAATTTAAGCGTACATACGGCCTTCCTTGCGTAAGCTGCTGGATGACAACATCCGCCATGGCTTTTGTAAGGGGGGATATATTAGAGGCGTTTTATATCCAGCCGGCCGGGGCCATTATATGTTGCGGCTTGGTCTGCGCAGCGGTATTTTCTTTACTTATTGCCGTTTTTGCTGTAAACTTCCGATTTCTGCACCAGCCGTTGTCGCGGAGATTTATCAGGTATTTCGTGATTTCTACCCTGATAATACTTGCTGCAGGATGGGCAGTAACCATTGCCAGGGCAATTGCCCAAGGGAGAATTTCCTGACAAAGTTAAGGATTAAAGGACAGCATATGAAAAAATTGATCATACTGCTTTTATTTTCGAATATCATTTTGGGTGGTATTGGATGCAGGGCGATAGGCGTGATTTCAAGCCCGACAATTCACGAACAAAAAATACCGGCAGAGTATAAACTTGCTCCCGAAGCAAAAAAAGGAGTCCTTGTTTTTGTCGATGCTGCGCAAGGTGTTGCTCGAAGCAGGGAAGTTATTCCGGACCTGACGGAAGTAGTCAAAGAACTGCTTATTAAAAGAGTAAAAGTAAATAAAAAATATATTACAAGTGATAAAAAACTCGAATCTTTAAGAGCGAGGCAGGATAACCTTGCAATATTATCTCCGGTACAGATTGGAAAGGAATCTGGTTCGGGAATGGTTTTATACATACTGATAGAGGATTATGATCTCACCATGATAGATAAAAGAGGATATTATGCCGGCTCGATGGTTACAAGAAGCGTCCTCTTTGATGTGGAATCAGGAGATGTTGTGTGGCCTGCGGACAAACAGGGCAAAAGAACAATTGCAAAATTTGCCCTTGAGACAAAGGGAAAAGAAATAGCAAAAGACAGATTGGGAATGACAGTTGCTCATTGTGTGACTCGCTATCTTTACGATTGCCCAAAACCCAAATTCAAGGCATCGGATGAATTTGTGTTGTATAAAGAGATAACAACCTGGGACTAGTTCACGGGTTAAAAAATAAGATTACAATATTTTTTGGAGAGTTATGATGTTTAAGATTTTGATCACGGACAAGCTTGCACAGGAAGGTATAGACCTTTTAAAAACGATTGATGGTGTTGAACCGGTGGTAAAGACCGGCATCAGCGAAGACGAGCTTGCACAGATTATAGGCGAATATGACGGCTTGATAATTAGAAGTGGAACAAAGGTAACGGAAAAGGTACTCGAAAACCCCGGAAAACTAAAAGGAGTCGCGCGTGCTGGCGTAGGCGTGGACAATATTGACATACCCGCTGCAACACGAAAAGGTGTTATCGTGATGAATACTCCCGGCGGTAACACATTGAGTGCTGCTGAGCACACAATGGCACTAATGCTTGCTTTGAGCCGTAATGTCGTTCCCGCATGTAACAGTCTTAAAGCTGGTGCCTGGGACAGAAAAAAATATATGGGAAACCAGCTCAATAACAAGGTCATCGGTATAATAGGCCTCGGAAGGATAGGGATGGCTGTTGTCAGGATGGCACTTGGTTTCAACATGAAGGTTCTCGGGTACGACCCGTTTGCAGTTCCGGAAGATGCCAAAGAACTTGGCATAACTATTGCAGACGACCTGGAAAAAATATACAAAGAATCAGATTACATCAGCCTGCATATACCTCGTAATGAACAGACTGCTAACATGATTGCTGCAGAACAGTTTAAAATGATGAAGCCAAATGCCCGCATAGTAAACTGTGCACGCGGCGGCATTATTAATGAAGACGATCTTTATGACGCTCTCGAAGCAGGGACTATTGCAGGTGCCGCTCTCGATGTTTTCCCGAAGGAACCGCCGGAGAATACCCGTTTCCAAAAAGTTGATAGCTGTCTGGTAACACCGCATCTTGGGGCAAGCACAGAAGAAGCGCAGATAGAAGTTGCCGTTGAGGCCGCGCAGATACTTGCAGATGCAATAATGGGCGGTGCTGTAAAGAACGCTCTCAATGCTCCGTCAATGGGGGCCGTACCTCCGATCGTAATGAAATATGCTGAACTTGCCGAACGGATTGGATGTGTAATGAGCGCTATAACAACAGGCCCCGTAAAAGCTGTTGAGGTGCAATATCGCGGATCCATTGCTGAAAAAACCGTTGATATTATAACAACAAGCTTTTCGATCGGATTCTTGCAGCAGCATTTTGATTCTCAGGTAAACATGGTCAACGTTGGCCTCATGGCAAAAGAACGAGGCATAAGCATTGATGAAACAAAGAATGCCGAAGCAAAAGACGTTGCTTCCAGTTTTACCGCAAAAGTTATTACCGATAAGATGACACGGACGATTACAGGAACCGTTTTTGGAGAGAATCTTTTACGTATTATCGAGATCGATGGTTTCAATGTTGAAGTGACGCCAAGTGGTACGTTAGTGATTGTTTTCAATGACGATAAGCCCGGCGTAATTGGAGATGTTGGTACGGTTTGCGGTAAGCATGGTATTAACATCAGTACTATGGGTGTCGGCCAGAAGATTAAAGAGCAAAAGGCTATCCTTGCCGTAAGTCTTGACAAACAACCGGAACCGAAAGCTGAAAAAGAACTAAGAGAACTTGATTTTGTCAACGAGTTATATGTTTGTAAGCTTGACTGATACGGATCACAATTGCCCGTTTGTTTGCGGATAAGTAGTTTTAAAATAATAAGTTGTAATTTTACTCGTGGAAATTTATTACCCTGAAGGGTATAATGCCGCAAATGGAATTGATGCACGGCTAAATACAGGACTATATTTATGGCAGTAAAAATGAAAAAAAGCAGTGGGCAGCTAAGTCTGTTCGAGGATTCGCAGCCAAAAAAGAAAAAAAGCAAAAAAAAGACAAAAGCTAAGCGTGAGAAAGAAAAAACAAAAATAACGTCAAAGGCGGTTAAAAGAACAAAACCCAAAGCCGAACAAAAAACAAAAGTTACGCCGCTACTTAAAAAGAAACGTTCTAAGACAAAAGCCGCAACTGCCGAATCCATGGCGGCAAAGCAGCGGGATATCAGCGTAAGCGAATTCTTTGCTAAGAACCGCCACTTGCTTGGCTTTGACAACCCGAGAAAAGCGCTTCTTACTGCCGTTAAGGAAGCGGTTGACAACTCTTTTGACGCCTGTGAAGAGGCGCACATACTTCCGGAGATTTCGATTACGATAAAATCCGTTGAGAACAAAGAAAATCTATTCACGCTCAATGTAACGGATAACGGCCCCGGAATATTAAAGGAGCAAATCCCTAATATTTTCGCAAGGCTCCTTTATGGAAGCAAGTTCCACACCCTTAAAATGAGTCGTGGCCAGCAGGGCATCGGGATCAGTGCCGCCGGAATGTATGGCCTTATAACAACAGGCGAACCGGTGCAGATCATCTCAAGAACAAATCCAAAAAAACCTGCTCTTCATTATCACGTCCAGATAGACACATCTCATAACAAGCCGGAAGTGATACTTGACGAACAGTGTGAATTTGATATTCCTCATGGCACCAGCGTTACTATAATTCTTGAAGGACGGTACCAGAAGGGCAGGCAGTCAGTAGATGAATACATTGCTCAGACGGCTATTGCAAATCCCCATTCAAAAATTACATATAATGCACCTGATGGAAATATGTATGAATATCCGCGCAAGACCAAGGAACTTCCATTCATACCGGCAGAGATAAAGCCGCATCCGTATGGTGTTGAGCTTGGTATGCTTTACAAAATGGCAAGGGACAGTTCCTCAAAAACATTGTCGGAGTTTTTAAGAAAGGGATTCTCGAGGGTAAGCCCGGCGCTTGCTGCTAAAATTGTGAAGACTGCAAAGCTGTCATCAAGATTGAAACCTAAAAAGATCACTCTTCAGGAAGCCGAAGCTCTGCATAAGGCTGTGAACAAAACTAAGATAATGGCCCCTCCGACCGATTGTATCGGCCCAATTGGTGAAGAAAATCTCATCGGCGGCCTCAAACGTGTTATAGATGCCGACTTTTATTCAAGTTGTACGCGAAAACCGTCCGTGTATCGCGGCAATCCCTTCTTGATAGAAGCGGCATTGGCCTATGGCTTTAAAGATCCTGACTCGAAAAATTCAGATGACCCGGACAAGGAGCCCTTAATGCGATTGTCACGTATTGCTAACAGGGTACCGCTCCTTTATCAGCAATCGGCATGCGCCATTTACAAAAGCGTCCTGGACATAAACTGGAGAAGTTATGGCCTTGCTCAAAGTAAAGGGGCACTGCCTCGTGGACATGTTATGCTTATGGTCCATATCGCAAGCGTGTGGGTTCCATTCACTTCCGAAAGCAAAGAAGCCATTGCCCATTACCCGGAGATCATAAAAGATATCAAACTTGCCGTTCAGGAGTGCGGCCGAAAGCTCGGGATATATGTAAAACGCCAGAGAAAGATAAAGCAGGAAATGGTCAAAAGAGATTATATCAAAACATACTTGCCGCCTATCGGTGAGGCGCTTCGGGATATTTTAACGCTTAAGGAAAAACAGGTTGACATTGTAGTCGATAGGCTCAAGGATACACTCGAAAAATCAAGAAAGTTATAACAATGGCCAAAAATTTGATCATAAGCATCAGCGGAATGAGAGGCATTATTGGTGAAAATTTAACCCCGGATATCGTGGCCAGATACGGCTGTGCTTTTGGCGCCTTCTTAAAAGAGCATTATAGAGAAAAATACGAAAAGCTTAAAGTCTGTATCGGAAGAGATTCTCGACCTTCAGGGCCAATGCTTGCAAGTGCCATTATATCCGGGTTGAATTCGGTCGGCATTGATGTAATAGATCTTGGCATTGTTACTACACCTTGTGTTGGCATCATGTTAAGAAATCTGAGTTGTGCAGGTGGCATCGTTATCACCGCCTCGCACAATCCTATCGAATACAATGGCATAAAACTCTTGCTTGATAACGGAATAGCTCCGCCGCCGGAATTGTCAGAGAAAATTAAAAAAAGATATTATGACAATGATTTCGACTTGGTCGATTCGATCTCATGCGGAAAGCTCTCTTTTAATGATCAAACCGATAGGGTGCATATAGATAAGGTGATCTCTATAATTAATCCGCACTCGATTGAAGAAAAAAGATACAAAGTGGTTCTTGATAGCGTCAACGGAGCAGGGGGGCGTATCGGCAAAACAATCCTGAATGAACTTGGCTGCGAGGTCATTGCCATAAACAACGAAATGACCGGAATCTTCGCTCATACGCCGGAACCTACAAAAGAAAATCTTGTTGAACTTGCCGAAAGGGTCAAAGAAGAACAGGCTATGGTGGGTTTTGCGCAGGATCCTGATGGTGATAGACTTGCGATCGTTGATGAGAACGGGTTTTATATTGGCGAAGAATACACCCTTGCACTTGCCGCTAAATATATCTTCAGCAAAATGCAGGGGCCGGCAGCGGCTAATCTCTCAACATCAAGAATGATCGACGACATTGCTGCTAAAAACGGCTCACAGGTCATAAGAACACCAGTTGGTGAGGCAAATGTCGCAGACGCAATGATAAAGAATAATTGTGTCATTGGTGGAGAAGGCAACGGTGGCGTCATCGATTTGCGTGTCGGACCAATACGCGACAGCATTGTCGGTATGGCGATGGTATTGCAGCTAATGGCAGAAACCGGAAAAACCATCAGTCAGCTTGTCAATGAAATAGGGGGCTACTACGTTTACAAGACAAAGGCTCCTGCTGACGGCGATCAGGCTCAGGCTGTTATTGAAAAAGTAAAAAAACAGTTCCCACAGGCAAAACTCAACACCTCCGACGGGTGCAGACTTGATTTTGAAGACGGTTGGGTTCATATTAGAACCAGCAACACTGAGCCGATTATGAGAATAATAGTTGAAACCGTTGATCAGCAGGCCGCGGCCAAATATATTTATGCTATTTCAAATATTCAGCAGGAAGTACTTGCCTGATGAGCAAAGAAAAGCAAATAGAACTTGGCAATATTGAGATTAGATCGGTAACATACTTAGGGGTGGTAGTGAATATTGTTCTTGCGGTTGTCAAAGTTGCCGTGGGTATTTTCGCACATTCTATGGCACTTATAGCTGACGGAATACATTCTCTTTCTGATATGGCAACAGATGTTGTAGTTTTGCTTGGAGTTTACTTTGGCTCTAAAGAACCTGACTCCAAACACCCTTACGGTCATGGTCGCATCGAAACTTTTGCCGCTGCGATAGTTGCTGTTGTTCTGATTGTTGTTGGTGGATTCATGATCTATAGAGCTGCTCTTTCAATAGCAAAGATGCATTATGGCTCTGATCAGGCTCCGTTTATAGGTCAGGCTGTTTTATGGGTGGCAATAATCTCCGTATTCTCAAAAGAACTGATATACCGCATAACTCGAAAAGTTGCCGTCAAGACCAACAGCTCTGCATTATATGCTAACGCATGGCACCATCGAAGTGACGCCTTAAGTTCTGTTGCAGTGGTAATAGGTTTTATTGCCACAAGGTTCGGCTACCACCATGGCGACCAGGTAGCGACAATTGCCGTTGGCCTTATGATTATTTTTGTTGGGGTAAAGATCATTGGTGAATGTCTGGAAGAATTTGCCGAACGATCTGCCGATTCGCAGACGATAGCTCAGATCGAACAGATAATTTCGTCGGAGACCATGATAAAAGACTGGCACAAGTTAAGAACGCGCAGTGTTGGTAGGGAAATATTTATTGACCTTCATATACTTGTCGACCCTGAGCTGAATATAACAGATGCACACGATATCACAGAAGTCCTTGAAAGATCAATGCGCCAAAATATTGAGTTCCCCATCAATCTTACGGTTCATGTCGAACCTTATCGTCCTGAGATGACAAAAAATAACACCTCTAATCTTTAAGGTTGTTACTGTGGATCAAAACGCCAAAATAGATCGGTTAAACATTTCGCTGATTATAATTCTGGCAATTGTTTTTGTCTGGTCGGTGACCAGGCCGAATGATATGTTCACATGGTTCCTTGAGATGATGCCGATACCGCTGGGACTGATCGTACTTGCCGCTACTTATAGAAAATTCCGCTTGACGCCTCTTGCTTATGTATTGATTTGGATACATGCCGTCATCCTTCTTGTCGGCGCACACTATACTTATGCTCAGGTGCCTTTATTCGATTGGATCAGGGATGCATTCGATCTCAGCCGAAACCACTATGACCGTCTGGGCCACTTTGCCCAGGGTTTTATCCCCGCCGTATTGGCAAGAGAAGTACTCTTAAGAACCTCTCCTTTGAGAAAAGGCAAATGGCTGTTTTTTATTGTTGTTTGTGTCTGTCTTTCTATAAGTGCCTGTTACGAACTTATCGAATGGCTGGTAGCTGTTTTTACCGGAACCGCTGCGGAGGCTTTTCTTGGTACGCAGGGCGATCAGTGGGACACGCAAATAGACATGGCACTTGC
>JAFGKL010000131.1 GCA_016928585.1 Sedimentisphaerales bacterium
CAGCGAATTGCAGAGGATATCGACCGCCTCGCCGTCCCGGGATTCGATACTACTATCAATATCGAACACAGGATCGACGGAGCCTACCAGATCTGTCGCTTAACGATCACCAACCTGATATACGACAGCAAGGATAACCCACAAACGTTTGAAGAGATCATCTGGCAAACGCATATCGATCCCTTCTACGACGGAATGAGCCTGTACCGGCTTCATACCGGCATGAATACCGAAAGAAAAGTCACTGCTGAGATCGGAGACGCACCGCTGGAGGATGGTGAGGTCTTCGTCAGGTTATGCACCGGCCTTACACACTTTACGATAAAAGTTTTGAATAATGACTCGCTTGTCGACCGCTGGGTAACAAAAACTCTGCCAAAAGCTGTCGTTGTCACAATATCATTCGCCCCTTTCGAAGAGAACGAATTCGGCGAGTCAGAAATACCACAAAGCGAACTTATCTCTCGAACCATAGCCGTTGATAGAACAAGAAGCATAGCCTTCGAATTCATACCGAAGGACTTAAGCATATATGACCCGAATAACCCGGATTCTTATACCGACCCGAATACGACCGAATAGCCTTAATATGAACAAAATAAAAAAACAATTTAATAATGCGTCTGCCGGCAACAAACCCGCTCTCGCATTGGTCATGGCTCTGATCGTACTCGTCATCTTAGCTTCCATCGTCTATGCACTCTCGGCAAGGATCGCAACGGCTAGCCACCGAAGACAATACTTCATCGATTACCAAAAAGCCAGATATGCCGCCGATTCCGCCATGAAATATGCTCTGATATCTTTTAAAAAAACAAACCCAAAAATTATCGACAGAAGCAATTCGCCTGACTTCTCCGACCTGTTCACTCTCAGCAGACTCGAATATCGGCAGTTGCTCGAAGAATGGGCACAGCAGCAATATGAAAAAGCCCTGCTTGAACAACTGGAAAATGGTGAACAAACCGAAAAAACCAATGAGATAGAAAGCAGCCTCTCATCTTTATTCGGTCTCCTTGGTTTGGACCCGAACAGTCCGGACGACCCTTTCGAACTTTCCGAAGAAGAGGACGACCTCTACGTCGACCCCAATGATCTTGAGATACCCGGACCATACGGCCCAAAATGGCCTCTCATCACAGAACCGATCGAATTCAATATAGATCAAACTAAAATTACCATCGAATTCGAAGACGAGAATGCAAAAATGCCCCTGACATGGGCGATAACCTCTGACAAAGAAGTAAACCGTCAGGCGCAGGCTGCTCTGCAGACTTTCTCGGAATGGATGCAGATGGATGAATCTCAGATAGCTGAACTCGCATTGCAGCTCGATGATATCGGCGAAATAAAACAGTTCAAGCTGGACCCGAAAGATATCGTAGAAACTAAAACAACTACCAGGTCCGCTGCCGCCAGAAGAACTGCTTCAAGAAGAACCAGAACTGCAACCACTGCAAAAACTACAACAACAAAAAAAACTCTGGTACGTACCGCCATTCATCACACCACCGATTTTGCTAAACTCTTCCACAGTTCTATACTGAACCTTAATACCCTCGCTCTGCCAATAACAGACACTGGTAAAAGATACGAGGCTCCGATCAAGTACTTGGCTCTCTGGGGATCGCAAAGGGTCAACATCAATACCGCACCGAGACATGTGCTCGAAGCTGCTTTCACTTTTGGGGGTGATGCGGAAGAAATTGCTAATGAGATCATAACTCTCCGAAAGGAAAAACCGATAAAGGATATAAACGATTTAAAAAGCAGACTGTATGCATACAATGACTCCATAGAAAAAACAAAAAATTATATAACAACTTCAAGCACATTCTTCTCCATAAAAGTAACGGCTCAGTCCGGAAGGGCTAAAACCGCCGCGATCGCTACTGTCGTAAAAGAGAAAAATAGATTCGAAAGGGTCGCGATTATAACTCAATGATTATCAAAAATATGGGATTGTTTTTAAAAAAATATCATTTATAATGACTGATTAAACTATTAGTTTGGAGTAACAGAGTGGAAAAGAACAATTGTCTGGGTATACATTTATCAAACGATTACGCAACCATTGCCTTGGTCTCGGAATCGGACCATACACTTTCCAAATGCTCCTCCATCTTGATAGAACCTAACGAAGGTGCTAATTCCATCGCTTCAGCCATCTCAAAAATAATTAACGAACAAAATCTCAGCTTCTCAAACGTTGCCGTCTCTATCGACTGTTCAATGTATATCCAGCACGATCTCCACTCGGAGTTCTCGGACAATAAACAAATAGAACAGACAATAAAGTTCGACGCCGAAGAAGCTGTCGCCGCTGATGCCACCGAACTGGCGATAACTTTCTCAATTACAGGAACCGACCCGGCTGGATCTACCATCGCCGTATTTACAGCAAACAGGGAAAAACTAAACACCATTCTAAATGATCTCCAGCAAAACAACCTCGACCCGATCTTTATAGAGCCGGATATTGCGCCTATACAAAGACTCTTGCAGCAAAAATGTAAAATGGCAGAAGACGAAAACCCCATCTTTGCGATTTTCTCGAACTCCGCGTGCTATCTGATAAACCTCGAACCGACAAGAAAAGGTTTCTTCCCCATCGTAAGAAGCTTCCTCGTCGCTCCTTCGCAGGACAAAAATGCCGTGCTTATAAGACAACTGCCGGTAACAATGGCAGATATAGCTGCAAAATATCCCGATAAACCGATAACTTCGCTGCTTATCGCAGGCAATACGCAAAATCTTGATATGGTTTCTCTGGCAAACCGAACAGGACTCAAAATTGATAACTTTGAACTGACTGAGCTCGCCTCAATAGAGCCGGAGCAAGTCGATGCAACTATAGACAAGGCAAATCTCTTTGCTGCATTCTCAGCCGCTCTTACAGAAATAAGAAAAACCGCGATCAATGATTTTAGAAAAGATTTTAACCCTTATCAGGGAAGAAAATTGGTACTACAGAAAACTCTCAGAACGATCAGTATCTCTGTTACCGTCCTGATGCTTGCTCTGGGTGCATTCTTCCAGATAAAAGTCATGCAAAAATCCGCATCTATTAATGAATTGAACGAAAAACTCGCTAAGGACTTTGCTGCCGTAATGTTCGGCAAAAAACCGCCGGCTAATGAAACAATAGCTTCTAGATTGGGACGTGAATATAACAGAACATTGAGGATCAAGTCAGGACAAAGTGTAGGCGATGAATCATCTGTAACCGCAAGATTGACTTTCGTCTTTGAAGCCATAAACAATGCCCCTGCCGATATCAACTTAAAGATTTCCATTGTTTCAATTACAAACAAAACTGTTAGCCTCATCGGCGACACCAACGGCCGAAAAAGCACTCTGGCTCTCTTCAAAGCAATTAAGGAACACCCGAAACTTAAGGTCTCCCAGCAAAACCTGAAACAGTCAGGGTCAAGGGACACCTTTACTATAACTCTGGAACCTAAATAAAAGGCCTGAAAATGGAAAAAAAAGAATTTTATAAGGAAACTAATTTCTATTTTATTATAATACCGGCCCTGGCAACCATATGGGCCGTATCTACATGGGTCTTTTCAATGCCGACTGCAGAAAAAAAATGGCAAAGAAACCTCGATCACTATGCTGAATCGCAAACTCAGATAGAACGAATTTTAGCAATAGACCCCGAAAGACTCGACATCGAAGAACAAAAGGGACAATCTGCAAAATTCGACTATGCAACGTCCGTAGAAAACTTCGCGCGAGTATGGAAAATACCTTCTTCCAGCTACTCGCTTCAGGCCAGAAGGGAAATTAAACGCGCAGGACAAATAACAAAATCTGCAACTGTACAGATAAACCCGATCGATATCGAAACTTTCACACAGTTCCTGACGGCAATGATGTATCGATGGCCAGACCTGCAATGTGACACCCTAAAGCTCACAAAACAAAAAGACGGCCCCGATGCTTGGAAAGCTGACATAAAATTAACATATTACTATTGACCGATATCTTGTAAATTATCGGCTCCGCCCTATTGCTGCCACAGCCACTTCTCCGCAAAAATTCGCAGGTCATCAACATCGACTGCACAATCATGGTTAACATCGGCTTGGGGGTATTCTGTGCATACCAGCCTGCTCGGAGACTGCCTGTTATGGATCAGCTCTATCATCTCATCGCTAAGAGCAAATTCATAGATCCTTACATCGTCTATAATACCCTCGTAGTAATAATAACTTCCGGCATAATAGAAGGCGCCTATTAAAACGTCAGCGTTTGTGGTTCCTTCTGTGATTTCATGCGAAACAAAAGTTGTATTCGTATCTTCGACGCCGTCTACATAAAGCTTGATTTCATCGGCATTCGGAGACCCGTCATCCTCAAGTACCGCAGCGACAAAATGCCACTGGTCATCGGTAATTATCTTACTGCCTATTATATTTCCTCCGCCAACACTGATCCTCAAAGCTCCGGACTCATCCGTTTTTAATAACCATCGTGCGCCGTTTACGTTATAATCTCCCCATGACAATATCACGCCCCCGACGTACGTTGTTTTTACCCACGCAGTACAGGTTCTGGACTGAGTTCCCGTTACGCCCTTGTATCCGACAACTTCAACATAGTTGCTGACCCCGTCAAAGATCAATACACCGTTAAGATCGCTCGTCGTCCATCTTGGCGCCGAATCGCTTAACGTTCCGTCCCGGTCGTAAACAGAATGGTCATAAACTATTGTGCCGAATCCTTCGTCAAACAGCCACCATGCTGATTCCTCATACTCAAAGAGCTGCATGTTATCCGCAAGCCATTCCGAACTGAACAACCCGAAGTCCAGATAATCTACCCTTCCGCTGTCATCTATATCGGCAAGAACTGCCGCAGGGCTCTCATAGGCTCCAATATCGACCACTGCTTCCCAGTCTCCGTCGCCGTCTGCAATGCGGGGATTACCCTCAAGATCAAAGGGGCCTATAACAGA
>JAFGKL010000132.1 GCA_016928585.1 Sedimentisphaerales bacterium
AAGAAAAAAGCTACTAAGAAAAAAACGACCAAGAAGAAAGCTACTAAGAAGAAAGCCAAGAAGAGAAAAAAAGCTAAAAAGAAAAAGTAGGCTTTTGAAATCTTTTGGATTTCTCAAAATGGAAGGTTCTCTCGCCACGGCAGGGCCTTCCATTTTTTTGTTAACCCCTTGACAAATCCCAAGTTAACCTTATATTTAAGCAATAAAACAAGCATTCACTAAAGCTTTAATTTAAAGGATCGTAATAATGAAAAAACAGATCATACTGGCAATTATTGCTGTTATATTACCTTCTTTTGTTCTTGTAACCGGCTGCGAAGAACAGCAATCAACAATTAAAGATAAGCGGGTAAGACTTATAGCAAATCAAAATCTTGAGCTAAAAAAACAGCTTCAGGAAAAGGACCGAGAGATAGATCGCCAAAAAGAACTTGTTGCGGATTGCCAGGCTGCAAAAGAACAACAAAAACAGACGTATGATAGATCAACTGAGGGACTATTTCAAATAGTAAGATCAGTTTCCCAGCAGACCGAGCAGATTAAACAACTAACTGATGAAAATGAACAACTAAAAGCAGAGATTGCAAAACTTAAAGGAGAATAGTCAACGCAAATCCCTGCGGTCGGTTATAGCCAACCATATCAGGAACATATCTTTTGGGCAATATTTATAGCATCCGGCAGGTCGCTTTCCCTAAAATGGAGCTTCATTGCTGCCGCAACAAGTCCAACGAACATCGGTTGAGGATCCAGTGGTCTTGAAGTAAGACACGGATGAGCCTGGGTACCAATAAAGTATGGATGCTCGGGCAGCTCAAATATTTGCATTATCGGGTAATCTGGCGCCTTACCAGAGAAAACAAGACCAGCCTTTTCAAACTGTTCGATATACCCAGGATCAACTTCATATCGATGCCTGAAACGCATTCTGACCATATTCTTCTTGCCAAAAAGTTCAAAAGCAATGGTTCCGGATTTAACTTCAATGTCCCTTCCGCCAAGCCGCATGTTGCCTCCAAGCCCTTCTATCTTTTTCTGCTCCGGAAGGATATCGATAACCCCGTTCGCACAATTCGGATCGATCTCCGTGCTGTTGGCATCCTTTAGTCCGCACACATTGCGGGCAAACTCAATAACAGCCACCTGGAATCCAAGACATATGCCGAGATAAGGCAGGTCATTTTCGCGGGCATATCTGGCACACGCGATCTTGCCTTCTGTACCCCTTGTTCCAAAGCCGCCGGGCACTATTATGCCGCTCACATCCTTTAGCTCTTCGGTAACATTGCTATCGGTCAGCCTGGTAGTATCGATCCATTTGATATTGACCTTGGCGCCAAGCCAGATACCGGCGTGTTCGAGTGCATTTATAATAGAAGCATAGCTGTCACGGACAGAAGTATATTTGCCAGTAATGCCTATGGTGATATCACGTGTTTTTTTCGTGATCTTGTCGGTAAAATCGCACCACCTGGCCCATTCCTTGCGCTCTTTACGCAGATTAATCCTGTCTTCGATCTTTAACAGTCTCAGTACCTCAAAATCCAGACCGCAATCGCGAAGCATCGATGGAATCGTATATATGCTGGCCGAATCGTGCATGCTGAATACACGTTCAAAAGGAACGTTACTGAAAACAGATATCTTCTGGCGGGCTGTTTGGCTTACCGGGTTTTCCGCCCGGCAGGCAATAATATCCGGCTGGATACCGGTCTGCATCAGCATTTTTATGCCAAGCTGGGCAGCCTTTGACTTTTGCTCGCCCAAAGTTTTGGGCTCCATGATATACGTAAGACCGACAAAGCAGCAGCTTCCCGGCCCCTCTTCATATGCAAGCTCACGCATTGCCTCGATATAGAAAGCATTCTCAAGGTCCCCTACCGTACCACCGATCTCAACAAAAACTATATCTGCATCTGAATCTATAGCAAGATTTCTTAGTTTCAGTTTAACTTCGCCGGTAACATGCGGGATCATCTGGACATCCCGCCCGAGATAATCGCCATGCCGTTCTTTTGCAAGAACCGAGTTGTATATCTGGCCGGAAGTGGAAAAATTCGCCTTGGACAAGTTCTGATCCAGCATCCGCTCATAAGTGCCAAGATCCATATCCGTTTCCATACCGTCATCAAGAACAAATACTTCACCGTGCCGGAAGGGATTGAGCGTACCGGAATCGATGTTCAGATACCCTTCAAGCTTAATAGGAGCCACTTTAAGCCCCTTATCCTGCATAAGCTTTGCAAGACATGACGAAAATATTCCCTTGCCCAAACCGCTCATAACCGTTCCCATCACGATAACGTAACGGCACTTGCCCTTCTTGTAGCCTGCAGGCATGGGAGAAAAGTACTCCGTGTCAGTCGAAACATCGCTTATTTTGCTCAATAGCTCTCTACTGTCCGGCATAATATCCTCAATCCTTTTTCGTTTTTTCAACAAATCTTTTGTATTGCTCCGGCGTATCTATTCCCTCCCAGCAGTGCCTTACCTTAGCCGTAATTATCGAAAAACCACACTCGATAGCACGAAGTTGTTCCAGCTTTTCGCTGAGTTCCAGCGGCGTCTGGGCTTTTTTAGTTATCGCAAGAAGAAAATCCCTCCTGTAGGCATATATCCCAAGGTGTCTTAGATACATGTCTTTGTCGCCAATGCCAGCGTCATCTCGACTGTATGGTATCACAGATCGCGAAAAATATATCGCCCTGCCGGCCTGATCAGTTATACATTTAACGACATTTGGGTCGGCTATCTGGGCTGCATCCTCAAAAGAAGCAACCAGCGTTGCCATGTCCGCATCGGGGTTGTCTTTCAGCAAACCGGCTAGCTTGTCAATACAATCCGGATCGATCTGAGGCTCGTCGGCCTGAAGGTTGATTATGATATCAGCATCAATATTTGCCACAGCCTCGGCAATACGGTCGGTTCCGCTTTGATGATCGGGCGAGGTCAGGATGCATTCGGCACCGAATAAATCGCAGGCATCGACAACCTTCTGGCTGTCCGTAGCGATAATGACTTTTTGTATTGATTTGGCACTTTTCGCACGCTCATAGGTGTGCTGGACGAGGAATTTGCCGGTATCTTTAGCGAGAACTTTCCCGGGCAGGCGTGTTGACTCGTATCGAGCGGGTATAACAACAACTATATCCACTTAAAACCTTCCGTGCAGTAATTTCTCATTTTTTAGCTAAAAACCACTGCCCGAATATGATATGCGAAAACCCTGTTAATGTCAACAGGGTTATTTATTAAAATTTTTAATCCACCATCGCTCGGCTAACACAATTACTTATGATGCTTACTGGAAGCAGGCTATTATATAAATTGGCAAAAGTTTTGGAGTAATCAGCATCTTTTCTCATTATTAATAGACATTTCACATATCTGCTGAAAACTATCTGATTGTCACAACAAACCGATTCTGTTAAAATCCGCAGTTATGGAATCTTCTACGAGCACAAGAAACTTTGTAGCATATTTAAAGGGTCTTGCTCTTACCGTAGTCATAGCCAACCATTACATTAACCTGTGTTATCCCGGTAAATATATATTTTATGCACGTCTGACTATAAGCATCTTTTTCGTTTTAAGCGGCTATGGTATATACCATTCTCTAAGTAACACTTACAAAAATGGCACAAATATATTGTTAAATACACTGAAATTTTATTATAAACGTGCCGTTCGCATTCTGCCGCTCTATTGGATATCTCTTATCACTGCTTCGTTTATTATGCCCGAGATTTTCTCTTTTTCGAAATTTATCCTTTTCCCATTCATCAATTATCCCGGCAAACTCTTTTGGTTCGTAGCATTCATACTTCAATGCTATTTAGTGGCCCCGTTGTTGTTTTTTATCATATGCAAGCTCAAAAAAAACGGTTATTTCATTTACCTCTGCCTTATCTTCTTGTTCGCCTGCGGCTTGATGTCTTTGTCCCGTCAACAGAACTATACAAAATATTTCGAGATCAAATATCTCGGGATGCCGTGGGGACAAATCTTATTATTTGCCGCAGGAATGCTGCTGCCCCGGATTATCAATGATTTTCGAAGCTTCTGTTCAAACAAATTGTATACCGCCGTTTCATTTATTCTTTTTGTCATAACTCTTCTGTTTGTACGGCATGTTATCTTCACTGAAGGCGACATCGGTCTGAATAGATTTTTATTGCTGTTGTTTTTCGGCAGTGTTGTAGCTTTTTGCATGTTCTCGATTGCGGCAAATTTCACTCCACTGTTAAGCACACCGTATACATTGATCGGAACTTATTCATATTCGATATATCTGCTGCACTGGCCCTTTTTCAAGCTTCTCGACAAATGCGAAACAATCGATATCGCTTCTCTTCCGATAATTAGCACTGTAATATTATTTTCTCCCCTGTTGATTTTGTTTTGCGCAGGTATAGAAAAAGGGCTTAGTTTACTGATTAAAAAGACTAATACAATGATTGGCATACAGCCGTAGTAGTATAGAAATGGCATATTAAGCCTTACAACGTGGCAAAGTAAGCATCGTCTTTGACAGATAAAGCCTTGTCTGTCAAAAATTAATCGAAATAAAAAATACTTGAAGATTGTTATTTGTTAGCATAGAATGGTAGATGTTCTTGGTATGGTAAAGCGTAAATATAAGATACTTTCAGAAAGAAAGGCTCTAAGATGAAACGTGGATTTACGCTTATCGAATTGTTAGTGGTTATCGCAATCATTGCACTGCTCTTATCCATCATGCTGCCAAGTCTGCAGAAGGTAAAACAACTGGCAACAGCCGCAGTTTGCCTGTCAAACGAAAGGCAATTGTCCATAGCCTGGCACAGCTACGCGGGCGATAATGTCAGAATATTAAACGCCGATACGGGGGATACCACCACAGGAACTTATTATGCAGGCTCCCCCGCTATTGAACTAAGAAGTTTTGTAGCCGATCCACAGGATGAAAACGGGAACCGCCACAACACAACGCTCGAAGACAAGATCAGGGGCTATAAAAAGGGCAGCTTCTGGCCTTATATTGAAAACCACAAGGCGTATCATTGCCCAAGTGATTCGCGTATTGCAAAGGAGCCAACTACACCAATGACAGGTTTCCCAAATACGATTGGCGGCTACCGAAGTTACTCGATGGGTGCACCTTTGTCCCAGTGGGCTGTCTTAGATCCTCCCGTCACAGGTGAAGGCGATGTTGTAGTCAGCAAGCTAGATCAATTTCTCCGGCCCAGCTCTAAAATAGTCTGGCTTGAGGAAGCCGATGGTTTCGGCTGGAACCACCGCACGTGGAACATGTACTTAAATCAGTACAGATGGTGGGATCCATTCGCAATATGGCACAACGGCTCCAGTACCTTTGGCTACGCAGATGGACATGCTGATCGTTATAAATGGAAAGAAGAAGAAACCATCAGGATCGCAGAAGAACAACTAAAAGATATAGCAGTTAATCCGGATAATGTGGATTATCTCTGGTTCAGGACGGCTTACATCCCCGGCTAAGAACCCCCGCTGCCTTAAACACCGCCAAAGACGGGTCACATAGACACACACTATATATAAGCTAAGCTTACATCGCCCTTGCGCCGATCCAGAACCCGGCCACCCATGTACCGATAGCACTTCCAAGATTGGCAAGTATAACAACCAGTAATATCCGCGTCACAGGATTCATCCAGAAACCCTTAACAGACATGATATCATGTGGCAGCCGCTTAAAGTCATCGACCGTTGGCCGTTTTATCCACGCCTGAACCAGCCCCGATACGAACCCTGCCGCAACCATAGGATTCAAGCTTGTTAAAGGCGCGGCAATAAACGATGCGATAACCGTAAGCGGATGCGCCAGAGCAACCGCTGCACCTATCGCAGAGAACACCCCGTTTACAAGCACCCATATCAAAAGATCAATTTTGGAATGTTCAATGCCGCCTTTGAAAAAACCCGCAACTAAAAGGCCAACGATCAAAATCGGGACCACCCACTTCAATATCGTCGGCAATATCGTCTTCGGCGGAAGCTGCATTATCGGCTCCAGGTCGATATCCTGTTGTATATGTTCTACAATACCGTTTACGTGTCCAGCTCCAACAGCAGCCACAACAACCGGTCCCGGTGCATTGCGTATCTTCTGAGACAGATAAACATCACGCTCGTCCAGCAATCGCTCTTTTATCTGCGGATAGGACTCCGCAAAGGATTCCATCATGCTTTCAAGCTGATCGGAATTCTTCATCTTTTCAACTGTATTTTCGTCGATCTCTTCATTATCGATAAGCGAATAAAGCAGACTCAGTGTCAGCTTGAACTTCTGGAAAAAACCCAACCCCCTCCACACACGTTTTAAAGTGATCTCGATATCCCTGTCTGCAAGAATAAGTTCTGCACCGGTTTCCGCAGACAGCTTAACACATTCAAGCATCTCGGCTCCGGGTTCTACGCCAAGCTCGTCGCCAAGCTTTCTGTAAAAAGCGCTCATTACAAGCTGGGCAAGCAGCAGCACAGATTTCTTCTGTTTAATAACCTTGAAGATATCCATCTTTTCCCAGTTGTCTTTTTCGACCATTGCACGGCAGCGGGCCTCACAAAGCTCGGTGCATATCGAGTTTGGACTTACGGCTTTAACAGTGTTACGGACGTCTTCGACACTTTCTTTGGAAACATGGGCCGTCCCAACAAGATAAACGTCTTTACCGTCAATTTTAATATGTTTTACGCTGTCGGCCAGCGTGGTATCGTTTTCGGGCATCAAAAATCCTGTTTTAACAATAAGATCAAAGAACTGTAATTTTACTAAAAAGACCTGCTGATTTCAACTGCCTAAAACAACTTTACACATTTTAAGGGCCCTCCCGGCTCCGATATATATCGCATTGATCGGTAAAGACAACAAACCTTAATTAAAAATCAGTGATTTTGAGTGTACAGGGGTTTTTTTCATGTTAAAATGCCCGGAACATTTAATTTAATTAAGGACTTAATGTATGCCAACAAGGGTAATGGATCTTTGCGGGGATTGGGAGTTTAAGGAATATCCTGTCAAAGCACGAAGAATGCGTGATCTTCAAACCGGCGGATGGATAAAAACGCAAGTGCCGTCTTCGATCTATACTTCTCTAATCGATGCCGGAAAGATAGATAGAAAGCAGATAAACACACACCCCGAAAAATTTCTGCATATCAGCGACAAGCCATGGATATACAGAAAACAATTCGACGCAGACAAAGAACTGCTTAACTCGGACAAAATAATGCTTGTTTTCGATGGGCTGGACACGGTAACACAAATATGGCTCAACGACAAGTTAATAGGTAAAACGGAAAATATGTTCATCGCACATCGATTCGATGTTACAGAGCTTTTAAAACCTAAAGATAATGTTCTGGCTGTTAAGTTCAACTCCGCCACTGAACATGCCGAAAAACTCATGAACCGATACGGCAAACTCAGCAGGCTTGCTTTCGGCTTCAGTTGCAGGGCATACATCCGAAAGGCTCAGTATCAGTTTGGATGGGACTTTTGCCCCGCTTTTCCCGGATGCGGAATATGGAGATCTGTCCGCCTTGAAGCGGCAAAAAAAGCACGCATAGAAGATGTACATATCAGGACCATCGACTGCAGCGAGCAATATGCCGACATAAAGATAGACCTGGAAGTAGAAACCATAACAAAGACACAAATGGCCTGTAAATTTGAAATAAGCGACGGAAAGGCAAAAATAACCCAGGAGATAGAGGTAGACCCCAGGCATGAAAAACAATCTACCGTCATACGGATAGAAAAACCAAAACTGTGGTGGCCCAAAGGACATGGAAAACAGTCTCTTTATAATTTGTCCATAAAACTTGAAAACAGTCACGAAATGATCGACTCCGTCACAAAACAGTTTGCAATTAGAACTGTAAGAATAAGACGTAACAAGCAAAAAAACGGAGAAAACTTTCAGTTCGAGATAAACAATAAACCTGTCTACATTAAAGGAGCCAACTGGATACCGCCTTCGATATTCCCGTCACAGACTAGTAGCGAGCAATACAAATCATTACTGGAAAAAGCATCAAAGGCAAATATTAACATGCTCAGGGTCTGGGGCGGAGGATGTTACGAGAGTGAAATGTTCTACGGCATATGCGATCGACTTGGGATAATGGTATGGCAGGATTTCATGTTTGCCTGCGCGTATTACCCTGACAGAAAATGGTTCCTTGACCAGGTCACCCATGAGGCTAAAGCAGTAATCAGACAGCTCAGAAATCATCCGTCGCTTGTAATATGGTGCGGAAACAATGAGATCGACTGGCAGCACACTACCAGCGAACACGGCAAGGGAAAAAAGTTCTATGGAAAAAGAATCTACCACAGCCTTCTGCCCGGCCTCTTGCATGAACTTGACCCGGACAGGGATTACATACCAAGCACACCATTTAGCTGTGATAGCAATAAGCCCAATGACCCAAATAGCGGAACATTTCATCAGTGGTATGTATGGAGTGGATATTCCCCAACCAGAGATTATTTGTACAGCACCGGGCAAATGCCGCGGTTTGTCAGCGAGTTCGGGATGCAGTCGGCACCGTGTATAGAAACCGTAAGAACATTCTGTTCAAAAAAAGAACTGTATATTGGTTCAAAGGAGTTCGAAAAACATAATTACCAGGTTGACGGCACCCAACGTATCGCAAGATATGGATCGGAACTATTCACAGAAAGCAAAAAACTTGAAGATCATTGCTATCTGACACAAATAACGCAGGCTCGCAGAGTAAAAAAACACGTGGAGCATTTACGAGCAAACAACAACATCAATCGCGGAGTTATGTTCTGGCAATACAATGACTGTGCCCCATGCTTGAGCTGGTCATGCACCGACTATTTAGGCGATCCCAAGGCACTCTATTATTATACCAGAAGATTTTACAATCCGATATTGGTAGTGCCAACCGGCATTGAAGAGCAATTCGATGCGGCAAGATGCCTGCCGCTTAAACCAAGCGGCGTTGTAATTGTAAATGATTCAATAGAAGCAATAACAGGAATGCTGAATTGTATCCTTATGGATTTTAAAGGCAATGTCATAGACAAAATCGTACTGCCGGTAGCATCGGAGGTTTCGGGCATATCGGGAACATTCAAGCTGCCCACTGCTTTAAGTCAGCCCGATAATCCGGAAGAAACCATACTCGTATTACAATTAGAGAATAGAGGAAAACTATTATCAGAAAACGTATTGACTTATCTCCCCGACAAATACCTTAAGCTTCCAAAAGCACAGGTCATCAGCAAACTGGAAGCTGTCTCGGAAAGAAAATGGAAAGTACAAATAAGCTCACAAAAGTTTATAAAGGACCTGCAGATAACCTGCGATCCGCTCTGCTGGGCAGAGGATAATTTTATGGACATTTTACCGGGACGTAATTATCAGGTCGTACTCGAATTGCTGGAGATCGTAAATAAAAAAACCATAAAAGTTGGCTTCAGATCTATAAATTCCGTATTAGGCTGATCTAAAAACAGGCTTATTAATTAAGGAATACCGCCGGGCATCATACCAGGCCCCATGAATCCGCCAGGCATACCCATAGGCATAACAGGTGTAGTAGCCCTCGTTCTCGTCTTATCTACACCTCCCTGACCGCGGGTATAAAAAACCATTACCTTTTCTTCCTCAGCCTGCTTTATCATGTAAAATTCCTTTTTAATATCAGAGGGCCAGTTTGTGCTCTTTACTGCAAAATGTTTAATATTTTCTCCGTCTTCGGTATAAAGAACATCGGCATAGGATCTTGGACTAAGAACGGTTTCGCCTTCCCAATCGCTAACAGTCACGATATCAACAAGAACAACACCGGTAGAAAAATCTATCTCATTGCTGATTTCTACGTCTTGAACGTCAGCCCTTCTCATATCTTCGAGATTATTCTTGTCTTTTTCCTCTTTCGGGTCCTCTTTAACAAGGTAACCTATTTCCTGGCCCGGCCCTACGGTAAAATCGTGTGACCTCCATTTCCCATGATGGAATTTTGCTACTTTAATCGTTACCGATTTTTCATCGTCCTTGGCCACCTCAATTGGGAACAGTTGTACCATTTTGGGGATTGAAATCTCCTCGGTTACGTCAGAAAAATCACTCCATAGGACTACCTGGTCCATAAAAGACTTTTGTTCCTCAGTAAACCAATCCATGCCGGCTATAGGATTGAAAACACCAAGCCGGATACGATATTGATATGTTTGGCCGGCTTCGACCGTATCATCGTAAGACCAAAAGATAAGAGGATCTCTCATTGTGCTAAGATTTGTATCCTCTTCTAACAAACGCGTTTCAAACTCATCAAAAATACTTTTAACGCTTTTTTCTTCTTTTTTGGCTTTTGCCAATGCAGCTTTTCTCTGCTGCTCTTTTTTCTCTGCCTGGAGACGAGCGCTGTTAGGTTGCCTGCTCCTGGGTTGATTTCTTTGAGTACCTCCCCCGCCAAGCCCCCTCATCATACCGCCCCCGGGACCGCCTGCCGCTCCTTGCCTTAAATTGTCCTGTCTTGCCTGTTGTTTAGCAGCTTCCCGTTCTGCTTTTTTTTGTTCCAGCTCCTGACGCTTGGCTTCTTCGCGTTCCTTTTCCAGGATATCAATTAGATCCTTGTGGTATTCCGGAGGGAGCCATTCATCGGAATTTGTGGCGAACTCGTAAGCTTCAGGCTGAAGAATTTCCCGCTGCATCTCGAAAGTTTTGAACTGATCCATAATAAAATTAATACCAAAGCTAAGTTGTTTGGCACGTTCTGGAACAGCAAGTAAAGAACTAAGATGTTCTATCTTTGATCTTGGTACAACACTCCATTCACTCCATTTTTTATTATCAAGCAATTCCCGTCTTTGCAGTTCAACCGAAGCAAAAACAGGTTTAGCAAGCTGGTTATCTCGCCAGTCACCCCGTACACGCGGACCTGAAAAGCTATTCTGAAAGTTCTTATAAAGCTCGGCAACATCAAAAGATGCCTGTACGGTGACAAGATCTATATCGCCTAGCTCCGTCAGAACGCTGGAATATGGCACTTTTACATCGACGGCCTCTGTAGGAACATGCGCTACCGAACGGATAGCTTCTGCAATTGGGTTTTGGACCAAGCCAATCTGAGGAACTTCATAGACAGGGTTATCAGTTCTGATCTGAACACCATGCGGAGGCAGTGGATAGTAAACATTTTTCGAGATACCAACTATGGGACATTCCAGGGCACTTAAGAATCTGTCTATATACTGTTGACCTTCGTACTCCTTGGTTTCTACGGGCTCATTAAGCATTTCCTCAAGAGCAGTTACCTGTTTCTTTATATATGGATCGATTTGAGATGGGGTGAATTTCCGACCGTCATATTCGACTGAATAAGGACTGGAAAGTACAAAAATCCACAAAAGGATCAGTGATATAATTATTGCAACTCCGAGGACGACCTTATCTATGTATAATTCTACAAAATTGCCTTTTTTCTTCGTCATTTAAATGTGCCCCAAAACCACTAATACATCAAAGTGTTAAAATGTAATTATGCTTCCTGCTTGATTTATTCTATTATCTCCTGTTACCTTCAGGAGAGGCTTCTTTCTTCTTGGTCTGACCGAGAAGCTCCTTGACCGATTCAGGTTTTAACGAGTCATAACCTGTACAATCAAAGATGTACTCGCAAACAAGATACAAAGAAACAACTGCGTCATCTCCGTAACGATAATCCCGATGATTTTCACTTTCACGGTCCACGGGTTCCACAGATTGACCTAAAACAGTTATCTGGTTATGTTTATAAGTTTTAAGCTCTCCATTTGCTTTGAAACCTACATGAAAAGAGTGCTCTTTTGCGCTGCAAAGCTCCTGAATAAACGACATCATAGTTCTTGAGTTAACAACAAGGCCTACACTAAAATGAACGACATCATAATTAGCATCAGATTTTCTGCCTGTCCATGGTTCCACTCCAAGGATCTGATCGTCATGCTCAAGAACATAATATGGCGTATCAGGACCTCTCATACGTGATTCTCTACTGGTGGTGAAAGACTCGTCAACCTTTGTCTGAAAAGCAACACCATAAAGCCGTTTTACGGGAGAAGTGTAAACATTGTTACTGCCCGCATTCATTGCTCGGATGGTTTCTACGACATCCTGATAGATCCAATAAGCAACTTGTGAATACCAACAATCTTCGAGAGCGGTTTTCTGCCCAGGATATTTATAATCCTCCCAAAAATCATACCACTTAAAAACCTGTGGACTTGCATATAACAAGATCGATTCGGCTCTTTTGTTGCAAACAGCGTCAATAATCGCGTCGTCAGCCCCTCTTGACCTGGATGAACTCGACCGTACAACTCTTGATGAAGTGTCTCTTCGAGAAGTTTCTTTTCTAAAATCAACTTCATTAGGCGCATCGAGAGCTTTCATCTTTTTAAGCAAACCTTCCGACCCATGAATGGCTTCGCGAAATTTCTTTCCAAAATCAATATACAACTGACTTGAAGCATCCTTAATGGAAAACACATCATAATCCAATAGTTCTCTCAAAGAAGATTGATTGACCATCTCAATAATGGTATCCGCTTCGGCTTTGAACTGCTCCTGGTATAGCTTCTCCTGCTCATATTGATTTCGTGGAGGAATTTCACCTTCTCTTACTAGCGATTTGATCCGGGTTCCCTGAGAAAGACTCTGCTTCTTAATACTTTCTTTTAAGGAACCGCCAACCAGTTTGGCTGGTATTAAGATCGCAATAGCAACAACTGCAATAACAACAGGTACGATCAAAACGATATATTTTTTAATAAAATTCATTTAACAATCCTCTATAAAGGACCAGGGTATTTCTCTAGACCTACATTTAAATAAACGACTGGTAAATAATTACCTTGTCAAATCTGGTTAACTTCTCTTTCGTTTTCTGGAACTAGATCCGGAAGAAGATTTCTTCTCCTCAAGTTCTGGAGCATTCTTCCACAATAGCTTTACATTCAATCTGAACCAGTGATCTCTTGTGATATATAAGGGATCCTCGCTGTAAGCGCCATATTTTTTCCTTCCAAGATCCTTTTCGGAAAGCGCCGGATTCTTGCGTATATCTTCCATTGTAATTAAGTCATAAGTTTTGCTGATCTCTTCATTTGTCATAGGATCGAAAAGAACAGTCTCTTTTTTTACCACGTCCATTGCTCTTTCGCCAAAACCTGTCATAGATCTCATTGTCGCTGTCGGTTTTGACTCGACCCTTTCGACAACCCTCTCAATGCCAATACCACCCGGCATATCATTGTCAGAAAGGTCAACAGGACCCATCTCTAGTTTGAAATGTGTAATATTGCTTTTTTCGAAAAGCTCAAACTGACACTTTGGGATGATCTTTGAAAGGTTTGCCAAACGGGTTACCATACCCCATTTACTTCGATCGTTAGCAACACCCGAGGGATCAAGCAATTCTTCCGGAAACTCATAGGGAGTATACCCTTCCATAGTTATAACAAACCCTGAACCGTCATTTTCCACCTCCTCTTTTTCTACCTCCCTGGAAGGCAGTTGTTGGCCCGGCATCATACCAAATTGTCCACGCATCATCATAGGCCCCATCGCTCCCATAGGCCCCATAGGCCCCATAGGTCCCATAGGTCCCATCATTTCAGAAAGACCTTCTGTAGGCGCTGCTCTTCTGGTTGATTTTCTAATTTTACCGAATACCGCATCCTTCAAGCTGCTCGCAAAATCAATTGACAGAGCTGTAACGAACAACTGCTTCCGCTTCTTACGATCGATGGATTTTACTGTCTCAATTTTACCTTCTTCGAAAGATGTGTAAAATTCAGCATCATCGGGGTTATTTTCGGAATTTGGTAAGGTTCTGACAATAGTTTGATGCAGTTGCGGGATGACGTCTCGATATTTGAAAACGGACATTTCCTTGCCGATCATACCTTTTATAGAGGATTCTTTGCTGTTTTCACTCTTCAGATCGCTTTCCGCTTTTTGGGCAATATTGATTACGCTGGCAACCTGCCTTCTGACAGATTCATTCTTTTTATATTTTCCGGAATTTGCAAGAGCATTTACAAGACTTAAAACAGAAATAATAAGCAAGATCGACGCAGCAATAGTAAACATTTTACTTTTTCTTGCCCAGGTCATTGAACGTATAAGCTTCTTCGGAAGAAGGTTGACTTCTATTTTTCCTTCTCCAAGCAACTGAACACCAAGCCCATAAGTAATCCCAAAATCGGCGATGTTCTCATGGAACTTAGCTGAAGAAACATCCTGAGCTGTGCTCAGCTTCTTGAAAGATGCAGGCTTTACAACCGGAATACCAAGGGACTGTTGTAAATATTTAGCAATCCCCTGAAGCTTCATACCACCGCCAAGGGCAACAACTTTTGAAAACCCTTTATCCCTGCCCGGACCACTGTTAGCATAAAACCCCAGACTCCTTTGGACTTCACTGCCAAGATCTGTAAAGACTGGCTTCATAGCAGTAAAAATCTGACGAACATATTTACTCATCGGGGCGGTTCGCTTAAGTTTTTCAGACTTTCTAAAGCTGAGTTTAAATGCGTCTGCGATCGCCTGAGTGAAAGCATTGCCTCCAATACGAATACTCCTTTGCCAGACGCTCTCTTTTGTACATACTATAAGGGTGGTACTTTCAGCTCCCATATCCAGAATGACCGTAGCTTTGGAACTTGATGAATCCCTGATTATATCGAAATGGCAAAAATTATAAGCTGCCATAGGTGCTATCTGAACACAGGCAACTTTCATATTCTTTCGGGTAAAGTGGTCCATAACACTGTTGAGAATTTCGTTCTTAATCGCGAAAATACCTACTTCAGCGTTAGAGTCATCGGGCTCGCCCATAAGTTGCCAGTCCCATTCTACCTGGTTGATGTCAAAAGGTATTTGCTGGACTGCCTCGAACTTAACGATCTCTGGGATTCTTTTTTTCTCCACAGGGGGAAGTTTAATAAACCTTGCAAAGCCATTATTGCCGGCAACTGAAATGGCCACTTCATCTTTGCCAAGGTCATTATTCTCGGTGAACTGACCAAGTGACTCGTCAATTATCTGGATTCTTTGTTCTTCAGTAATACCTTCTGAAGTGAGAATTCGGCTGTGTTCAATATAAGCAAAACCAATTACTTCAAATACCTCATCGACTTTGCGCAGACGTAAGGCCTTAAGAGAATTTGTCCCAACATCAATTGCCCATACTGAAGCTGCGGCCATATCTATAATCTCCTATGATTGTATTTAAAGCCAATCCCGAAAAACAAATTTATCGCTGTGGCATAAATACGCTTGTCTGATCAATTAACTATCCCTATCATAAGGGGCTATGAAAGCTTTTTCTATTTATACGCTAGGGTGCAAGGTCAACCAATACGAATCCCAGCAGATACGCGAGCTTCTGGAAAGCTACGGGCTAAAACTGGTAGATTTAGCAGAATCTCCCGGTCTGGTTGTTCTCAACAGTTGCTGCGTCACCCATATAGCATCGGCAAAGAGCCGTCAATTAATCCGAAAAATCCTCAAATATAATCCAAACGCAACTATAGTAGTAACCGGCTGTTTACCTATAGGGCAGGCCACAGAACTCGGCGACATCAAGGAAACCAAAAACATGCACCTCGTAAACCAAAAAGAGCATTTGGAATCGGTATTAGAAAAGGCTGTATTTAGTTATCAAAACAGTAAAACACCAAAAACACACAAAATCAAGCATAAAACCGAGATATCAGCTATTAAAGCAATAAATCAGGCAAAATCTGCCGCTGACAGCGAAGATTCCTCAAAGGCAAAAAGAGCAAAACCAAAAATGGAACTATTAAAAAAGTATGCTGGCCAAACCAGGGCGTTCCTAAAGGTACAGGACGGTTGCGATGGGCACTGTACATACTGCATAGTTCCAAAGATACGTAACAAGATAATATCAAAATCTATAAGCGACGTACTGGAAGAAGCTTACAACTTAATATACGCAGGACATAAAGAAATTGTTCTAACTGGCATATTTCTAGGGGCTTACGGGCAAAAAACTGTACGGAGAAAAAAACAGGACGCTGCAAAAAAAGATAAACTGGCGGAATTATTAGGTAAACTTGCACAAATTCAGGACTTAGAGCGGATAAGGCTAAGCTCTCTGGAGCCTGCTGATGTAACAGAAAAACTGTTAGATGTCTTCTGCCAAAACCCTAAGATTATGCCACATATGCATTTACCGCTGCAATCCGGATCGGACAGAATATTGAAAAGAATGTGCAGGCAGTACAGCGTAGCAGATTTTTTAGAGGTTGTAGATCAGATAAAAGATCGATTAGTAAAACCTGCTATAACAACGGATATAATTGTAGGTTTTCCGGGAGAAAGCGATGATGATTTTCAAAAAACTTTCGAGATAGCAAAAAAAGTCGGCTTTTCAAAAATACATGTTTTCAGCTACAGCAGCAGAAAAAACACCGCCGCAGCAAAAATGGACGGACATATTAAGCCGGAAATCATAAAGAAAAGATCAAAGCAGTTAAGCGGCCTTGATTGGCGTCTGCAAAGCAAGTTCAGAAAGCAGTTTATAGGGGAAAAGGTGAAAATTATTGTCGAGGGTACCGATCCGGTCAAAGGAAGGTGCGAAAGGTATTTTATGGTCGAGTGCCCCCAACTGAATGGAGATAAAATTAACAGAGGCGACCTTATCGAAGTGCAGGTCGACAAGTGAAGTGTCTGAGCAAGCAGGTAAAGAACTATAAGCAACAAACTGCCGGGGGTTTTAAATCATAAATAAAGGACAACCAAGACCAAGCCTTGGAAGCCATTTTCAAAAAGCTTCTATTCTAAATTATCACATTTTACACGAATAGTTTCTTAGCAGGCAAGATAGCCTTACTCACTATCCTCGCCCGAAATCGAATCAGCGGTCTCGGCTGTTGATTTGCCAAGCCACTGCACATCACGGCCTATGCCTGCTATAGTATTACAGCCGGCTAAGACAAAAATGGTGAATGCCACTATGAACGATAAAATGATCTTCCTAAACATTTCGTATCCTCGCAAAATATTAGTCTTCCCTGATTAATATCACCTGCCTATCGGTATTTTAAGGAATAAACAGCTCGGTGTAAATAAAAAAATAACAAACCGTAATTATTGATAATTGATATTAAAGGCAAAAATCGAGCGGCCTAGCCTCTCTGGAGGCTGCTTGGAAAATGACTTTTTAGTTGTTCACTCTCGCCTTTTAACATCGTCTGACAATTGTTAAATTGCTTGTTGTTGATGGCCCAAAAAAGTGTTATAATACTAGTTAAGGACAAATGATCGGGAGAACTAAAATGGCAGAAGAAACAGCAGAAAAAATAGTTGCGTATTGTGGATTAGTATGCAGCGATTGCGGAGCATACAAAAAAAATAAATGTGAAGGTTGCCATAGCGATAAGCCTATGAATATGGGCTGCAAGGTAAAGCCGTGTGCGATCGAACACAACTACAGCACATGCGCCGAGTGTAGCGATTTTGCCGATCTTAAGGACTGCAAAAAACTAAACAATTTCATATCAAAATTATTCGCGATTATTTTCCGTTCGGACAGGATCGGCAACCTTTACAAGATAAGAGAAGCAAAATTTAAAATGATCGATAATAATTAACGAACATTAAATGATTTATTGTTTGCTTAGCAGAATTATCACATTGAACATAAAGATAAATAGTAGGGAGAATAAAAATGGCCAAGCAAGACACATCGAATGATCATTACGAAGAATTCAAACTGGAACACGTTAAGAATGAAGCCCCCTTTGAAATACATGGCAGATGTTTCAAGTGTACCTATTGGCAAACACTGGAAAACGGGTTTCCCAATAAAGAACAGAATGTTAGAGGGATCATAGGAGAACACCTCGGTGAATGTAGACGAAGAACGCCTCTATGGAACAATAACCGCACCGAGTGGCCGGTAACTTATGATTTTGACTGGTGCGGTGAATTTGATGCAAAAGCCGGAAAAGGCGGGTTGGCGTTTTAGCATAAAATCGCATCACAACATCGCATCTTAAAAACACTCTAAGGTAAAACCCGCAACAAAAAGACTGTAAAAAAGGGCTATAGCTGTCGCACTAATAGCCCTTGAAAAAATTCGATTGATCACATTTTTATTGTTTAAACAACAAAAGTTCTAAGATCATAAAAATGGTCTACAAGGGGTCTTGCGGGTGGTGGTCGTTCCTGGATAAATGCAGTTTCAAAACTCTCCGCATTGAAGAAGTAAATTTGTTTTTGGTACCATGCCGATTCCTGTATTACAAGGGGAGAAATAAATAAGATAAATACAACCCCTAAACAGAGAATTAACGACCACGTTTTCATGTTAATCTCCTTGTTATAACATTGTCAGTTCGGCATATCACAAAAAACGGCTTTAAAGAATTGATAAACCGACATTCAAAATTTCAATCTCTGCATATTAAACATCCCAAAACGCCAAATCTCTGCTTTTAATACTGATAATCGCGTTTTTCAGGGAATTGCAGGTGCTCAATAAAAAAAATAACAGCCCGGAAAGCCCGTTATCAGTATTGCCAGTGTGGTTTATTGCTTCAGACAATTGGGGAATGCCCCAAAGCATGGCTATTGCTCTAAAAAGGCACAGAAGGTATGATTGTTTTGACGAGGGAACACAAATAAATTAATATGGCACCAAGGTGTGCTTATATTTTGGATTCTATATTGGTGGTGCCTTTGGACTAAAAATATGGGTAATACTGAAAAAGAATATATCGATGAGATAAAAAAGCTTCGCAAGAAGATAGAATATTACGAATCTATACATTCCGGCTCGTTGGAAACCGAGCGATCCCATGAATATCATCTGGGGCTCGAAAAACTGATAACAAACATCTCTATGAACTTTATCAATCTTCCGCCGGAAAAAATTGACGACGGTTTAAACAAGGCTCTCGGAACACTGGGAGAATTCTTCCAGGTGGATCGCTGCTACATCTTCCTTTATAACGAAAACATTACAACAATGACCAACACGCATGAATGGTGCGCCAACAGTATCGAGCAGCAAAAAAATCGTCTGCAGGATACACCATGCCTAACCTTTCCATGGTTCACTGGTCAGATGAAAAATCTTAAAACAGTCTACTTCGACCAGGTAGCTAAAGCTCCCCCGGAAGCCAAAGCAGTCAAGCACGAATGGGAAACTCAAAAAATTAAATCGATAATATGCGTACCCATGATTTCCGGAAAAGGCCTTGTTGGTTTTGTAGGATTTGATTCGGTGCAAATCGAAAGACAGTTCAAAGACGATACGAGGATATTATTACGGATTGTCGGAGAGATATTTGCCAATGCTCTTGCAAAGCAACATTACGATGAAGAACTTATTCATAAAACCGAACAACTAAATGTCCTGTTGGGGGCGGCAGAAAGGCTGAACGTAACACTTGAAGTTGAAACTGTAATGCGGGAACTTGTAGCCTCTGCAATGGAACTGACAAAAGCAGCGGCGGGAACCGCAGGGCTTATCAAAAAAAACAAAATGGTCTTTAGCGAATATAACAACGCCGGAGAGATTATCGCTGTCGATTATGAGTTTGAAAAAGGTTATGGCGTTCCCGGCTGGATAATTGAAACTCGCAAACCATATATAACAAATGACACTGAAAAAGATCCGCACGTGATACCTGAGATACAAAAGAAACTGGGATTTTATAACTTGATAAATATTCCTATACTCAACGCTGCCGGTAAACTGCTTGGTTGTTTTGAAATACATAACACGTCAAACAAACGCGATTTTAATCAACAGGACATAGAGGTGCTGCAGGGACTTGCTGGTTTAGCTGCAGTTGCTCTTGAGAACGCCCTGCTTGTTGAACAGCAATACAGAACCAACCTTGCGCTTAATCTGAGCGAACAGCGATTCAAGGCTATTGCCGACTACACTTATGACTGGGAAAACTGGATCAGCCCCAGTGGAAAGTTGCTATGGGTAAATCAGGGAGTCGAAAGGATCACCGGTTACTCAATAAAGGAATGTATGGAAATGAAAGATTTTCCATTGCCGATGATATTAGAGGAAGACAAAGAAATCGCAAGAAAAAGCATAAGACAGGCTGTCAAAGGAAGTACTGGAAATAATGTAGAGGGCAGGTTCAAACGAAAAGACGGATCAATTGTCTGGGTAGCTACTTCGTGGCAGCCTATTTATGATAAAAATGGAGTATACCAGGGCCACCGATCAAGCATACGCGAAATAACCGCCAGAAAAAAAGCTGAGATGGAACTAAGAAAGTCACAGCAAATGCTTAAGCTTATACTCGACACGATCCCGACGCATGTCTTCTGGAAAGATCTTGACCTCAATTATCTTGGGAGCAATTCGCATTTCGCAAAAGATGCTGGATTAAATTCCACCGAAGAGATCATAGGCAAAAATGATTTTGAACTAAGCTGGCACAAGCAGGCCGAGTTATATCGAGCGGATGATCGCAAAGTTATTGAAACAGGAAAAGCCAGGATCAATTATGAGGAGCCCCAGACATGGAAAGACGGCACACACCTATGGCTTAAAACTAGTAAGGTACCGTTAAGGGATATAAATGGGAATATAATAGGCATACTTGGTACTTATGAAGATATAACGGAACGTAAGCAGGCACAAAAAGAACGTGAAAAACTCCTGAAAACACTCGAAGTAAAAAATGAGGAACTCGAAAGTATTGTCTACGTAAGCTCTCACGATCTTCGTTCGCCTTTGTTGAATATCCAGGGTTATTGCAGCGAACTCAAACAAAGCATTGATTCTCTCATGGCGTTTTGTGAAAAAAATGAATTCGAAGAGGAGGTCAAACATAAGTTATCATCATTGATAAAAGAAATACCGCCGCCGCTTCAATACGTAAAAGAAGGTGCATTAAGGATCAATATGCTTCTCGATGGACTTTTACGGCTGTCACGTCTTGGCGTAGAAGCGATACAGATCAAAAAAATAGATATGAACAAAATCATCGAAGATATACTAAGTAACATGAATTACCAGGTAGAGGATTCCGGGGTGGATGTGGAGGTATCGCAACTGGCAGAGTGTACCGGAGATCCGGGCCAAATATATCAGGTGTTCACCAATTTGCTCGACAATGCAATCAAGTATATGGATAAAGGCAGAAAAGGTAAAATAACTATAACCAGCAAAATCGAAGAAGAAAACAGTATTTATTGTGTGCAGGACAACGGCATCGGGATAGCTGACAGCCATAAGGAAAAAGCCTTCCAGATATTCCAGCGTCTTGATCCAACAGGACCTACACGCGGCGAAGGCCTGGGCCTTACGATAGTCAGACGAATACTGGATCGAAACAACGGCAGGATTTGGGTGGAGTCCACGCCCGGCCGGGGTAGCTGCTTTTACGTATCGCTCCCGATAAATATAAATCAATAAGAGGGCTTGTGCTAAAAAGATTGTACTTTACACTCAACAAAGTATAATCTTCTTGACCTAAAAGGAAAGATCATGAAAAACAGTAAAAAAGAAATGACAGGAAAAAGAACGATCAATTTGTTACTGCTTTCGTTCATGTTGACACAGGCGATATTGTTTTTTGCTGGCTGCGAAGAAACCACAAGAAGTCGCGCAAATGATGAGTTTGACCAGATCGACCGGGAAATAGAAACATGGAAAACCCGCGCTATGCAAAGCTCTGGCGGTGATAACATAAAGATTGTGCTCGATTTCCTGCGTACGGAAGAAAGTGAATACAACAAGCTTCAGGCCCTGTGGCAATATACTGATGAAAATGTAGCTATAACAGCAGGCAAAGATGAATTCAGAAGATCGGGACTCCGCATAGGTATCGCAAGAGGAGACATGGCCCTAAGATTAGATGCCGTGCAAAACACCACAAAAAGCTCCGAGCGAACACAGCAGTTCATCGTGGTAGCTAACAATTCAACCGGACAAATAAACGTCGGCACAGAGATTGCCACCCCTGTATTTTTCTATCGTGGCAGACGCTATAGTAGCACAGGCTATGAATTTCGCAAAGTAGGCAAGTTCCTCGAAGTAACCGCAAGAAAACTTGGCAACGGAATGGTAGAAGTTGAGGTTATACCTGTTTTCTCAAACCTCGTTTCAGGCAGCGGAAAAATGAACCAGATACGAATGACCGAGCTTAACACAAAGGTAATTCTAGCAAATGGGCAAAGCATGGTAATAGGAAGCACCGACGGACAGGCAAACAACATTGCAAACGCACTGTTAGGAGTTGAAAAGAACGGCATCAGGCAAAAAAACTTGCTCGTATTGACTGCCCATTTTACTGAAGATTAGAACATAACATATTAAATATCGTAATTAAAGTCAGCTAAAAATGATTTTATAAATAGTAAAGGATAATTAAATGTCAACAATTGATAATCTAGAGTCAGCATTCGCCGGAGAAAGCCAGGCAAATCGTAAGTACCTCGCATTTGCCAAAAAAGCCAGGGCTGAAGGTTATGAACAAATAGCAAAACTTTTCAGGGCTGCTGCCGCCGCTGAAACGATACATGCACATGCACATCTGCGGGCTATGGGCGGCGTTAAGTCAACACAGGAAAATCTGCAGGAGGCCGGCGGCGGAGAAAAATACGAATTTCAAAAAATGTACCCGGAATTTATAGCTCAGGCAGAGGCCGAAGGCAACAAGACCGCCCTGCTGTCGTTTAAAAACGCAATGGCGGTTGAGCAGGTACACTTTAGCCTTTACAATTCGGCAATGGAAACACTGAAAAAAGGTGACGACCTCCCCTCCGCTAAAATTTATGTATGCAGCGTATGCGGCAATACGGTTCTTGACGAAGCACCGGACAAGTGTCCCGTTTGCAATGCGGGAAAGTCGGCTTTTGAAGAAGTGGCATAGTAAACTTATCCTCGTAAATAATGGGCACAAAAGGATTGTTATTTACACCCGGCAGAACTTGTTGTATAATCCCGACCTTAGATAATTATTCTGAATTGAGAACCCAGGGAGTTTTTTAGTGGATATAAAAATAAATCTTTCCAGCCCGGACATCTCCGAGGCAGAGATAAAGGCTGTATGCGATGTATTGAGAACACCCAATCTTTCATTAGGACCCAAACTGCCTGAGTTCGAAAAGTGCTTTACGGATTTTACCGGAAGTAAGCGAGCTGTAGCCGTAAACAGCGGAACCAGCGGCTTGTATCTCTGCTTAAAAGCTCTTGGCATCGGACACGGTGACGAAGTTATAACAACCCCATTTACTTTTATCGCATCGGCAACATCCATCATGATGGTCGGTGCAAAGCCGGTATTCGTTGATATTGATACAAAGAGCCTCAACATCGATCCGGAAAAGATCGAAGCGGCAATCACTGAAAAAACAAAAGCCATATTGCCGGTTGTCGTCTTTGGCAACCCCGAAGGATTGGACAAAGTTTGCCAAATAGCGGCAAAGCATAAACTGCCCGTTATCGAGGACAGTTGTGAAGGGCTCGGCTCATCGCTCGGCGGAAAAAAAATCGGTACATTTGGAACTATGAGCACGTTCGCATTTTATCCAAATAAGCAGATAACCACCGGTGAAGGCGGCATGATAATAACCAATGATGATCAACTGGCAGATATGTGCGTTTCGCTTCGTAACCAGGGACGCGGTAAAGGCGGAGGATGGCTTGGACACGACAGGCTCGGCTACAATTACCGCCTCAGCGATATTAACTGTGCTTTGGGTATTGTGCAGATGTCACGCCTGCCTGAGTTTATCGAAAAAAGAAAAAATGTAGCAAAGATGTACCAGGAAATATTGGCTGACGACAAACGCCTGACACTACCCCGGGAACCCCGGGGATGCGATGTAAGCTGGTTTGTATTCGTTGTCAGGCTAAGCAATGACTTTACCCTTAAGCAGCGAAACACCCTGCTTACAAAAATGCTCGAAAAAGGCATACAGGTCAGCAATTATTTCCCGCCCGTTTACCTCCAGCCGTTCATGGTCAAAAAGTTCGGTTACAAGGAAGGTGATTTCCCCTTAACAGACAGCGTCTGTAAGAGCACCATCGCCCTGCCGTTCCACAACAATTTAACACAGGATCAGGTAAGCACAGTCTGCACCGAACTTTTAGGATGTCTTGAAGAACTTTAAAAAACTCAAACGCTGACATTTCCTAAATAGTGGGAATATTAGATTGATCTAATATTATTCATAGGCCGCAAGTAACGCCGCTATTATAGGACTCCCTCATAAATAGCATCAAATTCTATTAAAAAAAACCTCCAAAATTTGACCCGCACCGGTTTATTTCTTAAGTTTTAACTGTAAGGACAAGACAACAAAAGTCAAACCGATTTGGTCAGAAAGGAATCCAAAATTAAACCTGTAGATAAGGTGCGCAGTTAGGCAAAGTAAGTAAAATTTTATGTTCGGGTTGAGCCCGTTGTAACGACAAAACCGGCAAAGAAGATTTCTGCAGAGATATTGAAATATCCTCCTATGGTCTGATGCCGTCGACACGAGCTGAGAAAGGCATAAAGCAAAAAATAAAAATTAAATTGCTTTAGGGGAAAGGGTTTAAACATGTATTGGCGTAACAAATTATTTTTCACATTGGTGATTTATTTTACGGGATTTGCCACTGCTATTTATGTGCTTGTTCCCGAAGACGCCCAGGCTATGGAAGTAAGGGAGAAAACTCTGGGAACGGTTTATTCCGAAAAAAAATTCAACTCACAGGCTTTTGCTCAGAAAACGAGCAACGGATTACACAAATTTATTAGTTTCGCCGAGGACAAGGCTTCGGAGGTAAAGAGGCGCGTAAAAGCCAAACTTGCCGAAGGACAGGGTGATAGCGATTAATACAATAAACACCTGATTTTTCGCTCTTATGCCGGCTGTGATACGGGGGGATCGCAACCGGCATCTTTTATGCGCATTAAAAAAAGTGCCGCCGGGAGGAGGATCGGCAGCACTTAAAAAGGAGGCTTGGAGATGAAAAACTTATCTTTCCATATGTATAGATGCTTCCGAAAACACTTTGTTGCACAAAAAATAAAAAAAAACTAAAAAAACACAAAAAAGTCGACCAATTGAGTCAACCCTGCCAAACCCCCAAACTGTCTATTTTACCAGAAACTCTGGTTATAATGCCATTAAAGTCAGAATAAGCCTGCTCACAAAAAAACGTTGCCGGCAGGAGGGAAGCCGGCAACGCTTAATTAATTATATCGTTTTTGTTTTGAAAGTAGGTTATTCACATATACAGATGCCGTGGAGAAGCATGTCATACATAAAAAATAACTTTTTTTCAAAAAATATAAAAAAACGCCGCTAAGAGGAGTTACAGCGGCGTTTTTGGGAGAATGCAATTATACTTTTTATATCTGTCGTTTATCTCAGCGGCATTGCTTCCAGTTCTGCAAGCGCTTCCTCGCTGACGCGTTTAACCGTCAGATCCCCAAAGATAACCATGTATCTGCCGTTATCTTCACGCCATCTCATCAGAACCGCATCGGGATTTTCGGCAGTAACCCTGTCTCCGTAATAAGCAACGGCTTTATTTTCAGAAGCTAATGTGCTAAAGAAAACAGTAGAAAACTCGAGGTTCATACAGCCTTGTCCCGCTTCCTTCATGATATCTTGTTCAGATTTTCCGGCATACATTGTCCCTGCCCCTGATCTTAAAGCATTTCCTACCTGATTTGATAATGTCAGAGTCTTTACAGCAAGTGTCTCAGGATATTTCCCATTGAAAAGCTTTGCATAAAAGCGTAAGCCTTCTATAACACTTTTTTCATCACCTAAAAACTCTAGCTGATCATCAAGGGTTTTATAGTCTTCCGGGATAACAGGGATAAAATCTTCCTGAGTAAAGTTCATATTCCATTGAAAGTCGCCTGTAATCGTCTTAGAGAGGAATTCCCCATTTTGATCATAGGTCTCAGCTTCTATTTTAAGCGGCAATTCAGTTGCCGCGTCAACCCATAACCTGGCTTCCGTTCTACCGGAATCTTCCGAAATAATAAGATCAGTAGATTCAAAACCAACTACCTTAACACCATCTATATAGCTGGTACCGAGCTCTTTATAGGGATTCTCGATGAATCTCTCAATAAAGAGTAATGGGCTGGTACTGTCCTGTCCGGTCTCTTTCAAAGCTTGATTAGCAGCTTCCATAATTTTATCATCTAGTTTGATCTCGATGAACAATTTTTGCTCAGGAATAAGGCTTATCATGATCCCTTCAGAGGCCACGACATAATTTTCACCGAAAAGCTTCATGCGACCGGTTTCTTTATCCGGAGTATAAGTTTTTGATACAAAACCATAATCTTTTGATATCAACATCTGGAATTCCGAATAATCGGACACATCGGCGCTGGTCGTTTGCACACGATACGCATATGAGTGTATGCCCATAACTTTTTCGAGTACATCGGCCAACGCAATGCTTCCGGTATTCGTCATTAAATTCATCCCGACAAGCACCGCTGCTATTATCATAGCCGCTGCCGCGAATTTAGTTACTTTACTGTTCATAATGGTTCTCCATAATAAATTTTGCCGAGAACCGGACACACCAAAGTTAAGCAGAAGCTTTTTTTCGAGCAGATCGCGATGCCCGTGATCCGGTGCATCGTCAAATTCAATATTCTTTAGATATTGCTCTATATCTTGTTTGTTATCGTTCATTTTCATACCTCGCTTATTGAACAACCGCTCCGGCTGCTTTGAGCTTTTTTCTAAGCTTTTCAAGGCCCCGGTTCAGCTGACTTCGGATAGTGGCTGGTTTCTGGTCCAGTATTTCGGCAACTTCGGTTAGTTTCATATTTTCAAAAAAACGTAACGCGATGACAGTCTGGTACTTAGGTTTAAGGCTAAGAACTGCCTTTTTCAAAAGCAGCTTTTTATCCTCTAGATCAACGTCAGCGCTGACGTTCAGGACAAAACCGGAGGAGCAGTTCCGTGCAACCGATTGCATCGCCTCGGCCCTTCTTACAGAACTTCTAAGATGGTCATTGGCTGCATTGGTCGCGATCCGATACAGCCATCTGCGAAAATCACCAATATCGCCCTTAAAAGTACCCATAGAGCTCATAACCTTAAAAAAGACCGTAGAGGTAACATCCTCCGCGACATGTCGGTTAAATAACCTCCGTGAGCAATAGCGAAAAACCTGGTCATAATGCATGCGATACAGCTTTGCAAAGGCGGCAGGGTCACTGCACGCTTTCTGCAACAGGATATCCGTTTGGGTTTCGCTGTTCTTCTGGTTCATGTCGTTCCATATTAACTTTTTGCTTATTTTAGCTGTCATCGTAATTATAAACGCAGAATATCACAAAACGTTGCATTTTTCTCAAAAACTCGCCCTATCCATCAAAAACAGGGGTTTGAAAGGTCAATGATATTCGTAACGGTGCTTTTGGATTTGTCTATGATATAGGCACTAAGATTTGTCCACTTTGGGCATTTGTCAAGAACATCAGAATCTCCGGTAGCAATGATCTTGTCAGAAGATATAAGTTCTCTGTCCGGATTGATAACCAGTTCAACTTCCCACGGCCAGCTATTCTTCTCGATTAATTCATAGATAAGGGTTTTTAATTTCCCGGAATTGGAAACTGGACTGTCAAACAGCCAAAGAGAATGTGATACGCCTAATTCACCTAAGGACTCGGCTATTAACTCAAGGGCATCTGTGGTCTCTACAACTGTCCGATATGTCCCGTGGATGCCTGCAATATCACGTACACAACCGTCACATGCAATAAAAACAAAACCACCACTCAGAAATGTTTCAATAGTAATAAGAAGGTTATAGCCGTCGATAACAATGGCTCGATCTTTCAATAAATCTACTGCGATCTGTTTTTCTTTTCTGGCTTTTAACTGGGACTCAGAGCATGCACATCGCATAACAGCAAAACGTTGTCGTTTGGTAAGACCAAATCTGTCGCCGACAAGTTTAAGGCAACTCTTTTCGGAATAGCCCCTGCCGAGCAAAAGCGACATATCGCCAACAGCCCGGCAAAGATCCGGAAGAGCCTTCATCTCAAAAAGCTTGGCATCTTCGGGGTTTGCTCCTCTATGTTTTCTTCTGTCCGGCATTTGACAATGATCTTTACTGGGGATTAGGGTGTTTATACAAAAACCTTATAATAATCCTTTTAGTGCTTTATTGGATTTAGGCGTAGATTTCCAGTTGAACGTTTGATAGCTGTTCCTGCCGGTAATAAGTGTCATTTCGCCTTCAGCTTTATAGTCAGGGTCGAGCCAGCCGGTAACCCAGATTTGTTGATTGCTGTTTTGTATACCGCCTCCGTCAAAATTACTTGCAAGAATAGCGATTTCACCTTTGGCTATAAAAAAAAGTTTTGTAGGATCTTCACCGTTCTCGTCAAAAAATACAGCCCCCGGATCCACATTACCCTTGAACTTGGCATTCATTACATAATTCATTCTCGGGTTAGTGCCTTTATTATAATCTGCATACCAGCTCCCTGCCACTTTGCCGTCCGGAGAGATAGTAACAATAAAGTCACCGGTAGTATTGCTTTGTTCAACACTGGCCTCAATAAAAATATCTCTGTCGATAACAGGTTGACCCTCGGAAAGATCTGTGTTTGCTTCCTGTCCGCGACTTAACAAGCTGTCCTTTTTTTCCCACGGCAAAACCTCATGGGATGATTTTGGATCTACACTTTTCGGCAAATTTCCGAACAAAGCATTTATGTCCATCCAATAAATTATCAGCCCGATAGCAACAACAACAAGCAGCATCAGAATTGCATATCCAGAACGGTTGGATTGTGATGATCTTTTTAAGCCTTGCATCTCCATAAATGTTCTCCCTTATTTTAGATTCGTTAAAATATTCTACTCGAAAAGCCCATACAGTCAAGCAAACATGTTAACTCGATTATGCATATGTAATTGCAGGAAATACGGATTGACATACCACCATTTTGGGGCTAACATCGTGTTTTTAGGCGAAAAACGATGGCAAGTCACAGACTTTTTAAACTTGAAATAGACGGAATGGAGATTATCGGGTACTCGGTAGCCGGCGAGGAAACCGTCATAGGAATGCCCCAGCTCGATGTCTGCTTCGATATCGGCAAGGCACCTGACCAACTCATACCCATCAATAATGTGCTGCTTACGCATGGCCACATCGACCATGCGGCTGGACTGGCATACTATTTGTCACACAGGAACTTCTGCGGACAAAAACCCGGAACTGTATTTGCGCCTGAAAATCTTATCGACCCAATAAAAGACATCATAAAGGCATGGGGAAAACTGGATGGCAACCAGATACCCGCTAAGATCGTCGGAGTAAAGCCCGGAGATGAGTGCAGAATAAAACCCAATCTAATTGCAAAGGTTTTCCCTTCAAGGCACAGCAAAGGTTCCGTAGGTTATACGATTATTGAAAAACGAAAAAAACTCAGGGACGAATACATCGGACTAACCGGACAACAGCTTGTAGAGCTTAAAAGAAAAAACGTAGAGATAGACAGGTCAATAGAGATTCCCATCGTAACTTATCTCGGAGACACAAAATTCGTCGATTTCTCGTCGCTGGATTATGTAGCAAAAAGCAAAATACTTATAGTAGAATGCACTTTCTTTATCGATGATCATATCGATCGGGCACAGGCCGGCAAGCATATGCACGTCGATGAGTTTGCCCAACTGATCGGCAAGCTCCAAAACGAACACGTCGTCGTCATGCACACCACTCAGAGGACCGGCATCGGAGAAATAAAAAAAATTCTGCAGCAAAAATTAACCGCAGAATATCTCAAAAAGATAGTTATTTTGATGGATCGGGATAACCAGTAGCAAAACTGGCAAAATAAGGAACTTCTCAGACACTTATGGGCTGGGGTTTTTCGAAAGACTTAAGTGATTGCGGCTCAGCAACCTTCCTGTAACCTAAAGCCGCTATTACTTCAAGAACTTCTGTCCACGTCGGGAAAGGCTTTTGATTCTCTCTTTTGTACTGATCTATTGCCATCAGAAATTGGAACTGTTCATCCGTCATTTCACCTTCTTCGGCGGCTCGTCTTTCCTCTGACCTGCGGTGACCGGGACCACGTCTGCGATCGAAGCCTATGCGACGCTCTGTAACTTCCTGCCTTCTCTCAAGAAAACTTTTCTCTTCAGACATTGCAACATCCTCAAATACAGATCAACCTTCGGGATTAAAACTGCTCGTCAAAATACTCTTCATCAATATCGTCGCTGTCTAAACTAAATTCGTCCTCATTGAAGACCATATCGTAAAAATCATTGTATTCATTCTGAGATTCGATCAGAACGTGTGCAACGTCAAGATGATCCTCAGGAACCATGATTGCTATACCGCTAAAATTCGATGGATCTGTTTGAGTTTTAATAGCAACTGGAATATTCTCTTCGCTAAGGATCTCTTTGTAATGCTTTGCAAGATCCATGTCTTCTGCAAAGGCAACTGTAACAAAATCCTTTAGCTGGGTCTTGGAAGACTGCTTTTTTTCATGGCGATTGGGCATTTCTATCTCCCGAAATAAAATGACAACTAAACAAATTCAAAACTTATTCCAACGAGGGCTTCTTCGTCAAAAGATCAGGCATGATTAATCAAAAATTGCTCAAAAAATGCACAACTAATTCCAAATGCCCATTTCGATAGTACCGCAAATGTCGAATTTTCCGGTTATAGCGTCTATAGATGCAAA
Organism: Sedimentisphaerales bacterium; assembly: GCA_016928585.1. Taxonomy (GTDB): domain Bacteria; phylum Planctomycetota; class Phycisphaerae; order Sedimentisphaerales; family Anaerohalosphaeraceae; genus JAFGKL01. The sequence continues at coordinate 30,743 of JAFGKL010000132.1, forward strand.
ATTTTTAAAAAAACACGAATTTTTTTGTTGCATGATACACGAAATAGGTTAAGAATATGCCTCTCAAAGGCGTTTTGACGGCTGTTGCCGCGTTATTATTGGAACATATTTTTACATGGAGGTCACAAAATGGCAAAGAAGAAGAAAAAAGCAGCATCAAAGAAAGAAGTCTTGGTAGTCGCCAGCAAGGTAAAAGCTTACATCAAGAGCAAAGGCATGATGACGTCATCTGATGCTATTGCTGCTCTGAGTGATCAGATCTACGGCATGCTTGATTGTGCCATGAAAAGGACCAAGGCTAACCGTCGTAGCACAGTAAAGCCTCAGGACCTTTAGCAGGACCGGTTCTTTTGAGCACTAGATCGGCAGCTTGTAATTAGTCAAAAAAAGATGGGCCGCTCCGACATCGTTGGGGCGGCTCCTTCATTACAGGGGGAGGTCTCATTTTGTCTTTAAATACCAAAAAAAGTGCCTTGAGATCATATAAAAATTAAGTAAAAACATCCTTGTATAAACTCTCGCATAATTATTTTTGTGAAAATACCAAAAAAATACCCCTTTCAACATCATAAAGTTATATTTTTAAAGCATTTGACATAAAAATTCCGATAATATATGTAAATGAAACTTAAGATTTTTCTCTAAACTGCTTTCTTAAGGATGGGACAAGCATTGTTAATGGACAGGTTGTACAAACGCAAATGCTCTAAAGGATTGGGAGCAACCAGGCATGGAGAAATATCATGAGGGTGTTCATGCTTGGATGGGAATTCCCTCCGTTCATTAGCGGTGGTCTCGGCACAGCATGCTATGGTCTAACAAAGGCCATGAATAAAATGGGACTTCAAGTCTTCTTTGTACTACCCAAACCTGTAAACTCGGAACACTCCACCCACGTCAGGATGCTCAGCCCGAGTACCGCTAGAATACCGGGAGCAATATCGTTCGAGCTTGAGGACATGGAAAATGTTAAATTCCATGCGATTAACTCTCTCGCGTTTTCCCCGTATGCACGCCCCGAAGAATATCAGCAGCTTTACGAAGAAGCGATCAGGCTTAAACGTCTAAGAGAAATTCAAGAGAGCGATTCATATCTCGAACACCCCGGCTGTTCAGATCATTATGGCGGAGACATGTTTTACGAAATACAGCGTTATGCAGCATCCTCAACAAGGATAGCCATGCAGGAGGACTTTGATGTCATCCACGCACATGACTGGATGACATACCCGGCCGGGATAGCGGTTGCATACGCTACTGGAAAACCATTGATCATACACGTTCACTCGACTGAGTTTGACAGAAGCGGCGAAAACGTCAATCAGAGAATTTATGACATTGAGCGGCATGGCATGCATGTCGCATCAAAGATAATAGCAGTAAGCCACCTGACCAGAAAGATCGTAATAGATCGCTACGGAGTAGAGCCGGACAAAGTCAAAGTGGTTTATAACGGCGTCGAACGCAACGGCCAGGGCATAAATGCACTCAGCAACGTCGGGATCAGAAAAGAAGAAAAGATCGTCCTTTTCCTCGGGCGGATAACCATGCAGAAAGGACCTGAATATTTCCTTGATGCCGCAAAGCAGGTGCTTGACGTAGTAGATAATGTCAAGTTCGTTATTGCCGGTTCGGGAGACATGATGGGACGCATAATAGAAATGGCTGCCCAGATGGGTATTGGACAAAAAGTCCTATTCACCGGTTTCCTGAGAGGCAAGGACGTGGAAAAAGTATATGACATGGCAGACCTGTACGTAATGCCTTCGGTTTCCGAACCGTTCGGGATTGCCCCTCTGGAAGCGCTGAATCGGGATGTCCCCGTATTGATCAGCAAACAGAGCGGCGTTTCAGAAGTTTTGACACACGTCTTAAAGGTGGACTTCTGGGACACAAAGGAAATGGCCAATAAGATAATAGCCGTTTTGAAGCACCCGTCTTTACGAATGACATTACGGGAGCACGGCAATTTTGAAGTTCGCAAACTCCGATGGGAAGACGCAGCAAGGAAGTGCGTGGACGTCTACAACGAAATGATGATGACCGTTTAGCATTTTAATGGAGCAGGACAAATATGCCTTCAACATGTTTCTACTTTCAGGTGCATCAGCCCTTTAGACTTAAACATTACACTGTTTTTGACAAAAGTCC
>JAFGKL010000011.1 GCA_016928585.1 Sedimentisphaerales bacterium
ATATCGAAGGGAATATAGACCATTTGTGAATCTATCCTGGGAATATGTGTGTGGCTGTCATCGGCAAAGATAAAAGTTTTTGAGCTTACAAGACCCGTTGCTGCTTTGGCAAGCGCTCCTTTTGCCGTCAGGGGAAAACAACTTATGGTCAGACTGACCTTCGGCTGATGATCGTCATGATAATATTTACCGGTCCTGTCGGTTGGGCCGTGCATCATTATAATGCCGACAACGCATCCGGGCAGATCCTTGTCAGAAGTATGCAGGAAAGCGTTTTGAGGATCTTTTTTGTGATAGTAAAGGGTATCTCCAAAACCCGTCGCACGAGAAAAATCGACAGGATCGATACCCATTATCTCCTTGCCCATGTTGATATCGCTGTCGGGCTGATTTAGTAAGCCGTAGCTTCTTATGGCCGGGGCCGCGGCAAAAACGAACGGCTGGCTCCTGAGTTCGTCAAGGAACTGATCGTAATAAGGAAAGCCCACCAGCGAATCGGTACTTATGACACAATCGCCTGCAAAATTATGATTTTTTTCTTTGAAGTCATCCACAATTCCGCCGTGTATGGTCATTACAACCAGTGTAATAAAAACACACAGCGCTATTGAGGTGATCGCAAGGATCGTAATTCGACGCTTAAGCATAAAACGAATTGGCAAAATAAATTTATACATTTATTCGTATCTCAATATCTTCACGGGTCTTATTCTTGCTGCGACGATCGCAGGTATTAAGGCCCCTATCACAGCGGCCGCAACGGCAAAGATAACTATCCAGAAAGCATAATCCCAGTTCATAACGTTGGGGATACGGCTGAACATATACGTACTCGAATTCCACAGCTTTAAGCCGAGGATACTGCTTACCCATCGCTCAATGGTGTTGACGTGGATAGTAACAACAAAACCTATAACGGTCCCGATAACCGAGCCGGCAATCCCTGCAAGCATTCCAAAGAAAAGGAACAAAACCCATACGGATCCGGCACCAAGACCGCAACTTTTTACAACAGCGATATCTTTTTGCCTGGTCATAACGATAAGATAAAAAATACAGCAGACAAGCAGTATGACACCGCCGCTGATAACTCCAAAGATGAGCAGTAGCATACCCATTTGTTTTTTGTACTCGGCGACAAGCTGGTACTGAAGAGATCGCGAGGTACTTATATCGGTCGAAGCAACAGCAAATGCATTCCAGTCGAGCCTGTTTGAAGCAAATTCCTGCCAGACAACTCTTACGCTGTCTATAGCCAGTTCAGGATCAATGCCGGGTGCTGTTTTGATCTGGATAGTATCACAAACAGGTGTTTTGTCCGGATAAAGTTTTTCCGAAAGCTGCTCGATCGGCAGATAAACAAAAGTGTTGTCAAAGTCATGTATCCCGCTAAAGACCGCATCGGCAACGACGAACTTTATGATCTTTGTTTTTTTACCAAAGTCCGAACCGGTAGTTAGATAAACTTTTTTCGAGATGATCTGATCGACCTTATCGAAATCATATTCATCTGTTTCTTCGTCCGGTTTTGAAACAAGCCCAATGCCCAGAAAACCGGTCATTTCCGAAGCGTCGTCCAAAATAAAGGACGGCTGCGGGTCAAGATCCTTTTGCCTTATAAGTGTCTCCTTGAAAGGAGTTACAAGGCAGCGGTGCGGAACCTGGATACCCCATATTTTGACGGCTCTTACATTTCCTTTATCAAGAAGTAAAAGTCCCTGGCTGGACAAAACAGAAGTTGCGGCCTGAATGCAAGGATGATCTTCAAGTTCCTCGATAAACTTGTCGTATTGAGGTATTTTCAGCGAGGAAGGCGCATTTAAAACGATATCTCCCATCTGCAGTGAAGAAGAGTTTTCAAGAACTTCGATAAAACCCGTAAAAAGATTTGCGATGACGATCAATAATGCTGTTGACATCGATACAGCGGCTACACTAAGAAGTATTATCTTCTTTTTTCTCAGATACTTCAAGCAAAGAAAAACGCTAAGATGCTTCATAAACCTTCCATGAAAGAGGTGCGGCTTTACGTATCGGACGGAGACTGCTTTAGCAATGGGAACAGGATGACATCTCTAATACTGGTGGCTCCGGTTAAAAGCATAACAAGTCTGTCAATCCCGATACCCAGTCCGCCCGCAGGCGGCATCGCGTATTTTAAGGCATTGATAAAATCAGTGTCCATCGTAGCCATAGATTCATTCTGACCCTTGAGTTGTTTTTTAAAATTCTCTTCCTGAACACTCGGGTCGTTAAGTTCCGTATAGGCGTTGGCAAGCTCCATTTTACCGATGAACAATTCAAACCTTTCGGCATAATCAGGGTCCTGCCTGCTTTTCTTGGTCAGCGGACATATCGCCGCAGGATAGTCAATCACGAACGTCGGGTTGATAAGATTGTCTTCCACCGTCGCTTCGAAAACCTCATTGATGACAACAGCATCATCCATTGACTTGTGCTCGATATGCAATTTCTCTGCCTTTTTACGCACCGCAGCAATATCCTTTATATCACAGCCGGCATGTTCTTTGAGAAGATCGGCATATTTTGCTTTTTTCCACGGCTTCGAATAATCTATCTTCATCTCGCCAAAATCAAGCACGGGCCCCTGACAATAGTTCTCTACAAGATCGCAAATGATCTGCTCGGTTATCTCCATCATAACATTGTAGTCGGCATAAGCCTGGTAAAGTTCGAGCATGGTAAATTCCGGATTGTGCCTTGTGCTTAATCCTTCGTTGCGAAAGTTGCGGTTGATCTCGAAAACCTTTTCCATGCCTCCGACAAGAAGTCTTTTCAGGAAAAGCTCCGGCGCGATACGCAGATAAAGGTCCATATCAAGACTGTTATGATGAGTGATAAAAGGTTTCGCGGCCGCACCGCCGGCGATAGCCTGCATCATCGGGGTCTCAACTTCATTAAAACCTTTATCTCTTAGAAAGCTTCTCATATGGGCAACAATGTTGCTTCTTTTTATGAATATCTCCAGTACCTCAGGGTTCGCCCAAAGATCGACATATCTTTGTCTGTAACGAAGATCAACATCGGAAAGACCGTGGAATTTTTCCGGCGGCGGCAGCAGAGCTTTTCCAAGGATCGTCACTTCTTCGGCCCAGATGGTTATCTCGCCAGTTTTTGTTTTTCCAAGCTGGCCCTTTGCGCCTAAAAGGTCGCCAAGCTCAAGCAGCTTTACAAGTTCCCAACTGTCCGCGAGCAGTTTTTTACTGAGGCCAAGCTGTATCGTTCCTGAAGAATCTCGAAGTGTAATAAAGATAAGCTTGCCGATATCTCTTAATAAAATGATCCTGCCGGCAGCACAGCTCTGCTGACCTTCTTTGTATTCGTCTTTTATCTGCAACGCCGGTCTTGCCCCGTCAAATCTCTGGCCAAACGGATCTATGCCCAGAGCGGCGATCTTTTCAAGCTTTGCTTGTCTTTGTTCCTCAAACTTACTAACCGATTTGTTTTCCACCGGGGGTTTTCCTTCCCTTCTAAACCTGATCAACTACAATTAGCTATTGTTTTCTTCATCAGCTTTTACGACAGGTGCCTGATCTTCTTCGCCAAACTGAATGTTTTTGCCGGATTGTATTATTTTGCTCTTAAGCACCAGCAGGCCAATGGATATCTGCGGATCGGAATCAATGGTTTCCTGCAGCGAATATCTTTTTACGGGATTAAGCTCTTTGTCGTGGTCAGCCTTTGCGAGTATCTCGTTGGCTCCCTGCATCTTGAGCATTTTCTGCCCCTCTTCGGTTCTCAATTCTATTTTAACCTCAACATCAGGGCTGATGCCCCAGTCCTTCCTTCCGAGTTTTTCCATGACATAACGGTTCTTTACTCTTTGATCCGAAGGCAGATGATAATAGGCCATAGTATACTTCAACTGGGAACCTTCGCCGGAGAAGGAAGTAATGGTCTGGACGCTGCCTTTCCCATAGCTTCTTTGCCCGACGATAACTGCACGTTTGAACTTGTCATCCTGAAGCGCACCTGCAACGATCTCAGAGGCACTGGCAGAGACATCATTAATAAGAACAACTAAAGGATAATCAGGATGCGTTCCTTTTTTATGTGCCGTTTCATAACTCGAAACTCCCCACCGAGGCTGGCTCTTTACAATGAGACCGTCATCGACAAAAAGATCTACTATTTCAGCTGCAGCACTTAAATAGCCGCCGGTGTTGAAACGAAGGTCCAAAATAAAACCGTTAAGACCATTTATTTCAAGCTCGTCAAGAACCGCTTCCATATCTTTTGCGGTGTTTTCTGAAAAAGCGGTGATCCTTGCATATCCGATCTTGTTCAAAGGATCGATAATATGCCGCCATTTTCCTGCGTCATCCCTTTGCCACCCCTGTATGGTAGGAACAACAATATTCGCTCTTGTTATAACAATATCTTTAGTTTCTTCGGAGCCGGCATGCTGTATAGTAAGCGTAACGTCGGTCCCTTCCGGGCCTGTTATTTTACTTACCGCACAATTCATGCTCATATCCTCGGTGGACTCACCATCGATAGCAATAATCGAATCGTCGGCATCGAGCCCGGAATGATACGCCGGGGTATTAGGAATAAGACTTACAGCCGTCAAAACGCCTCTTACTTTTGAAATACGGATACCTATGCCGCTGAACTGATTTGTCATGCTTTTCTGAAAGTCTTTTACCTCCCACGGCCACACAAGACTTGTATAAGGATCAAGTGATTCTAGCGACGCAGTTGAAAATTGGGCGATAACAACTTCATCCGGAAGAGCAAGGGTGTTTCTGTTAAGCTCAATTATCTGATCAAACACCGAAAGGAACTTTCTCATAGTTATAATTGCATCCGGTGAATTAACTTCGTCTCTGATATTGTCAAGACCTGAAAACCATTTTTCGCAATTTTCAGGATCGGTTCGGTAGGCAATATCTTTCTTGCTGTCAGCAACAACTTTTCCGAGCAGATAAGCGTTTCCAATACCGTCATTGGCCATCTGGGCATAATCAACAACACTAACATAATTAAAATCGAGTGCTTTAACTGCACGAACAAGCATATTCTCTTTAATACCTTCGTGGCGTTCAAGGCTGGTCTCGCAACTGTTGTCCATCAGGGCCATTTCGATCATGGCCATATCAAGGAGCTGCTCGGCATGCTCCTTGTACTCGGCGTTATCCTTGTCAAGCTCAGTAAGCCAATAATAACAATGCGCATAGGAGTCTACCCATCCACCCTCAGACTCATACTTTTGTGCAAGATCAAGGGCCTTTTGAATAGTCTCCTTAATGAATTCATCTTCAAGCAGTTGTTTTTTTTCTTCCGGCTTTGCATATTCCGAGGCTTTAAGAACAGTTGCAAAAATATCACTTATATAAGCGGCCTGCTCTTTGCTGGTAAGTTCCTTTTTGACAAGCTCGGTGCCTTGGTCATCTTTCTGCGATTCTTTGTCACCCCCATCTTTTTGTTTTTCAAGAACAACCGTGGTGTCCTTTGCTTTCTCAGTCGGAATGTCAAGATCGTATTGTTGATCTTCAAGCCAGTTCATTGCAAAAAGAAACAAGTCACTTATATTCACTTCACCGTCGCCATTCAGATCAGCAGGGTTAAGCAAAAGTTCTGAAGGAATGACCGGCTCATCAAAAAACATATTTTCTTTTGCGATCTCTGCCGGGGAATTGGGGTCTTTGGCCCTTGGGCCCAGGCGAAGCTCGTCA
>JAFGKL010000133.1 GCA_016928585.1 Sedimentisphaerales bacterium
AGGCAAGTATCAAAATAGCTATGCAGATATTAAAACGTTTTTCTTTTAAGGGATCGATCTCAAGGACAGCGGTCGGTTCTGCCTGAGATTTAGGTTGTTTGTTTGTCCGTTTTGATCTTCCGGTTCGTCCCATGGTTTGATCTTCGCAGTCGGCAATATTAAGAATCGCCGCCGGCCATGTCCTTTTTATGCTTTTGTTTTCGTGTGTTGTAAAGTGCTTCTTGTATAAGTCTTCTGTTGGCACTTATAAGATCAGCCAGTACTCCCAAAGTTAGAAGGTTGAATGCTATGATAAGCAGTATCGCCGCCAAGATGAGAGATTGTACGTGGCCGCCGGCTGTATGGCTTGTTATAAAGTAATATAAAAATCTGACGCAGAGACCCACACCTATCACTGCCGGAACCAGAGAACAATAAAGAAAAGTTCTAAGCGGTTTATATGTTATGTAAGATCGGATAATAATAGCCATCGAACGCGATATATATTTCGGAATTGAAGATATCAAGCGTGACTCTCTTGTTTTAGGATTTATTTTGATGGGCACATGCCCAATGCCGATGTTCATGTGACCGGCCTGTATAATAGTCTCAAGTGTATAAGTATATCGATTGAAAACATGCAGCCTCATAGCGGCCCTGGCCGAGTATGCTCTGAAGCCACTGGTAGTATCAGGGATATTTGTTCCGGAAAACTGCCTAACAACCCTGCTGCCGACACGCTGCAATTTTTTCTTAAGCCATGAGAAGTGTTTGATGTTTTCGATGGGTCTTGCTCCGATAACAATATCAAGTTTGCCTTCAACTACCGGCTGAATAAGATCGCCTATGCAATGTCCGTCATACTGATTATCACCATCTGTGTTGACTATTATATCGGCACCGAGGTCGAGACACCGTTCAATGCCCGCAAGAAAAGCAAAAGCGAGGCCGCGGTTGGTACCGAGACTTAAGACATGATGAACCCCCAGTTCGCGGGCGATCTGAACCGTTTTATCGCTGCTGCCGTCATCGATAATAAGGTACTCTATAACATCGACGCCAGGCAGTTCTTTCGGCAGATCCCGAACAACCTCCGGCAAGGTGTTTTCTTCGTTGTAACATGGTATTTGTATTATAAGCTTCATAGACGATCTTGCACTTAATCCCATATCAATCAAGGCATTATACAAAATCCGCAGGCTTCTCGTCCAGAACTTTATTTGGGCCTTTTTAAGGGCCTTCTTCGGATGTTGTCCGGGTTAGATCGATTTTGAAGGAAAGCACCATTTTTTAATCAACGATACCGGCAAAATGAGTAGCTGTTTTTCGTCTTTATTGAGCAGCCCGGTTGATAAAACAATCGCCAGGAATATAACAGAATATATAATCGCCTGTACTATAAGTTTGATCACCAGCGGCATTTTGGGTAAAGGAACTATGCACAATATTGCTCCGCATATAACACATGCAAATAAAATGCCGGCAAGTTCCTTCCATCGCATAACCTGCCCAATAGTAACAGACATAGTACTTCTTATCCTGCTTAGCAGGTAGAGCCACGAACACCATGTAGCCGTTACGGTTCCGATGGCCGGACCGATAAAAGTAAGTGTTCCGTTTTTGCCAAGGATAACAAGTGTTATACTTACCACTGCGTTTACCACCAATGCTATTATTGCACCTTTAGCAATGGGGGCGGTTTTGCCTGCCGCCCGGAAAAGCGTCGCATAGATCGCTACTTTAACAGGCAGTGCCAATAAATATATTCTGAACGGCCAGCTCGCCTGCGAATAGTCTTTGCCGTAAAGAAACACCATAAAGTCAAAACCTGTTACGAGGAAGAAGACAAAACATGGAAATATTACAAGGCTGCACTTTCTGGCACCTTCCTGCCAGGTCCAAATCGCTTTCTCGAGATTACCCTTTTCCAGCATAACCACCAGATCGGGCATCATAGCATAGCTTAGGCTAACAGTCACCAGGCCGACAACAGGCAGCTGCATCGCCCCGCAGGAATAAACGGCATAGGACTCCGTACCAAGAAAAACCGATATTAGTACTTTGTCCAGCTGCAGGTTCAAAGTCGCAACCACCATTCCTGCCAGCAATGGCCAGGTATAATGAAACTGTTCAGTAATAAGATCTTTTTCGAGTTGCCATTTTCCTATTTCGCAAAACCTTAAAACATCGAAACACCCGGCTGCTGATACCACTGCACCGGTGCAAACAACAACCCACATTACCTCTGTCAGTCCGTAACCAAGCATAAATGTTATCACGACCGCAGCAATACGGCCGGAAAAAGCAGCAAGCGTATAAAAGCCGGCCCGTACAGGACGGTCAATACTTATCATAAAAGCCGGTATTAAAACCATCAACCTTTCTACGAAAGGATAAAGGGCAAATATTTTTATCAATGGCGCCAGTCCGGGGTTGTTAAATTTTTGAGAGATCAATTCGGCCCCTGCAAACATTATTAGAGCTATCACAGAAGCCAGCCCCATAGTAATGAGAAAAGTCTGCGTTATAAGTGCGCGGCGCTTGTCAAGGGGGAGCTTGGGGACGAAATAATACAAACTGCTGTCAAGTTGAAGTGAAAATGCGGCCGCAAGGACTATATAAACAAGATAGACTTGCCTATACATACCAAAAATTTGCTGGCTTACCATACGAACAAGAATAATGCTAAGGATAACCGTGGTAAGCTGGGTAAGTCCCCGGCTGAACATTATAATAAAACTGCGTGTCCGAATATTCACTGTATGCCTCTAAAAACACCTTTTTACAGGAACAAAGTGTAGAACAGAGTGTTTATTATGTCAAGTTCAAAGAAAAGCAGAATTAGTTTCCCGGTTTGAGCAAGCCGGTCGCCGTACCTTTATCTCCATAGGTCCTTAAGTAAAATAAATTCGAGAAGCTTTCAGAGGGGTTGAGTTTTTAGGCGGATTTGATACTATATCAGGAAAGTGACTTAGCATTATAACTAATCAAAGATCTATGGAGTATTATAATTGGCGCGAAGAACCTTTAAATCAATTGGTGAGTTCTTACTGAATCTCCCTTCCCGCTGGATTTGTAAACATGAATATAATACTCAGGCTTTCGTTCGTTTTAACGAAAGGCCTGTTGAGTTAGAATTTGTTTTTAGAAAATTAATGGAGATATATCCGCTTAAAATTCTTGATGTTGGTACGGGCAGCATCTCGCTTCCACACTTAATGCGCAAGTGCGGCTTCCTGGTGACAGCGATCGATAACATTCATGACTATTGGCCGGCAGGAAGGTCCAATCGGCATTACCATGTCATTAATGATGATATAACTAACACTAATCTTAAAGACACTTTTGATCTTATTACGTGCATAAGCGTTCTTGAGCATATAAAAAAACCTGACTCTGCCGTCCGGAACATGTTCTCCCTGTTGAATCCTAACGGCTATTTGATACTGACATTTCCTTATAATGAGAATAGGTATGTACAAAATGTTTATGAGCTGACCGGTTCCAGTTACGGCCAAAATGTTCCCTTCATTACACAATCATATTCACGAACGGAATTGAACAAATGGGTTCAGGAAAATCACGGTACGATCGTAGAACAGGAATATTGGCAGTTTTGGGAAGGCGATCATTGGACCGTTGGAAACCAGATCATTCCGCCCAGGAAAGTAGGCGCCGGTGATAACCACCAGTTAACTTGCATTCTCATTCAGCGAACAGGTGAATAATACAGGAACAAAACAATCTTCCCGGTAATTTTTTCAACTATATATACCAAATCAATTTTTTTGAAGAACAAAAAAAGTGTGCCATGCCCAGTCAGGTACCCTTTTAATGGTTTTGATCATCCAGCCGGCATCGAGTATCCTTTTTTTTACTGTTGCCATGCTCGTTCCTTTATATCCGATCTCCCAGCAATGGCCGTTTAATTTGGCTTTTTCTTCCGGATAGGACAAAAACATCAATGGGAACCGTGGCAGAGATATCGAAAAGCCAAACTTTAAAAGCGGAACCTTTGCTCGAAATCCGAAATACAATCCTCGGTTAGGTACGCTCAAGACAAGCCTGTTTTTTGTTACTCTCCATATTTCCTCAAGGGCATTTTGAAAAGAGTCAAACGGCAAGTGCTCCAGCACCTGGCAGCACATGGTTACATCAAAAGAGTTATCTTCTAAAGGAATATCGAGAATCGATCCCACTATGTCCGGCTTAAAATCCGGCTCTATGTCAATTGTTGCTACTTCAGGATCGCCCGGACACCGACTTAAAAGGTCCGGTGCGATACCTGTACCCTTGCCAACATACAGAACCTTCTCCGGAGCAGCATCCATGGCATACTCAAGCTGGCAAATATAGCTGTAAAGCCTGCGAACATCGAGATGAGTATGCTTGTCGTTTTTCCAGTCAAATTTAACCTTGTCTTTAGACTTCATTGAAAATCCTTACGCATTAAGCCTTTCGGCAAACTATAACAAGCAAACTTCTAAGACCCGGAAGGATAAAGCGTGGCGGTAATAATAATGACCGCAAGATCTTTTTTGAAAGATCTACGTCGGATCCTGCAGGAATTTTGTCATTAGAAATTGAAAACTTAGCCGATTCAACGGTAAACCCTGCTCGCTTAACAAGGTTTTTTAGTTCGTCCATTGTGTATTCACGAATATGAACCAACTTATCTGTAACATGATCGAGCCCGGAATCGTCGTCCGGAAATTGTTCGATAATATTTCTTCCGGTACTTAATTTTAAAATGTTCGTAAGGCCGGCAATATTAGGCGTTGTAAGTATGAGTCGTCCGCCAGGTTTTAAAATGTTTTTAATTTCCAACAGAGCCTTCATAGGAGAAATTCGAAGGTGTTCTATAACTTCAGAAAAAACGGCCAGGTCATAGCTTTCCGGCTCTGCCAGAACACCAGTGTCTGACAGTTCACCCCTAATTATATTTATCCCGAAAGACTGAGGCAGCTTGCAGTAAGAAGCTATGTTTTCTTCTACTTCCGTGCCGGACACATCAAATCCAAACGCCTCCTTTAAAATAATATCATAAAATCCATATCCGATGCCAATGTCGAGGATCCTGTCGTCTTTTGAAAAACGAGATATCAGTTTTACAATTTCTTTAGTGCGATGATAACTTGTATAAAAATATTTAGTAACGTGATCCTTATCAATAACTCTTTCGCGATAATCCTCCGAAGAACTACTATAGAGCTGTCCGATCCTGCTTAGTATTTTATTTTCCAGGTCCTTGATATTCATTGTTTTTTCCGACACATATGGTTTTTTAGCTGTTACAAACCAGCTTGTTATAAATATTTTGCAACTGTCTTCGTGAGGTTTCCCATGCAAATTTTTCAAGCACGTCCTGCCTTGCTTTTATAGAGTATCCGCTCCTGTCTCCTGTTGAATTTACGATCTCTTCGAGCTTAAAAAGAAAATCTGCACTATTATCTTTTTCAAAAACATATCCATTTTTTTTGTGAGTTATTATTTCAGACATTGCAGCCACATTACTGACCAACAACATCTTCCCCATTGCCATCGCTTCAAGCAGTTTCATTGGCACCAGCGTCTCGGCCTGTTTGCATGAAGGCCTCGGAATCATAAAAACATCAGCCGCCGCATAATAGGCCGGCATTTTTTCATAACTGACAGGGCCATGATATTCAATTAAATCTTCATGTTTTTTTGCAGCTTGCAGTACTTCTTGCTCCAGCGGCCCGCGTCCAACCAAAACTATCTTGACAGCTTTTTTGCTCTTTGGGTCAAGATGCTCGAGGGAGTCCAGCAAAAAATCGATACCGTTGACTTTGTCTAAATAGCCGCTATAAAGACAAACCGTATAATTGTTCCATGCATACTGATCGCGCAAGGCCCTGCCCTGCCGGTGCCATTTGTCAGGATCGAATCTTTCCGTATCAACTCCATTTCGAATGACATCGATCGGTTTATTTTCAAGATCATATAATTCCATCAATCGATTTTTTACGATATCGGTCTGCACAACGATATGGTCGGCGGCTCTTAATACCTGTTTTTCATAATAACGAGCGGTCCTTAAGTCGAGCCAGGACGCCATTTTGTTTAACCCTTCATATATGCCAAAATAATTAGAGGCAGAGGATTGGTCGGCCATTATGCCGTGAGCCTCGTAGATCATCGGAACAGTTTTCTTTTGTTTAAACTTCAGGCTGGCGATCGCGCATGCGCGGGGATTATGTCCGTGTATAATGTCAATCTTTTCGTTCTTAATGCTTTTAAGGAATAATTCGGCTAAAACACAATTCCCCAAAAAAGGTGACTTTTTGATCCAGGACAATGTTTTGGGGAAATTAACCCTGCGAATACGAAGATTGTCTTTAGTCTCACAAGAGCTTAAAGCTTTGGTTTCTTCAGATAGCTGGTCAGACCTGGGCCACGGCACAACCAAGAGATGTTCATTTTCCGGTGATGCAAGCATATTGTGTATCCGAGTCGAAGTTCCGCCGGGCACTGGAAAATATGAGCCAGCAAAATGAAGTACCCTCATTTCATACCTTTTTTAACAAATGTTTAAGATTTATCTATATCTTTTGAATACAACTCCAGCAAAATTTGAACTGTTTTTTGCCAGTTATATTTTTCCTGTACCGCTTTTTTGCCATTGTTTGCGAGTCTGTTCCTTAAACCTGAATCATACAGACCAATAATTGTTTCTGCAAGTGAGTCGGGGTCCCTTTCCTTAAAGCATCCTCCACAGTCAGCATCATTAATGATCCTGACCAGCGGCCTAACATTGCTGGTTACCACCGCACGTTCCAGCATCATGAATTGAAAGATCTTGTTAGGCATGGTGGTTTCAATATGAGGGGTTGAAATATGCGGGATAAGCCCTATGTCACAAAGATCGATATAGCTCGGCAGAGTTTCGAAGGGTTGAAAGCCGGTAAAAATAACTTTATCCTGCAAATTCATTTCTCCGGCCAGATCCTCCAGCTCTTGTCGGTTGCATCCGTCGCCTACCATAAGCAGTTTTGCATCGGGTATCTTTTCAAGTATTTTCGGCATTGCCTGTATAGCAGTATCTAGTCCGCGGTGAGGACTGAAACCGCCAACGTATAAGATCACAAATCCGTCGCCATATAGATCTTTTATCGAACCGTCGATCGCCAGCCCGCTAAAATGATCAATATCTTCGGTATTGGTTACGACAATTATATCTTCCGGCTTAACACCTAAACTTTCGATCCTGTCGGCGTGTTCTTCGGCAACAATAATGACCTTGTCGGACCAGCGACAGGCAACCTTCTCCTCGGCACTAAGCATCCAAAGTAAAATGAATGAAAACATTTTAAACTTACGATACACCTTCGCCTCGAAACTCATGCCGAGCATAACGGTGTAATATTCATGCATGTCAAAGATAACAGGCAGTCTCAAGGTTTTTCCTGCCAGTGCTGTTGCGAATGCATACGGCAGATCATGAACGTGCAAAGCCTCGATACGGTACCTTCTGCAGGCAAGAAGGATGTGGAAATAAATAAAATACCGTTGAAAGAAAAAATATATAAAATCTGCCACTGCTTTTTTGCTCTGGAACGGCAGCGGAACACGGATAACCTTTACGCCGTTTACAACTTCGAAAGCCTTTTGGCCGGGTCCTCTTCTTGCCATAATGTACAGATCGTGACCGCCGCGAATAAGGTCGCGCGCTTCCCGCTCGACCCTTCCGTCGGGGGGAAATGTTTTTGTTGACAACACCATCAATATCTTCATGCTGATATTCGTTATCTTCCTGTCTGCGCTATATTTTCCAGAAGTTCTACGATATAACTCGTAACATCAATTTTGTCTTTTAACATCTTGTCTCTGGTCGCCCGGCAGTTATTTATTGTTTTATCGTCCTTAAGGGCTTCGATGCTTAACTCGATTATTTCTTTTATATCGAGTGACTGTTTAATGAGCCCGTATTTTTCAAGCATATCAACATATCCGACTTTCAGCGTGTTCACATAAACCGAAGGTACACCGAGAACCGCGGCTTCCGAGGCAACGGTGGCCCCCTCAGTTATACAAAGCGAGGCAAAAGCAAGTACGTGGTGGATCTTATCAACTTCCATAGTAAGTCGGTAAGGTTCCAGTTCTGCAGGCAAAGCACCTTCGGAAGTGATATACGGCTTTGCATATTTTGCTATTGTTTTTATGAAGTTAAGTTTTTGGTCGTCTGCTAACCCGGACTGACCGACGTCATGATGGGCGCCCCAACTGACAAAGCGTATCGGGCAGTATTTTTCGTCAGGGTTTATGCCGAGCGATCTTACAACATCAACGTCAGGAGTAAATCTTTCGGGGCGAAGGTATGCAAGCTCGTGGAATCCGTTATAGAGGTTGTGTTTTTTGCCGACCGGTTTGGCATAGCAATTTGGATTACATATAACAGTAGCAACGGGCCATGTTATTTTGTGGGCCAAATGCTGATGTTCGGTGTCATCCCATACTACCGAAGGCTTGCGTAAAACAAAGCCAACATGTGAAGCAAACATCCCGCTTATTCCCGTAAGAACATCCGGCTTAAATTTTCGACAAAAATTAAACAGCCTAAGATCCCTTACTATCAATTCTTTAAGAAGGCACAGTTGTCCTTTTCCAACCGTACTAAGGCAAGTATAGGGTATTTGGTATCTTTCGAGCAGTTCTATTGTAACATCTTTTTTGCGTGCCGTTACCGCAACTTCGTGGCCCTTTTGTTTTAGAACGCTTATAGCATTTCTGAAAAAATGCACATGAGCAGGATGGATTATATCGATCAGAATTTTCATTATTTTTTTAAGCCTAAGATAGAAGCCGGGCTATTTTCTCCTTGTCGGGTTTTTCTATTACGCCTTTTTCGGTTATTATCGCTGTTATGTTTTTCGCATCGGTAACATCGAAGGCAGGATTATAAACTTTTATTCCCTGCGGTGTTTTTCTTGTACCGCCGTACTCACATATCTCGTCGGCATCTCTCTCTTCTATAGGAATTTCCTTGCCGGTTTTTATACTAAGATCGAACGTGCTGGAAGGGGCCGCAATATAAAAAGGCACGTCATGGACTTTTGCAAGAACACTTAACGTAAACGTTCCTATCTTATTGGCCGCATCACCGTTCGCTGCTATTCTATCAGCACCGGTTATTATAGCATCTACCTTACCCTGCTTTATCAACATCCCCGCCATATTATCGCATATTAACGTCGCGTCTATATTTGCCTGAACAAGTTCCCATGCCGTAAGCCTTGCTCCCTGCAGCAGCGGCCGAGTCTCATCGACATAAACCCTGAACTTCCTGCCCATACCGTGTGCTTCATACATTGGCGATAAAGCCGTGCCCTGCCCTGCGGTTGCCAGGGCTCCCGCATTGCAATGCGTAAGTATGCCGGCACCTTCTTTTATAAATTTTTCCCCA
>JAFGKL010000134.1 GCA_016928585.1 Sedimentisphaerales bacterium
TAAGCCGGTATGTTTCAACCGGGCTAAATTTTAGTTTTAGATATTTCTATGGCGTAACTGTTACCGTTGTAGTTGCAACATTTGCAAGACCATCTGGCCTTACTGTCATATCAACATTACCTGCCAATACGGATACACCAAGATTGAATGGCGTTGCTAACGGATCAACAAGGATTGGATCGGACGTAGAAGTTCCGTTGTAAGCCGTACCCTGAAGAGCTGTTTGCCAGTCAGTAGTGATAAATGGACTAATGCCTACTGTGTTGGCAGTAACGGTTACCTGTACATTACAGGTTATTATTGGCTGATTAGGTGGTAAAGTAGCACCTTCATAGTTCATACTGCCGAGTACTGGTAATAGCTCGATCTGAGCGCCATTCAGGACAATTGATGCAATAGGAGCAATGTTCATTACCACGGGGATATCTACCGCATCTGCAAACAGGCATTGCGTAAAGGTCATCGTGGTAACGATTGCGACCAATGCTATTAATACTGATCTTTTCATTTTCCTCTTCCTTTCTCAAAGTTTGCTCTATCATTGGCCGATATCTGCCGATAGAGCTTATAACATTATTTCCTCCAGACACCCGTTAACTCGATGTCTGGAACCTATGC
Organism: Sedimentisphaerales bacterium; assembly: GCA_016928585.1. Lineage (GTDB taxonomy): Bacteria > Planctomycetota > Phycisphaerae > Sedimentisphaerales > Anaerohalosphaeraceae > JAFGKL01. The sequence continues at coordinate 619 of JAFGKL010000134.1, forward strand.
TTGCGGGCAAATTCGCTGTTTTAGACCAAAGCGGTTTGCCCGCTCTTTTTTGCACTGTCAGTCAAAGGGTTTTAAATTATTCAAAGAACAACCGACTCTCTTAAGAGTCCTGCTGAATATATTTAGCTTTTCTAAGGCCCGGGTATTACCGTAACTGTAAGCGTTCCGGAATAACCACCGGCTTTCTCTTTAGTCGTAGTTGTTATGTCGAACTGCATATGAACGTCAACTGATGCACCGCCGGGAGGCGTCCCTACTGGTGAACTTATTGGGTCCATTGTGAAATTAGCCGGACTGATGATCGAATCACCGCCGACATGTGTCAGATTCGACAATGATAGTTCAACGTGATGGCTGCTGTCGGACTCGATCGTCATCGGGAACGTAGGCGTAAGAACGTGGTTCCCAAAGGTTGTTATACTGCCAAGATCGATCGAACTCGGTACGGATACTATAATGTATGAATCCGCTTTCGCGGCTCCGACGTGGCCAAAACACACCGTAATGGCTATTGCGAGAACTAAAAAAAGATTTCCCCTTTTACTGATTTTCCCCATCATCTTTCCTTCCTCCATTGCTTTTTTGCCAAGCCCCTCACAGCCGGCAAAAACAAAAGCCAGATTCAAAAATTACCGATATTAAGCCCGATTACATAACGGGCTCTTATTCTATAATATACATTCTAAATTACCCAGTCAACCCAAATTACCCAAATTAACATACTTTTTTATTAAAATACCATTAAGAAAAACAGTAAAAGTTATAACTTACTTTAAAAAAAAGACTTATAGATTAGGTCGTTTTTCCGAATATGACTCTATAAAGTCTTGGTCGACAATTTTTTTCCTCCGGTAAAGACCCCATGACCCCATAAGATATGCTTTTTACGCCTTGTGACCCCGATTGACCCGGAAATACGCTCACTTACATCTATTAATATGGCTTTCCTGGATATATCCTTGCTGCTGCCTGTCTGATTTAATAACATGCTGCGATGGATATTTTCTTTTTCGAGGCATTTACTGAAGAAGCCGAGCAGATCAAGCGGTTCCTGCCGCCCGATCTGGATGCCGGCTTTACCGGCGATACGATCCAGGAATACGGTAGCGAAGATCTGCCTGCCCCGATCGTTAGCATCCGTACACAGTCTATCATTCCTCTTGACTGGTCTGGTAAGCTCTCGGCCGTACTTAGCAGAAGCTCCGGCTTTGATCACATCTTAAAATATCTAAATGATTGTTCCACAGATATTCCGTGCGGCTACCTGCCGACATACTGTTGCCGCGGCGTTGCCGAGCAGGCAATGTTGTTATGGCTGGCTTTATTAAGAAAACTGCCGCAGCAGGTAAGCAGTTTTTCAAATTTTAACCGCGACGGTCTGACTGGAAGAGAATGTGTGGGCAAAACATTGCTGGTCGTCGGTGTTGGTAGCATCGGCTATGAGATCGTTTTGCTTGGCAGGGCACTTGGCATGCAAACACTTGGTGTTGATATCGTGCAAAGACATCCGGACATTGATTATGTCGATATTAAAACGGGGCTAAACAGGGCAGACGTTATCATTTCATCAATGAACCTCACGCCGGAAAACACCGGCTATTTCAGCTATGAGCTGTTAAAGAACGCAAAGCCAGACGCTGTCTTTGTTAACATTGCAAGGGGCGAGCTTTCGCCTGCAGGCGGTCTTGTTCGTTTGTTGGAAGAAAAGCGATTGGCAGGTGTAGCTTTGGACGTGTACAGTAATGAAAACGTTCTGGCTGTTTCGTTAAGATCAGGCAAGCAATGTGATAATAAAGAGATTTGCGATATTCATAAGCTTGCTGTGTTTCCGCAGGCGATACTTACCCCGCATAATGCGTTTAATACCTCTGAAGGCGTTGAGCGTAAGGCACAACAAAGCATAGAGCAAGTCATACACTTCATAAAGAACGGCACCTTCATCTGGCCCGTACCGATTTCATAGCAGAATTTAAAATGATGAATCCCTAAAAGAGTTTTCAGTCTGGCAGATTGATTACAATACTTTCTTCGGTTATTTGGTCGATGCCAACTCCGTACCATTGTTTTATAACATCGTGAAATCCCCGCCGCGTTTTTGCCCCTAAAAGTGCCATCAGTACCTTCTTACGTTCTGGATGTCTCTTACAGTACTTTGCACTGAACTTGCGAAAATACGGAACGGTTTTGCTTTGGGTTTTCATTTTTGCAAGCATCTCAAAGTGTCTTAGCATTACCAACCCCTGTTCCTGAAGAGTTGGTTTTGTCGGCATTTTTTTCTTTTCAAACAGTGCCCTTACCTCACTGAATATCCATGGATTGCCGATTGCCCCGCGTGCGATAACGACCCCGTCGATCCCATTCGATTCATATCTGTCTATTGCTGACTCTGCGTCCAGTATATCCCCGCTGCCGATTATCACCGTCTTAGGAAAATTTTTCTTCGCTTGTTTTACAATTTCCCAGTCGGCCTTGCCGCGGTACATTTCCTTAACGGCTCTTCCATGAATGGTTATTGCGTCAACACCTTCGTTGCTTAACCCTTCGCATATCTGCCAAAAGTTATCTACCGTGCCGTCGTTTTTGCCGAAACATATTCGGATCTTAACGGTAACGGGGCACTTGACTGCTTCTCTTACTTTTCGAAAGATCTCAATAGCGACCCTTGGCTCGTTTAGCATAAAACCGCCTCGCCGGCGTCTTAATACTTTCGGAACCGGACATGCAAAATTAAGATCGATCAGGTCATAACCTATATTCTCGAAACCCGCAGCAGCCCTTGCCATCGTATCGGAGTCTGCTCCAAGGATTTGAGCCCCAACGGGATGTTCGTCAAGACCCGGCTGGAATTTCAGCTTTTTTACAGCCTTCGGATGAACGGCGATCTTATCGAGTAAAACCCCTGTAAAGGTAAGGGGGCAGCCCATCTCACGGGCAAGTTTGCGCATGGCATGATCGGTATATCCGCTAAGCGGTGCTTGGAAAAAAGGAATGTCCAGGGTTATATTGCCGATTTTCAACATTGATTTTTGTAATTAATATTCTTCAATTTTAGACTTAAAGACAACTTATGATACGATCCAAACACACAAAAAGCAAGCTGCAGGCGTTTAACATTATTTGAACTGCTTTTTAATATATTGCCCTCTTTAACACTTGCAACTTTTGATATTATGGATAAAATACCAGTTCCTGTTTTTATTGTTATTAGGATCATTATAAATGGCCAAATATTTTACACTGCCAAAATATTCCAAGCTGATGGAAGAGGCAATGATAATAGATCTATTCGTTGCTGAGGGTGACTATGTCAACAAGGGAGACAACATCATTTATATAGAGACCGACAAAGCTTCTCTCGATGTAGAATCGCCATTTGAAGGTTATATCAACAAGATACTCGTCAAACCCTGCCAGATCGTGCCTATAGGAACTACGCTTATTGTTTATGGTGACAAGCAGGAAAAACCGTCTAAAGACGTCATCAACAAACTAACCGCCGAAAATGCCGAGCTTCTTAAAAGCTATCTCAAAAAACAAGACGAACAGGAGCCTTCCATGCCGGTATCTTTGGATGAATCGGTCCAGGCATCTGTTTCCGAAAAAAAGATTCCCATTAGCAGGCTCGGCAAGATTACTGCAAAAAAAATGCTACAGTCAAAAGCCACTATTCCATGCTTTTATCTTAACACAAAAGCGGATGTTACCAATCTGGTGGATTTCAGGGAAAAACTCAACTCTACTTCCAAAATAAAAATTTCGTTTAACGATCTTATCATGTATGCCGTTGGTATTGCTCTGCAAAAATATCCTGTTATGACCGGCCAGCTTATGGGCGATTATATAGCCCTTGCCGATACCATTTCTATCGGCATAGCGGTCTCGGTAGAAGATGGGCTTGTTGTTCCTGTTGTAAAGGATGTTCCCGGCAGATCACTTAACGAAATTGCTGTTTGCAGCAGTGATCTTATCGCTAAAGCAAAAACGAACAACTTGTCTCCCGACGAGCTTGAAGGGGCATGCATTACAATAAGCAATCTTGGCGGTTTCGGGATCGATTCTTTCATCCCGGTTGTTTTGCCGGGCCAGTGCAGCATCATAGGTGTAGGCAGGATTACCGACACCTGCGTAAGTTACAATCGTGCCCCGGCCGTCAGAAAGATAATGAACCTGAACCTCTCTGTTGACCATAAGGTCGTAAACGGTGCAGATGCCTCACAGTTCCTGGATATGCTCAGAAAACTGCTCGAAAACCCCGCAAATTTCGAATAATCCCTTTTTTCAAATTCCCCGTTAAATCCTTGCATTTCACAAAAAAAGTTGTACATTGACCTCGTTACAGCTTTTTATTGGGGTATAGTGTAACGGCAGCACGACAGACTCTGAATCTGTTTGTCTAGGTTCGAATCCTAGTACCCCAGTTACAAACACGCATCGAATACTTCAAAATTCGCTGAAATATCTAAAAAAATAAAGAGAAGTTTTGTAAATAATTTTTAATAAAGGACTTTTGTTGCTCTACGCACAAAAACTGAAATTGCCTATTGACTAATAAAAAAAAAATTATTATAAGAGCAAATTTCATTGAACTGTTTTATGCGGTTCAAGCTGCCGGATTTTAAAAGTTTGTGTTTTGGCTTTTGTATGAAACTTTTGATGGAGAAGATCATGATAAGTGTTAAAAAGTTAAGACGTACTTTCGGGCCGATCGTTGCGGTTGATGATATCTCATTCGATGTTGATAAGGGACAGGTACTTGGCTTTTTGGGGCCGAACGGTGCAGGAAAAAGCACTGCTATGAAAATGCTTGCTTGTTTTCTTGTTCCGGACAGCGGAACTGCAACCGTCAACGGCCACGATATCATAACCGCCCCCATTGCTGTCAGACAGTCAATAGGCTATCTTGCAGAGAATGCGCCTTTATATAACGAAATGACCGTTGCAAGTTTTCTGAATTTCGTTTGCGATGCAAGGAACATCAGGGGCAAAGACAGAAAACAGGCACTCGATAAGATCGTTCCGTCATGCTCTATCGAATCGGTTTACCATCAAACCATAGATACTCTTTCCAAAGGTTATAGAAGAAGGGTGGGCCTTGCGCAGGCACTTATACACGATCCGGACGTCTTGATACTCGATGAACCGACCGACGGCCTCGACCCGAACCAAAAATATGAAGTTCGCCAGTTGATCTCCAATATGGCAAAAGAAAAATGTATCCTTATCTCCACTCATATTCTGGAAGAAGTCGAAGCGATATGTGACCGAACCATAATCATTGCAAAAGGAAACATCCTTGTTGATTCGACCCCGTCAGATTTAAAGCAAAAATATCACGGTTCGCTCGAAGAAGTGTTCAGGGGCATTACGAAAAAAACAGCTTAGCTGATAAAGGGAGCAAAATATGAATGGTTTTAAAGCGGTATTTAAAAGAGAATTAAAGGGATATTTTGCAACGCCGGTTGCGTATGTCTTTTTGGTCATCTTCCTGTTCTTTGCAGGCTACTTAACCTTTAAGAACGGCTTTTTCGAGCTCAGGCAGGCGGACATGCGGTCGTTTTTTGTCAATTTGCCTCTGCTGTTTGTCTTTATGGTTCCTTCCACGGCAATGAGACTTTGGGCAGAGGAACGTAAGACCGGCTCTATCGAACTCCTCCTTACACTGCCCATTACGGTAAACCAGGCGGTTCTCGGTAAATTCTTCGCAGCCTGGTGTTTCCTTGCTATTGCATTGTTGCTTACGATCCCGGTGCCGATCACCGTTTGTTATCTTGGCAACCCTGACATGGGTCTTATCATAGCCGGCTACATTGGAAGTCTGTTCATGGCAGGAGCATTTCTTGCGATAGGTTCTTTCTTTTCTGCTTTATCGAAGAACCAGGTAATAAGTTTTATTCTGGCTGTGGTTGCCTCTGCCATTTTGGTTTACGCCGGGATGCCGACAACGATGAATTACCTTTCCTCTATTATGCCGGCCGGGCTCGTATCGGCTATCGGAACTATGAGTCTGCAGATACACTTCGAATCAATTTTAAGGGGAGCTATCCAGTTGTCAGATGTTGCATATTTCCTCATACTCATTGTAGGATGGATAAGTGCATGCAGTATTATCTTGGATGAAAGGAAGGCGAACTGATGAATAGAATATTACGCGCTGTTATCGCTATTATATTTATTGCGGTCATAACCGTCTGTGCGATCATTATCTGTCAGCAAATTCCCTGGCGTGCGGACATCACAGAGCAAAAACTTTACACCCTCTCCGACGGCACAAAAAACATACTCGGTGTCCTTAACCAGCCATTGAAGATGAAGCTTTATTATACGAAAACCGCAGCGATGAAGGCCCCTGACCAGATACGCTATTTCAACAATTATTACCATTTTGTAAAAGCGCTCCTTGATGAATATGTTTCTGCTTCCAATGGTATGGTTGACCTGCAGGTTATCGATCCCAGACCGTTCTCGGACGAAGAAGTACAGGCCATACGCTATGGTCTTAAAAGGTTCACTATTACAGAGGAAGAAAATTTCTTTTTCGGACTTGTTGTTCAAACTCAGTTCGGCGTCGAAAAAGTGATAGAATTTTTCTCGCCGGACCGACAGAACTTTGTAGAGTATGACATTAGTTATTTGATCGATACCGCCATTACGCGGGATAAAAAACGGGTAGGCATCTTAAGTTCTATCGCGGTAACAGGCGATGATGTAAGCGGATACATGGCTCAGATGATGCGTATGCAGGGCCAGCAGCCAAAACCTGCATGGGCTATAGTAAGCCACCTAAAGCAGCTGTTCGATGTTTCGACGATATCGCCGGATACCGATAAGATAGAGGATGTGGATATCCTTTTGGTCATTCATCCAAAGAACCTGCCGGATAAAACGCTGTTTGCCATAGACCAGTTTGTCCTGAAGGGCGGCAGAACAATTGTATGCATTGATCCGCATTGCGTATCGGATCAACCCGATCAGGCAAAAATGAGGACCGGGCAGATCGATCCTACAAACTCTAATCTTGACAAGCTCTTGAATACATGGGGTCTGGATATGCCGGATTACACTTTTGCTGGCGATAGATCGCTGGCGATCACTGCAACGCCGCGGGCGAATGCAAGGCCTGAAAAGGTACTTGCATTTTTAAGTCTGCAGCCGCAATGCTTCAGTGAAAGTAGTGTAATAACCGCCGATCTTAACCAGGTAAAGGTTTTGTTCCCGGGAGCATTAAAGGTAACCAAACAGGGGGCTGATGCGGATCCTTCGGGCATCGAATATACCCCGTTACTGTCAACCACGAACCGCGGAAATACCTGGACGGTTTCGGGACCTTACGAATTAATGGCTCCGGACTATACGTCGATATTGCAAAGATTTTCCGATGGCTCTGAGCCCGTAACAATGGGTTGTATGGTTACAGGCCGATTTAAGTCAAGCTTCCCCGACGGTATTGAGGTTGTTGAAGAACAATCGCCACAGGAAGGACAGGAGCAGGTAACTAAAAAAATTACCGGCCTTACCGAAGCTGCCGAGGATTGCGCCGTTGTCGTTTTTGCTGATGTCGATTTTATAAGCGATATGGTTGCTTATCAGCGAACGTTCTTTGGCATCACTCCCATTGATGATAACAGCTCACTACTGCTGAACAGCATAGAGGATCTTGCCGGCTCGAGTGACCTTATCTCGATCCGATCACGCGGCAGCTTTAAACGGCCATTTATGCTTGTAGATGATATCGAAATGAAAGCAGAAGCCGAAACCTCGGAAGAAGAAGCAAAGATCAATGCTAAAATTGCCGGGTTCCAACAGCAGCTCAATCAACTGCTGTCTACAATGAAGGGTGACCAGTCGGACGTTATAGGCAACACCATTGTTCAGGAAAAGAAAGCTATCGAACAGGATATCATCGAAGCAAAAAGACAATTAAGATTAATAAAACAGGAAAGAAGACAGCGTATCGACAAGCTCGGCCAGAACCTGCGGAACTTCTGCACGCTGCCGGGACCGATCATAACCTTGATAATCGCGGTTATCCTCGGTATCCGCAGAACCGTTATAAAAAGGCATTATATCAGCCATGCCTCCGATGCCTGATAATCTTCTTGATATGGGAGTTTCAATATGACAGACAAAAAGCTTACTATTTTAGGTATTGTTGCTATTGTGATGGTTCTACTTGTTGGTCTCCAGTCCGGCCTTATAAGAAAAGGCACCGTTACTCCGACGCAGCAGGGCTACCTTATACAGGGTCTTAACACTGATAATGTAGCCTCAATACTGATCGGCGCAGGCGAAGATCAGGTCATTTTGACAAGGGTAGATTCTCAGTTCGTCGTTGCCAATAAAGACGATTACCCCGCCCAGACCAAACAGGTCAACGACCTTTTCGCCCAGTGCCTTGATATCAAAACTCTTGAGCTTGTTACCGGCAATAGCAAAAACCACCAGGAAATAGGAGTTACTGAAACAGCCGCCAGATATACGGTTAAGTTCCTCGATAGCAAAAACGAACTTTTGACAGGGTTGTTCATTTCAAGCACAAATGCGGAAACCTCGAACGTATTCGCAAGACTTATTGCCAGCGACGATGTCTATCAGATCGAGAATGCCCCTTGGCTTTATACCAAACCATTGGATTATGTTGACAAGTTGCTTATGGGTGTAAACTCAGATGGCGTATCAAGCGTTACGGTTACCACTCCCCCTGACGAGTATACATTAAATGCAATGGACGGCTCTGATGATATCACTCTCGATAATATCCCCAATGATAAGTCTCTAAAGCAGGATGTTGCAAAACAGGTGTTTTCTGCGCTTACGAACATAAGATTTAATGATGTCCAGAAA
>JAFGKL010000135.1 GCA_016928585.1 Sedimentisphaerales bacterium
GGGGCAAGACGGGAAGTGTGTACGGGGCATTGATGGCGATGCTTACAATATTGAAAGCCCAGCCGTCGTCGTATAACCGGGACCTGCAGGAAGACAAGATACATGTTTTCAACGCATCGGATACGGTAGGTGCATGCCTGGATATGGCAACGGCTATTGTGAGCAATACGCAATTTAATACGAGACAAATAGCAGCGGGGCTTGACGCGGGATTTCTTGAGGCTACGGCGCTGGCGGAGTATCTTGTTAAGAAGGGGGTTCCATTCCGGCAGGGGCACGGGGTTGTAGGTTCGCTGGTTGCTGCGTGCGAAAAGGAAGGAAAGAAGCTTTCGGAGATGAGCATAGAACAACTGCAAAAAGCCTGCGGGGTTATCGAGCAGGATGTTTATGAGTCGCTTTCGCCGGCGGGGGTTACAAAACATTATGTTACGAAGGGGGCAGCGTCACCGGAGCAAGTAAGCCTCCAGGTTGAGTACTGGAAAAACCAACTGAAGGAACAATGAGCGCCAACGAAGACAAGATAACGGCGTGGTTCGCCTCACAGAGCAAGGCCCCGGAGGAGCTTTTTCCTATCGGGATCGGTGACGATATGGCGCAGGTTACGCTTGCCGAGGGGGCGTCTGTTCTTATTACAACGGATATGCTGCTTGACGGGGTGCATTTTGATCTTGGGAGAGCGTCTTTGCAACAGGTTGGGTATAAGGCGATGGCGGCGAGCCTTAGTGATTGTGCGGCGATGGCGACGGTTCCGGTCGCGGCGGTTGTGTCGGTTGCACTTGGCAAGGGATTTTCAAGCGAAGAACTTAAAAAACTTCATGCGGGTATAACGCGGGCGGCTGATATTTATCATTGTCATCTTATCGGGGGCGATATTACCTCGTGGAAGGGGGACGAGCCGCTGGTGATAAATGTTTCCATGCTGAGCAGGCCGGGGGCGTGCGAGCCGGTGAAGCGAAGCGGGGCGAAAGCGGGGGATGTTATATGCGTTACCGGGACACTGGGCGGGTCGCTTGAAGGGAAGCATCTTGAGTTCGTGCCTCGCGTTAACGAGGCGATACAAATAGCAACAATGGTAAAAATAAACGCTATGATAGATATTTCCGACGGGTTGAGTACGGACCTGAACCGGATATGCAGTCAAAGCGGAGTCGGGGCCTTGATCATGCAGAATGCAATACCGATCTCTGACGCAGCAAAACAAAAAGATGATCCTGTAAGTGCGGCTATGAATGACGGTGAGGACTTCGAATTACTGTTCACATTGGCACCAGCCGAGTATGAAAAACTGGTTGAACAGTGGAAGCTGCCTTTGGCGATAACTAAAATCGGCACGATAGACGAAACCAATAAAATAAAGATGATGCGGCCCGATTCGCAGGTTGAGGAACTGAAGCCGGGAGGGTACGATCATTTATGAGTACGGGTAAGTTCGAGTTTGTTTCCAAATCGACAGGTCAGACGATAGCACTGGGTAAAAAGATAGGTGCGGCGCTGAGCGGTGGTGAGGTATTTTGTCTTATAGGCGAGCTGGGGTCGGGAAAGACGCATCTTATTAAAGGTATTGCTGCGGGGGCGGGGGCAACCGATACCAAGCATGTAAACAGCCCTACGTTCGTGATCGTGAACGAGTATTCCGGTCCGGGGTCGAGACTGGATATATACCATATCGACGCTTATCGCCTGGAGTCGATAGCGGAGTTCGAGGGGCTTGGGTTCGACGATCTTTGCTATGAGGATTCGGTTGTGCTTATCGAATGGGCCGATAAAGTCATGAGTGCTTTAAGCGGGATCGATCCGATAATAGTAGAACTAACGCATGTATCTGAAAATGAAAGAAGAATAGTCATCAACGATCCTCCCTCCAGCCTTGCGAATATCTTAAAATCTGCCTTTTAACAAACCTACCGGGCAGTCAAAATTCCCTTTTTTAATAAATTTCCCCGAAAATTTGCATGTATCTTTTAGAGTCCATTTTTAGCCGAGACAAAGATTGTTATCGGTCATTTTGAAATTTTTGAAAAAAAGTCTTTTTTTTGCTCCTGGTCGATTTGGCAGAGGGAGTTTTATTTCTTATGTTTTTAGTGATAATAGCAATTTTGGCAAAAATCTGAAATAAAACAATTAGTGTTGGGAGATAATATCATGAAATCCAAAAAATCAGCATTTACTTTAGTCGAGATACTTATCGTAATGGTCATACTGGGTATTCTTTCAGCAATCGTGATACCCCAGTTCTCGCAGGCCTCTCAGGAAGCAAAACTTTCTGATCTGATCAATAATCTTCAAATGATCCGTACGCAGATCGAGCTTTATAAGATACAGCATAAGGACGAACTTCCCGGTACAGGGCCCCATATGGACTTTGTAACGGCGATGACGAGTTTTTCTCAGCCTGACGGTATGCCTTCTGTGGCAGGGGCGCCTAATGCATTCGGCAGGTATCTGCAGAAGGTCCCTAATAATCCCTTTACTATGACAAATACCGTTGAGGTATCCGCTATGGAGCCCGAAATCGGCACAAGCGCCTGGTTCTTCAATACGGAAACTGGAGAATTCAGGGCGAACGACTCGGCAGCTCACGCGGCATATTAAGCGTTATCTACTAATTATGGCATATTATTTTGCCGAATCAGGCCATTAGCCTGCTTTTAAGTCAGTACCCTTTTTTGTCGAGGTTAAGATCATGAAAACCGAAAAACAAAAACAAGGCTTTACCGTGATGGAGATCTTTATCGTGATCCTCATTCTCGGGATCATTGCAGCGATCGTGGTTCCCAAGTTTTCACAGGCAAGTTCAGAATCGAGGCTTGAGGAGCTTGTAAGCGATCTTCAGATGGTACGCTCGCAAATCGAGCTTTATAAAATACAACATAAGGACCTTCTTCCCGGACAATTTGCCCAAGGCGGAAGCGTCGATGAGCACAATTTTAAGGTGGCTCTTACGGTTAAAGGCAGTGATGGCATGGGACCTTATCTTAAGAAGCTGCCCAAGAATTACTATGTGCCCAATGCAAAACGCAGGGATTCCATTACATTCGTAAACGATCCTAAGGCCAATCCTACCGGTAAAGAAGGTACCGGATGGTGGTTTAACGCTGCAACGGGAGACTTCCGTGCCAATGACAGCCTTTTTCATGCGGCATATTAGCTAACAGACCGAACTCGCTCCCCGGCTTAAAGCCGGGGGGCGAATTATTTTTCTCGATATTTCATTTCAATCGCAATTCCATTGGGCCGATAATAAACTATTACTTCACAAACGGAATATAAAAACAGAATTATTAATTTCAGGCAATTTTGTGTTTACCTCTTCAGCAAAAAAGATATAGCCGTTGAAAAATAACGACTGTAACGATTATGCTGTTTATCATCCGCTACCGCAAGCAGTTCAAACGTAAAAACACTATATCGTAATCGTTATAACATAGCTGATCCAGTTAAGCAGGGTCTTATTTATGACGAAAAGAAGGATGAAAAGCAGAGCAGTAAATTCTATTAAAGTACAATGAAATACGATGGAATCTAAAATAAAGAAAAAGATCCTGGTTGCTAACAACGAATTCCATGTTGCACAAGTAGTTGCGATCAAATTCCGCAATAACGGTTATGTCGTTCATATAGCACAAAATGTCAAGGAAGCACTTGATATGGCAATAAAGCATGAGCCGGATATCATAATAGCCGAGGCAGAAATGCCTTCGGTGTCAGGGCTGGATCTTGTAAAAAAACTAAGAGGCAGTAAGGAGGGCGGAGATGTCCCGGTGGTGATGCTTACCGCAAGCGGATCTAAAATAACAGACAAAGTGAAACAGCAACTTGGTATATCAGACTGTGTAAGCAAGCCGTTCAGTCCGAGAGAATTGCTGCAAAAGGTCAATGAAGTTTTGTGTCAGGCAGCCAAGCCCTGATCTTTTAAGAAAGGCTGATCGTATATGGCAGTAGCGGCAATGAATATTTTTTCACCAGCTCAAAGGCATTCCATTGAAAACTTTGCAGCAAGACTTATGAAGTTCGATGTGAATATGTTCGTTTTCGATGCCAAACTGGACTGCATACTAAGTCAGCAAACAGAACATTTTCGGAGTGACATAGAACTAATAAAACAAGTTGTTTCGGAGAATCTTGAGAATAATTCAGAAGCAGTCCGTAGCTCCGGAGAAGATAATCAGGTTCTTTCCGTATGCCTGAAGGAGGATAATACCGTTGTTGCTGTGGCGGTGATCGATACGGCGACATTGTTATCTTCTCCCAACGAAGAGCTTGCCCGAAGATGTTCACATCTTAAGATCGATTATTCCCTAATCGAAGACGCCTTCAGAGAGGTGTGGCGTGATCGCGAATACCTTAAAGATATGCTCGAATCATTTGCCAGTCAGTTCCGCACGTTTTCAAAATCGGTAAGACACCTGGAAATGGTGAGCGTTGAGCTTACCCAAACATACGAAGAACTTATGCTGCTTTACAATATGAGTAAGAACATGAAGGTTACTCATACGATCCCGACTTTTTTGCAGCTTGCATGCGACCAGATAACGAAATCCGTCAGTGTCGAAGGTATTGCGATCTACCTTGAGAAATATATCGAAGGGGGAAAGCGGCTGGTTCTTTCCGCCGGTTCAGGACTTGTTAATATAGACGAGTACCTGGCAGATGTGTTGTATGTAAGACTTTCAGATGAGCTTAGTGCGGGATGTGATGCCCTGATAGACAGCCAGGTTAATTCGTCTTTTAAATATGACTGGCCCATAGCTATCAACAGCATTATAGCCACTCCGCTGAGAGGTAACGGCGGATTGATAGGCATGATGGTAGCGACCAATATTTTAGATAAGCCCGATTTTGACAATATCGATGTCAAGCTGTTTAACTCGGTTGCAAATCTTTGTGCCACGTTCATTGAAAATGACAGATTATTTGGGGATCTTAAGGAGTTGTTTATAGGTTCTCTGCAAACTCTGTCAAACAGTATTGATGCCAAAGATCAGTACACCCGCGGTCATTCGGAAAGGGTAGCGTTCATTGCCAGATGGATAGCCGAGCAGCTTTCGGAACATCAGGCGATCGATGAAAATTATATACATAAAATCTATCTTGCAGGCCTGCTGCACGATATCGGTAAAATAGGTATTAACGAAGGCGTTCTTTTGAAGAAGAGCAAATTGACCGTAGAAGACATGGAGATGATCAAAAGACATCCGCGTATAGGTGCAAGCATTCTGGCTGATATTAAACAGCTTAAAGAGCTTGTTCCGGGAGTGCTTTACCACCATGAAAGAATCGATGGCAACGGCTACCCTGACGGTTTAACAGGCGATAAGATACCGCTTATGGGTAAGATCATCGGCCTTGCAGATGCATTCGATGCTATGACCTCCAAAAGGGTTTACAGGGACGCAATGAGTATTACCGGAGCAATGCAGGAGATCGAGGAGAACCTCGGGACTCAGTTCGATGAAACTGTGGGCAGGATATTTCTCGACAGTGATGTTCGTAAGCTATGGAACATCATCCAGGACGGTTTTATTGAAAATTGGGATTACAGCAATTTTTCCGAGTATGGTACCAAGGCTGTGGGCTCGCTTATAAGATAATGTTATCCTGCATAAATTACATCTTTATTCAATCAAATTCATGTGTGTTTTGACAAATACCTCCTTAAAACATCCAAATATCGCTATTACGGCAAAATAGCCGTTTTTTGGGTAATTTTCAAAAAAACATTGCAAATTTTGACTTTGATAATAAAATCACATGGTTAGTTATATTTTGTTGACGTACGTGTAAGTATTGTTATACTATGAAAATAGGTATACTTATATTCAGGCTGTTTTAAGATGTTGGCACGGCGATAGGTATATGATATTGTAAATATTTGAATTTTTGTATGGAAAGGGTAGTAAGTAAAATATGTTAACGAAGGATAAAAAGGACAAGATCATCGAAGAGTACCGAATTAAAGAATCCGATACAGGGTCACCTGAAGTACAGGTTGCTTTATTGACGACGCGGATCAACGAGCTTACCGAACATTTGCAAAATCATCCCAAGGATCATTCTTCCAGGCGAGGTTTGCTAAAGATGGTAGGTACCCGATCTTCACTGCTTAAGTATGTCAGGAACAACGACGTCGAAAGGTACCGTGCGATAATTTCAAGACTTGGTTTACGTAAATAATTATTTGATAATTGAGTTATCTCGACACAAAAAAGACGCTTGACGTTAGCGGCCTTTTTCGAGATGGCTAGAGATAGAAAAGGTAGATATGTTTAAAATTTGTAAAGTAGAAAAAGAAATTGGTGGAAAAACTTTAGCAATAGAAACCGGCAAGATCGGACGTCAGGCACACGGAGCAGTTATTGTAAGCTGCGGCGAGACCATGGTTCTTGTTAGTGCAACAACAGCAGCTCCCAAATCAGAAGATATCGATTATTTTCCATTAAGCGTTGATTACAGGGAAAAATTAAGCGCAGCGGGCAAGTTCCCCGGCGGATTTATGAAGCGTGAAGGTCGTCCGAGCACTAAAGAGATCCTTACGGCAAGGATGATCGACAGGCCGATACGTCCATTGTTCCCGGACGGTTATTTCAACGAGGTCCAGATTCTTGTTACCGTTTTGAGTGCTGACAAGGAGAATGATCCCGATGTATTGGCAATGATCGGTGCAAGTGCCGCATTGCATATCAGCAAAATCCCATTCATGGGTCCTCTTGGAGCCTGCCGCTTAAGCAGGGTCGACGGCAAATTCGTATTTAATCCTACTTATGCACAGAAGGATAAAAGCGAATTCAATCTTGTTCTTGGCGGTCGCAAAGAAGCCATCAACATGATCGAAGTGGATTCTAAGCAGGTGTCTGAAGATATTGCTTCCGAAGGTGTTGCGGTTGCTCATAAGTATGTCGGAGAATTATGCGATCTGATCGACGAACTGCGTTCAAAATGCGGAGTAGAAAAAGAAATCCCTGAGATCGAGAGTATCGCTCCTATAGCTGACGATATTCGCCCGCTTGTTACGGATAAGTTAGGCGAAGCCTATCAGATAAAGATCAAAGCAGACAGGTCTGCTGCTATAAAGGAGATCAAAGACGAGATAGCCCCGCAATTTTGCGAGGGTGAAGGTGACTTGGAAGCAAAATGTTCGACGACAACATTTAACCGGGCCTTCGATATAGTTGAAAGAGAAGTTGTACGTAAACTCATTATGGAAGGCAAAAGGCCGGACGGCAGAGCTTACGATCAGATAAGAGATATCGATTGTGAAATCGGTCTTCTGCCTCGTTCGCACGGTTCGGCATTATTTACTCGCGGCGAAACACAGGCCCTTGTTTCCGTAACGCTTGGAACAGGACGTGACGAACAGACGGTGGACGGGCTGCTGGATGAGTTCGGTCAGGACTTTATGCTTCATTATAACTTCCCGCCATTTTCAGTCGGCGAAGTGAGATTCGTAAGAGGTCCCGGCAGGCGTGAGATCGGTCATGGCGCCCTTGCAGAAAAGGCCCTTGAACAGGTCAAGCCTGAAAAAGAGGATTTTCCATACACTATCAAGATCGTCTCTGATATAACCGAATCAAACGGATCAAGTTCCCAAGCCACGATATGCGGCGGTACCCTTGCAATGATGGAAGCAGGTATCCCGATCAAGGGTCCGGTTGCCGGTATTTCGATAGGCATGGTCAGCGACGGCGACAAGTATGAACTGCTTACCGATATTCTCGGTGATGAGGATCATTTTGGTGATATGGACTTTAAGGTAGCCGGTACAAAAGACGGAATTACGGCTATCCAACTTGATATTAAAGCCGAAGGCTTGCCACATAATATAATGGTTGAGGCTTTGGAAAGAGCAAAAACCGCCCGCCTGGCTATTCTCGATACTATGAACAAAGTAATCGACAAGCCTAGAGAGCAACTGAGCAAGTATGCACCTAAGATCATCAGCATCAAGATCGATCCGGAGCTGATCGGTAAGATCATCGGTCCGGGCGGTAAGGTCATTAAGGGCATTCAGGAGCAAACTGGCGCTACGATAGAGATCGATGATGACGGCACCGTATGCTTTAGCTGCGTTGGCGGCAACGGGCATCTTGAAGCAAAAGAGATCGTCGAATCAATGACAACTCCTCCTAAGGTTGGGAAGATATATGCTAACTCGAAAGTTGTTTCTGTAAAGGACTTCGGAGCTTTTGTCGAAATCAGCCCGGGAGTAGAAGGTCTTTGCCACATTAGCGAGCTTAGCGACGGTTATATTAAGAATGTTGAGGATGTTTGCAAGATGGGTGAAACAATCCCGGTTAAGCTGTTGAGCATCGACGACCAAGGAAGATATAAGCTTTCTCGAAAAGCAGCTTTGATAGAATTGGGCCAGTCCGATCAGAAACAACCTGCCGAAGCGAATTAAATTCGTTTTGACGGATTGATTATGGATATTGTATGCGGATTTGATTTTTTTGTTCGTTCCGTAATTATGATTGGGTTTTAAGTAAGGAGACACTTTATGGCGAAAGGAACTGTAAAGTGGTTTGACCCAAAGAAGGGATTCGGGTTTATCGTTAACGAACAGGGTCAAGATGTTTTTGTCCATTATACCAGTTTGGACGGCGAAGGTTTTCGCTGCCTGAGAAATGGACAGATCGTCGAATACGAACAGTTTGACTCCGGCAAGGGTCTTCAGGGAAGAAAAGTGGAAGTCCTCGAGCAAAAGAAGTCTGTTGAGAAGGATTCTCAGTTGACTAATGTTAAGCCGCGAGGATAAAAGCTGGTCTTGCTAAAAATACTGTCGGTACTGAACTTTTCTACGGGTTTGACAGACTGGAGTGCATAAGTGGTACTGTTCGGATGCGGTTTTATTACGGCCCTTGTTTTGGCAGTTATTTTGTTTGCACTGAGCAGAAGGTGTTATCTTAAGAATACATCTATCGAAGGTGATGTACATCAAAAGCAAATAGAAGAACTGAGCAAGCTTACCGGGGGTCTTGCCCACGAGATAAAAAATCCGCTTTCCACAATTAAGGTAAACCTCAAGCTTATTTCTGAGAACATCGAGCCTAGCGATGCCGAATCGATAAGGCTCCTTAGGAAGATACAGATACTTCAAAAAGAGACCGACAGGCTCACACAGATACTTGATAATTTTTTGCGTTATATCGGAAGGGCGGAACTGCAATTAGAAGCGGTCGATATTAACTCTTTGGTAGAGGAGATGGCCGATTTTTACGATGCACAGGCACGTTCCAATAATATAACCATGCGGGTGGGCCTAAACAGAGAACCTCTGGTTTGCAATATTGACGAAGATATGATAAAACAGGTGCTGCTAAACCTGTTCATTAACGCTCAGCAGGCAATAACAGAACAGGGAGAGATAATCGTAAAGACTGCCTGTCAAGGGTCGAATGCGGTTATTACTATAAGCGACACCGGCAAAGGTATCGATGCTGAGAAGCTCGAGAAGATATTTGACGCTTATTATAGTTCTCGGCCGGGCGGTTCCGGGTTAGGGCTTCCAACGGCCAAGAAGATAATTAACGCCCATAACGGTTATATCAGCGTAGATTCGCATCCGGGCAAAGGAACATCGTTCTCAATAAGTTTGCCACTAACGAAAGTATAAGATGCCAAAAAATGATTGTGTAATACTGGTAGTAGACGATGAGAAGGATCATGCGGATGTTCTCGTAGAGGCCCTCGATGGACAGTGCGGGCTGGCTTTGTGTGCGTATTCGGCCAAGCAGGCACAGGATATAATTAACGAAAATGACATTGATCTTTTGATCACCGACCTTAATCTTGGTTCGCAGATAAACGGCATTGACTTATTAAAACACGCAAAGCAGAAAAATCGACAGACTTCCGTTATCCTTATAACCGCTTATGCAACCATCGACACCTGCAAAGAAGCTATAAAGCTTGGCGCAAGCGATTATTTTGTAAAACCTATCGACATCGATCAACTGAGAACAACGGTGTCAAATTTGCTTCCTAAAAAGTACCCGGTCGGCACAGATGATTTTGTTTTCGAGGGGATGCCCAGCCGATCACGTACAATGCAGAATGCTTTTAATATTCTCAAACGTGTGGCTCCTACAAATATCAGTGTACTTATCGAAGGAGCATCCGGCACTGGTAAGGAACTTACCGCAAGGGCAATCCACAATAACTCGAAGCGAAAAGACAAGGCATTCAGACCTATAAACTGTGCGGGGTTTTCGGAGACACTTCTTGAAAGCGAGCTTTTCGGCCATGTAAAAGGCGCCTTTACCGGTGCCGATGCGGACCGAAAGGGGCTTTTTCAAGTTGCCGATAAGGGAACACTGTTCCTCGACGAGATAGGCGATATGCCACAGAAGATGCAGGCGAAGCTTTTGCGTGTTCTCGAAGACGGGGTGATAATTCCAGTCGGCTCCACCAAGCCAATCGTTGTAGACGTACGCATCATCAGCGCCACCAACCACAACCTTACAAAACTTGTCGATGAGCAGAAATTCCGGCAGGATCTTTACTTCCGCATAAAAGGCGTTTCGATCACTCTGCCTCCACTTAAGCAAAGGGCAGAGGATATTCCCGAGCTTTTCGGTTATTTTCTTAAGGAGGCCTGCGGGGAAGTAGGACGTAATATTACACGTATTACGGATTCGGCGCTTGCGATACTCGTCGGATACGACTGGCCAGGTAATATCCGGCAACTGAAAAATGCGGTAAAAACCATGGTGGTGATGTGCGACAGGGACACCCTTGACGTTCGCGATATTCCACCAGAGATCCATCTTGTAAAGCGGCTGTCAGGGCATGTAGAAAGTAGTCCGGCGGTTTCCGACTTTACGGGCAGATCGCTGAATGATGTGGAACGGCAGCATATAATCGATACTCTTGCCCTTACAGACGGCAACCGGTCGGAAGCCGCGAAGATATTAGGCATCGGTGAAAGAACGCTCTACAGAAAGATCAAAGAATACGATCTTTAGAGTTAGACCTTGTCCGGAACTACAAAAGGCCCTCGGTAATTCCTTGTGATCGTTCTGTTTGCCCAAGCTCCCGGGCTGTATTTACCGTCTTCGATGTATCTTTCCTTTCGGATATCCATCTGAAGCCATGGGCCCACGCTAAGCGGAGTCTTTTCGAGATCGACATCATTTTTGGTGAGGTGCTCGTAGATATTTTCAAGACGTTTTTGTGCAAAATCAAAGCCATTAATCTGTTCCTGAGCGAAGGCGGCAGTGTTTTGGGTTCCGAGCCTGTACGAAGTATTTGCCATGTGACAAAGCGATGCACAAAGATGCCCCTTTGTGATATGTGCCCTTAGATCGGAATTTTTACGTGATCTCATTGCATCGATAAAGTTCTGCTGATGTCCGCCACCTCCGTCACCGGGGAATTTTTCAGTCTTGTTACCGTTATTGTCGTAGATATTTCCGCCTCCTCGTCCGCCGGCAAAATATCCATTCTCGCACATGATAACTACGCCGGTACGCAAACCTTTGTAATGATCCATCGCGTCTTCGATCTGACTGCTTTGGGGTAGCCCGCGCACCTCAAAAAAGATCGGTGCGTCTTCATAATCGAAAACAGCGAGCTGTGTATTGGCAGTTTGGCCGTCATCGTCATATCCCAGTCTTGCCCCCATGCTGATAACACGGCTCGGCATTTTTGTTTTTTGTAAAGCCCAAAGACAAAGATCGACTTCGTGTACTCCCTGATTTCCGATATCACCACAGCCGGTATCCCATACCCAGTGCCAATCGTAATGTAATTCCTTTCTCATCAAAGGAACCATCGGAGCGGGCCCAATCCACATATCGTAATCAATGCTATCCGGTATCGGCTGAGGTCCAGGTACTTTGCCGATGCTTTTGCGTCTTTTAAAGCAGTTGCCGTAAACATATTGAATCTTTCCGAGTTTACCCGAATGAACGTATTCATATGCAGGAATAAGGCCTGTGTCAGAACGGTTTTGCGTTCCGGTCTGTACGATGCGGTTGTATTTTTTTGCAGCCTCTACAAGCTTTCCGCCTTCAAAGATATTATGTGAGATTGGTTTTTCACAGTAAACATCCTTGCCCGCCTGACATGCCCAGATCGCAATAAGTGAGTGCCAATGGTTCGGTGTTGCAATACATACTGCGTCGATGTTCTTATCGTCAAGCATTTTGCGTACATCAGTATATGTATCCACGGTTTCACCGGTGTCAGTAAATTTTTTCTCTTTGTCAGCAAGTACCTTTTCGTCGACATCACAGATGGCAACGACTTTAACCTTATCAAGTTTTCTAAAATCATCGATATGGCCGCTGCCCTTTGAACGTACACCCACGATACCAATACGGATGGTATCATTTGCACCGATAATTCTCGATTGTTTTTGTACAGGTCCGGTGCAGGAAGTAAGACCAATACCGGCTGTAGTTAAAAGAGACGCCTTGACAAAATCCCTACGGTTCAATTTATTCATTTTTTCCACCATTTAAACTAATTGAGTTTTTGTATTTGTTCGTTAAGGTATCCCAATGCAACGGGCAATTCATTATCGAAGCTTCCCCATCTGCACTCAATGGATATCCTTCCTTTGTAATTTATCTTTTTTAATGCCTTAAAATAAGGAATAAAATCGAATTTTTTTGTTCCCGGTGACGCCCGTCCTTCTTTTTCAGCAACGTGTACATGCCGGATGTGTTTTCCGGCCTTTATAATATTTTCAGCAGGTTCATCTTCTACTGCCATGTGATAAACGTCAGCCAATAGCTGTATGTTCGGATGGTCGGCCTGTTTCACAACATCCAATCCTTCTGCAACGGAATTTATAATGTTCGATTCGTTTTTATTCAAAGGTTCGACGCATACCGTAATGTCATATTTTTCAGCAATGGGACCCATTTTTTTCAAAAGGGCAACAAATTGCGATCTTGCTTTCTGCTTATCAAACCCATCGGGTACGTTTCTTGAGCCGGAGCTGCCGAAAACAATCACTTTTATGCCGGCCATTTGAGCCCTGCGAAAGGCTATTTCGGAATATGCAAGTATCTGATCGTGCTTGATATCGGGCCCGGTAGATTTCAGCAAACCCGGCAGGAAGCCGTTGCAGGCATACACTTCCATTCCACAATCTTTAAGTTTAGCATAATTTTTTTGGAACTCTTCTTCGTTTTCGTGTGGGATCAGGAACTTTCCAACAGATTCTTCGGTATAATCGTAGTTATTGGCTTTTAGCTTTGCATAATTGTCAATCGAGGTGCATACGCCAATCGCTGGCTTAAACTTTTGATCATCCGATACTTCTTCTCCACTCTCCAGACATGAAGATAAAAACAAAAGCACAAGTATTAATAAAGAGATCTTAACGTGGGCAAGCCCTATTTTTGCCGCTGAGTTCATGTATAAATCCCTCGAATCAATTCAAAAACAAAGTCAATTCATGTTAAACACTATTTGTCCTTTGGGCAACAAATTATTCCACATTTTACTCATGATCGCTGATATTGATAATATTAAGCGGGGGTTGCTGTGGCAAAATACTCTATTCAAAAAGCAATAACTGCAAAAACTATTAAGGCAGTAGAAAAAAAGAATTGATGTCTATCTGTCCAAATTCCAAGTTTTTGCTTGACTTTTGGTATTAAATCGATTATAAGCTGTTTGCTGTGCTTGGTAGTGTTTATACATTTGCAGCAAAACATATCTTTTTTGGCTGTGAGGAGAATTTCAGGTGTACCAGGAGGAGGTAAGTGCGCCGATAAACCCTTGCGGTTAATCCAGCTATACTGCCATCCTCCAATAGTACAATTTGTATAGGCTGTCGGCATATTTTGCGCAGACGGTTTGCGAGCTTTAAATTATTGTTCTTAAGAAGTGTGTGTGAGCCGCAGATCGTGTGTCGATAATATGCACAGGCAGATAGATCGTTCGTGTTACAGGGATGCGCGGATAATACGGGGAGAAAGTAGAAGAGTTAATCTTCACACAAAACCCTGGGTTTCAAAATGGAAAGGTTTGTTATAATAAAAAAGCCGGCCCGATAAATCGGTCCGGCTTTTTGTGTTTTATTTTAACAAAAACTATTGCGACTTTGAGCAACCCGAGTCAGCCGTCTTACCACAGGTCTTCTGAGCTGCATTTGGGCAAGTCTTTGTTTCAGCATTGCAACATGGCTTTTGACAATCTTTATCGCAAGCCTCGCCGGCTGCTTTTGGGCAAGCTTCTGTTCCGGCTTTGCAACAGGACTTTTGACAATCCTTAGGACATGAAGCAGGGGCTCCCTTGTCAGCAAGCGTCTTGGCCGCTGAGTCGCAAGTTGAGGAACAGTTCTTAGCGTTCAATGTAATCGCACTAAACACAAAGAAAAGAACCATAGCAAAAATCGCGAATTTAACGTACCTGTTCATAACAAATCCTTTCTTCAAAAAAAAATAGAAAACGTAACCTCAAATCTCCCCTCTAAAACTGTTCGTATTGTAGCCGAAACCGACAGCAATGTCAACAAATTAATTTCATAAGTCTTTTTTAGAGCTAAAGATAGGAATGTTGACAGGGGATAGATTAAATTGTTTTGCAAAATTTACAGATCGGTTGTAATATCGGGTTATGAGCTCAGAACAGATATATCAACAGATCCGACAGGAAAAGATCATTATTATCATACGTGGTGTTGGTTTGGATAAAATCCTCGATATCGCTAAAGCAGTGCAAAAAGGAGGGTGTAAATTTTTAGAGGTAACGTGCAATACTGACGGGTTTTCTGAGATGATAAAGCTTCTCAGTAAAGAAATGAGCGATATGGTTATTGGGGCCGGTACGGTAACAACGAAAAAGCTTGCTGATGAGGCAATTGCGGCAGGGGCAAAATATTTGATAGCCCCGGACTGTTATCCGGACCTGATAAAGTGGTGCGTTGAAAGAGATATTGCGATAATCCCCGGAGCGGCGACAGCGACGGATGTATTAACTGCAGTACGGAGCGGTGCAAAGATGATAAAGATATTCCCCGCCAGTTGTATCGGGGCCGAATATATAAAGCAGCTTTGCGGCCCGATAGATGATATTGATTTTTTGGCAGTAGGCGGGGTCAGAATTGAAAATATAAAAGATTTTTTGACAGCCGGCTGTATTGGTATAGGTATTGGCGGATCGCTAGTAAAAAAAGAATTTGTTGATAATGGCGACTGGAACAGAATATCCAGGGAAGTTGCCAAATATGTCAAAGAAATACGCAAGTCTTAAATACAAAGAATAACTCTCAATCCAAATAAATCGGCAGTAAGAATGACAAAAAATCCATCCAATGCGTTCAGTGTTTGATCAGAAATCGGAAATTCGGAAGTTTCTTGTGAAACTATATGGCGATGTGGTAGAATGCCCGCCAAGGTTCTGAACAAAAAACACTCGGCGTGCATTATATTCACAAAAGGTATTATTATGATCAGGAACTCAATCAGGATCGCACTTGGATTAGTGTTTTGTTTTGTTGTGCCGGCAATAGCACAGCGTCAAATGGAAAATCTTACACGCGGAGTCGTGGCGGTCAAGCAATTCAACGGAACGGTGTATGTAAGCTGGCGTCTGTTCGGGACCGATCCTGAAACAATTGCTTTTAATGTTTATCGCATTACTGATGACGCAGCACCTGTCAAGATCAATGAAACCCCCATCACGGAGTCAACGAATTACCTTGATCGTAACGCCGATTCGAGTAAGCCGTTGAAATATTTTGTTCGGCCCGTGCTGGACGGAAAGGAACTGGCCGGCTCTAAGCCGGTACGAGTATGGGATGACGATTATCTTGAGATACCGATCAAAAGCATACCCAGATATAGACCCGGCGATGCCTCGATCGCAGATCTCGATGGTGACGGCAAATATGAGATCGTTCTTCATCAAGCCTCCGACGGCAGGGACAATGGGTCAGCAGGGATTACCGGAACACCTGTGCTTGATGCCTATGAAATGGATGGTACACATATGTGGCGGATCGACCTGGGCATTAATATTCGCGAAGGCGAACACTACACTCAATTCATGGTTTATGATCTTGATGGTGACGGCAAAGCCGAAATGGCCTGTAAGACCGCCGACGGCACAACGGACGGTAAAGGTAAAGTCATCGGCGATAAGAACAAGGATTGGCGAACACACAAGGAGGGAGATCCAAGACACGGGCGTATTCTGGACGGCCCTGAATATTTTACGATCTTCGACGGCCAAACCGGGGCAGCATTGAAAACGGTCGATTATATACCC
>JAFGKL010000136.1 GCA_016928585.1 Sedimentisphaerales bacterium
AGCAAAGAAGTTCCGGATTTTTGTATGAGCCGGGCATATTTTGTCTGTTCTTTTGTCAGTTCTTCTTTTGTTAAAACTTCGCTAAAGCCCAGAATAACGCCCATTGGTGTGCGTATCTCGTGGCTCATATTTGCGAGGAACCGGCTCTTGGCAATGTTGGCTGCCTCCGCCTGTTTTTTCGCTTCTAACAATTGTTCTTCGGCTTCCTTGCGTTCAGTAATATCGATTGCCATAGAAAGCACATGAGACTCGTCCTCATATTCTATCATTTCCGCTGAACTAAAACAGCTTCGGATCTGACCTGACGAGGGCATGATCTGTATTTCCTGAGCTGTGGCAGAACCGGTCTGCTGCAATTCAATATTTCTATGTTCACGATCCTTAAGGTTGACCCATAGCCCCAACTCTGTTTCGGATTTGCCGATCACTTCATCTGGCGAATTGAAACCGAACAATTTCAACCAGGCATCGTTAACCATTAAAATTTTGCCGTCTGCGATATCGGTTATGGATGCCGAAATTGGATTTGCGTAAAATATCTTAGAGAAGAGCTGTTCCGACTTGACAACTCTGTCTTCTGCTTTTTTACGCTTGGTGATATCCTGCCCGATTGCGAGCACACCGATCGTTTTTCCGTTGATATCCTTGAGCACCCTGTCATACCATTCGATGTGACGTTGTGATCCGTTTTTAGTAATTATTGGGTTTATGTTCCCTTTGGTCCTTGTGCCTTTTATAGCTTTTTCAAACAGCTCTCTTATTTGGGGACGATTTTCTTCGGGAATGAACGTATCAAACCAGTCTTTTCCCTCCATCTCTTTGTTTTTATAGCCGGAGATAGTTTCCATATAGGGATTGATGGATATGATCCGACCCTGCGGATCCAGCAGCAGTATGATGGCCTGAGCCGTTTGAACTATACTTTCAGCAAGATATTTTTCTTTGTGTAAGGCATCTTCTGTTTGTTTGTGTTGTTGGATCTCTTTCTGCAGTTGCTCGGTGAGTTTTTTGTATGGGGCATCCTGGGACCGAAAGTCCTCGATCATCTGTCGAAGTTCCTGCAGCTCCTCCATGATTTCTGACGCAGACTTACCAGCCTTATCCATAAAACCTCATCCTGCTCTATATAGTCCTGGGGGTTACTCCTTACGACCCCTTGCTTAACTGCATATACCTTCGCCATTTGGCTGAAGAACATAGATTGTACGAACTGTAATCGGCTTATCAAGGAGTAATACTAAAAAAAAATAATATGCACATTAATTATCTTGTTAGAAACCGGTTGCTTATTTGGCCCTGAAGTATTGGATGTTTGGCCCAAAATACGACGCACAGGCTGTAATTCCTGCTTGAGAGGGTAAATTGGGCCAGTTCGGCCTATAAAATGGAAAATGGGGTCATTTTTGTTGACGTCGAATATAAATTATGTTAAGTAGATGAGTTCCGAATTGGCAGGGTGGTTGTGCGCATTTTATGAAGAACCGGTTTTGGGACGGCAAATAGCTTTATGTCGCTTGATAAACTAAGAAAACAGATCGATGTTTTGGACTCTCAATTAGTTGAGATGCTTAATGAGCGTGCGCGTGTTGTAGTGGAGATAGGCAAGCTCAAAAGCGAATCTTCAAAGCCTGTCTATGCTCCTGATCGCGAAAAGGCCGTTTTGGAAAAGATAGCCAGGGCCAACAAAGGCCCGTTGCCGAACAAAACCCTTATTGCAATATGGAGAGAGCTGATGAGCGGGTCGTTCTACCTTGAGCGCCCCTTGCGTATTGCTTATCTTGGTCCGCAGGGAAGTTTCAGCCATACCGCATCAATACTGAAATTTGGCCAAAGCGTTGAGTATGAAGCGGTTGCCGACATCAGAAGTATATTCGAAGAGGTAAGCAAGGGACATTGTGATCTTGGTGTGGTGCCTATCGAGAACTCTTCAGGCGGCGGAGTTATAGAAAGCCTTGACGCTTTTACCGAGACAGATGTGATGATCTGTGCGGAAGTTTATATGCCAATACATCACAACCTGCTTGCAAACTGTACCTTCGAAGAGATAGACAAAGTGTATTCGAAGCCGGAAGTGTTTGCCCAGTGCCGGAAGTGGCTGAGTGCGACATTTGAAGAGGCAAAAACCGTGGCAGTTGCATCGACAGCAAAGGCGGCTCAATTAGCGGCCGAAGAAAAGAACGCGGCTGCGATCGGTTCTGCAATGGCAGCAGAGCTTTACGGGCTGAAAGTGTTGCGAGAGAATATCGAGGACACTTCCAACAATGTTACGCGGTTTTTGGTTTTGAGTAAAGAGGACGCAAGGCCTACGGGCGATGATAAAACATCCCTGCTTTTCAGTACGTCGCATAAGGCAGGAGCGCTTGTGGATGTACTGCAGGAATTCAGAAAGCACGGACTTAATTTGACAAACATAGAATCACGTCCGAGCAGGAAACGTGAGTGGGAATACTATTTCTTTGCAGATTTTATCGGACACAAGGAAGAAGAGAACGTAAAGGCTGCACTTGAGGCAGCCAAACAACACTGCCTTCAATTGTCGGTGCTCGGAAGTTTCCCGAAAAACTCGACATTGTTATAATAGCTTTCCTGTGTGAAGTAAAATTGCGACAGGAGAGATTAAAGATTGTGTTATTAGTTTTTGAAATTAGAAGGAGATTTTGACATGAGAAAGCCCTTCATAGCGGGCAACTGGAAGATGAATACAAGCCATCAGGCCGCCAAGAGCCTTGCCTCGGGTCTTGTTGACCAGATCGGCAATGTTACAACGGTTGACATGGCTGTATGTCCCCCGTTCGTTTATCTTCAACTGGTGGCCAAAGCACTTGGCTCGTCCAACATTGCTTTTGGCGCACAGGATGTTTACTTCGAACGTAACGGAGCTTTTACGGGTGAGATCAGCGCTGAAATGCTGAAGGACATCTGCTGCACTTATGTTATCGTCGGGCATTCCGAGCGTCGTCATGTTATCGGTGAAACGGATGAACTGATAAACAAGAAGCTGTCTGCTGCGATAAATGGCGGACTGCTGCCGATTCTTTGTGTAGGTGAGCTGCATGAAGAACGCGAGGCCGGCAAAACTGACGAGGTCGTTGTCAATCAGCTTAAAAAGGGTCTGGCGGGGATCTGCAAAGAAAGAGTTCAGGCGGTTACTATAGCTTATGAGCCGGTATGGGCGATCGGAACAGGAAAAACAGCAACATCCGATCAGGCCCAGGAAGTGCATGCGATGATAAGAAAACTTTTGGCAGAAATGTATGATGAATCCATTGCGCAGGAACTTCGAATCCAGTATGGCGGGTCTGCAAAGCCCTCAAATACGGCTGAACTTATGGCTTGTCCGGACGTTGACGGGCTTTTAGTGGGCGGGGCGAGCCTGAAGGTTGAAGATTTTTCAGCGATGATAAAGACGGTGGAATAAAACAGGAAATAAATATTTTTTAAGGTAATGAATATGATTCTTCCATTGGCAAGCGTAACTTTTATTATGAAAGTAGCGGCCGTTTTATGGTTATTTGTCGCAATCCTTTTGATCCTTTTGATCCTTATTCAAAAGGGCAGGGGCGGCGGCTTGAGCGGAGCTTTTGGCGGTGCGGGAGGCGCAGGCAGCCTTTTAGGCACCAAAACGGGCGACTTTTTGACATGGGTAACCATAAGTCTTGTCGTGTTGTTCCTGCTTCTTGCGATAGTGCTTGTTAAGTTTTACAGACCGGTCTCAAGCGAAGATCTGTCGCAAACTCCTCAAACAGCGACTCAACAACAAGCTCCGGAAGTGCCCGCTGAACAGCCGCAGGCTCCGGAACAGGCACCGGCTTCACTGCCGGAAGGTGAAATTCCACAATAATAATTGAAAAGAGATTAGCATGATCAGTAGCATGACAGGTTTTGGTGAAGCTTCTGCTGAAATTGACGGTATCGCTTGCACACTTGAGATCAAGTCGGTGAATAACCGGTTCCTCAAGACGCACTTGAGGCTGCCGGATATCGTGGCCTTCCTGGAAAACGATATCGAAGCAAAGCTGAGGAACGACATTCACCGCGGAACCGTTAATTGTTCGCTGCATTTAAAGAATGTGTCAGGACAGGCGATCTATAATCTTGATGAAGATGCTATTAAAGGATATGTGAACCAGTTAAAGAGTATTGCTGAAGCGGAGGGTGTTAGTGCAAACTTTGACCTGAGCGGACTATTGAACCTTCCGGGTGTAGTTCAGCCGTTCGTTCCGGATGCGGAGCAGGCGGAAAAACTAAAAAGGACCATACTGCAGCTTGTTGACGATGTGATCGGAAAGCTTAAACAGATGCGTATGCAGGAAGGCGCAGCGATGCTGACCGACCTTGAAGCTAACTGCGAATTGATAACCAAAAGGCTGGCTTCAATAAAAGCCAAAAGCGCTGCCGTGTTAAAAGAATATAACGAAAAGCTGCTTAAGAGAGTCAACGAACTTCAGGCAACGGCCAAGCTGGAAATTGATTCTGAGATACTGGCCAGAGAAACGGCGATATTTGCAGAGAGGAGTGATATTGCCGAAGAGATAACCCGGCTTGCTTCGCATCTTGAACAGTTTATTAAGCATTGCAAAACGGAAGAGAACGTCGGGAGAAAACTCGACTTTACCAGCCAGGAGATGCTAAGAGAAGCAAATACGATCGCCAGCAAGGCATCGGATGCCCAGATAGGCCAATGGGTAATAGACATTAAGTGTGCCATAGACAGGATAAAAGAACAGATCCAAAACATCGAGTAGTGCCATGGCGAAAAAGGGCAAACTTGTAGTGATAAGCGGTCCTTCTGGAGTTGGAAAAGGAACGATCTGCAGGGAAGTTATAAAAAAAACGAACACTGTTATAAGTATTTCGGTATCTACAAGGCAAAGATCCGAATCTGAGACAGAGGGAAAAGATTATTACTTTGTTTCAAGAGAAGAGTTTCAAAAAAAGATCGCGAACAACGAATTTCTCGAATTTGCCGAAGTTTTCGGCAATTACTACGGAACGTTAAAAGATAAGACGGAAAAACTGCTCGACGAAGGCAAGAACGTGATACTTGAGATCGATGTTCAGGGCGGCCGGCAGGTGAAAGAGCAATACCCAGAAACGGTGATGATATTTATCATGCCTCCGAGTCGGGACGAACTTGCCAAAAGAATGACGGGCAGGGCAAGAGGAGAAGACCCCCAGACGGCCAAAAGACGGCTGGACGGGTCGAGCCGGGAGATAGCCGAGGCTCGTGAGTTTTATGAATATAAAGTAACGAACGATCAGCTTGAAAAAGCTGTTGAAGAAGTAATTAATATTATTGAAGGAAAAGCCGGAGAGATATAATGATCGAAGATCTGAAAGATGTGGAAATAGTTAATAAAGTGGGCGGCAGATTCAAACTCTCTGCGTTAATTCAAAAACGGATGCTTGAAATTATGCAGGGCGCACGTCCGCTGATCGAGGACACAGAGGGTAAAACCATTATGGAGATAGCGATTCAGGAACTCAAAGAAGACAAGATCGCTATTGATATGAGTGTCAAAACCGAAGAGCCGGAAAAGTTCGTTCTGTAATATTTAGGGGCATTCTATGGCTTCGGTGCTTGGTAACTCAAGTGTTCTGCTGGGGGTAACCGGCGGGGTAGCCGCTTATAAAGCGGTGGGCCTTGCAGGCAAACTGACTGCTGCCGGCGCTAAGGTCAACTGTATAATGACTGAAAGTGCCTGCGAGTTTATCCGTCCTAAAAGCTTCGAAGCTGTAACACATCAGGAAGTCTTTACCTCAATGTGGCAATCTCCAAAAGGTTTTGACATTGGGCATATTAATCTGCGGGATCTGGCCGATGTGATCGTTGTTGCGCCTGCTACCGCTAACATCATCGGGAAGGTTGCTGGCGGAATATGCGACGATCTTTTGAGCACGGCGCTGTGTGCCTGCTGGAATAAAAAAGTACTGATAGCGCCTGCTATGAATACTAATATGTGGAGCAATCCGGCAGTTCAAAAGAACATTCAGACGTTAAAAGAAATGAATTTTGAATTTATCGGGCCCGAAAGCGGACGACTGGCGTGCGGAACCGAAGGGCCGGGCAGAATGTCCGAGCCTAAGCAGATCATCAAAGCGATCGAAAATCTTCTTAGCAAATAATACCTTAAGGATTTGAGGGTCAGCACAAGTGCATTTTCTTATCACATGCGGCGGAACAAGAGAACATATCGATCCGGTCCGTTTTATCTCCAATGCCAGTTCGGGAACGATGGGCGTAGCGCTTGCCCGTGCAGCGATAAGCAGGGGTGACAAAGTTACACTCATATCGGCGCCGATATCACTTAAGCTGCCTGCAAAAGCAAAAGTTATAAATGTCGAAACGGTAGGGGAAATGTTCGAGGCGGTCAAGAAACATTTCCCTAAATGCGACTGCCTTATCATGGCGGCGGCTGTTTCGGATTATACGCCGGCTTACAGATCGAAAACCAAGATCAAAAAATCGTCCAAGGCCCTTATCATAAAACTTAAACCCACGAAGGATATTTTAAAATGGGCAGGTGAAAATAAAACCAAACAGTTCATAGCGGGCTTTGCCCTCGAAGACAAAGCGGTCAGGGCCAGCGCCGAAAAAAAGCTTGTCGAAAAAAATCTCGACATGATAATCGCAAACACGCCGGAAGCGATAGGCTGCGGATCTGCTGCTGTTGAGATTAAACTTTCAAATGATGAATGGCAGAAAATACCGGCCATGAAAAAATCCGGAATTGCAGCCAGAATAATCCGGTTAATAAAAACCATTAGACTTGACAAAACAAATCGATAAGGACGGCAGGAGAACGCAAACAATGGAAATTTCTGACAAGAAACGGGAAGTGTCAGTAATTTTGTTCCTCGTCATAACAATTTGCATGGTTTATTCTCAAGTCGTAACATTTGATTTTATTAATTATGATGACGGCTATTATGTAACTCATAATACAAAAGTCCAGCAGGGGTTAACATGGGATGGCATTCAATGGGCATTTAAGACAACAACCGAGACTAATTGGCACCCTCTGTCCTGGCTGTCGTTAATGGCGGACAGACAAATATACGGCGATAACGCCGGGGGGTTCCATTTGACCAATGTTGTATTTCATCTTTTCAACAGCGTGCTTTTGTTTTTTATATTTTACTATTGTACATCTGCACTTTGGTCAAGTTTTTTTATTGCCGTAATATTAGGACTGCACCCGCTTCACGTAGAATCTGTTGCGTGGGTGTCGGAGAGAAAAGATGTTTTAAGCACTTTTTTCTTTATGCTGACTTTGTTTTCTTACTGTTATTATGTCAAAAAAAGCAGAAGGTCATTGTATTTTTTATCTTTACTGCTTTTTATTTTAGGGCTCATGTCCAAGCCAATGCTGGTAACGCTTCCTTTTGTTCTATTGCTTTTTGACTACTGGCCTCTTAATCGGATCAGTCTTCGTGATGTATTTTCCCGGTGTGAAAAGTCAAAAGATATCGGAACAGATGTCAGGATGCCGGCCACTTCAATAATTGATTTGTTAAAAGAAAAGATACCGTTCCTGATTTTTTCTATAATTTCGAGCGTAGTAACATTTATAGTTGCTGGACCCTCGTTAAGATCACTCAATACAATTTCTATATCCGGGCGTATCTGGAATGCGAGCGTTTCATATTATAAATATATCTGGAAAACCTTCTGGCCCAGAGATCTGTCGGTATTTTATCCCAACAAGTGGGTGAACCCCCCTTTTCGGGAGATTGTTATTGCTTTAATAATACTGCTTTTAATTTCATTAGTAGCGATATATTTCGTTCGGCAAAAAAGATATTTAGTTGTAGGTTGGCTGTGGTTTCTTGGGACATTAGTGCCCGTTATAGGATTGGTGCAGGTAGGGGGTCAATCCATGGCAGATCGTTACACTTATATCCCTATGACAGGTATATTAATAATGATTGCAGGGGTTATTCGTGAGTATATACTCGACTCTAAAAGAAAAATTATCTTTTTTATTTTGCTGTTCCCTGTGATTGCAATTCTCATGCTGTGTACCATCCGGCAGGTGAGTTTCTGGAAAGATGACAAAACCTTATTTGAGCATGCAATGAAAGTTACCACTGATAATTATCTTGCTTATAATCGTTTTGGAATGAGCTTGGTGGAGCAAGGCAAATATGAGGAAGCACAAAAATATTTTTCGGCCTCTTTAGAAATCAAACCGAACTATGCTGAAACACACTACAATCTTGGGGAAATTCTAATGCAGCAGGGTAAAACAGACCAGGCTATTGTGCATTTTACTATGTGTATCAGCTACAAACCAAAAATTATTGGGGTGCACAATTCTCTTGGTTTGGCGTTAATGGAAAAGGGAGAATATCAGCGGGCAATATCTGTCTTTCGGGAAGGAATCAGTTTGAAGCCGGAGCAAAACTATTTGCATTCCAATCTCGGAAAAGTTTTGGCGGAACTTGGACAGTTGGAGGAGGCCGCTAAGGAGTTCCGCATTGCCAGTCAGATTAAACCGGAACCGGAGATATATAATAACTTGGGGGCGATATGTGCAATTAGAGGTGACCTTGACGAGTCGATACACAATTACCAGCAAGCGATATTGCTTGATCGGGAAAACGCAGAGGCTCACTTCGGCCTTTCTACGGATTTTTTACGGCAAGATAAGTTGATTGAGGCCGAGGCCGGCTTTAAGAAAGCAATAAATTTGCGGCCGGACTATGTTAAAGCTTACAATAATTTGGGGATAACGCTGTCAAGGCAAAATAAATATGACGAAGCTGTTTTGGTTTTCAATAAGTCTCTGCAAATCGACCCCGACAGCATCGAAACGCTTTATAACCTGGCTGGCTTATATCGCCAAAAGGGAGATCTTGAGTTGGCAGTTTTGGAGTATCAGAAGATTATAAAATTACGCCCTGATAATGCAAATGCACGTTGTGATCTTGGAGATGTTTATATTAAACAGGGTTTCAATGAAAAAGCTTCTGAAACGTTCAATGCAGCACTACAGATAGCCCCACAGAACCAACGAGCTCGTGAGGGTTTAGGAAAAGCACGAAAGAACGGTACCGGCAATTAAAAAACACTGAAAGATTGCTGCTATGTCCGATCTATCTCTAACATCTTAGCGATCTGTTCGGCGGAGTTCTGAGCAAGCAGTTCGCAGGTAAGATCCTGTGCCGAATTGATATCGATCATATTGATCAATTGCTGTATTCTTGGAAGGTATGCTGGTTCAACACTTAAGGTTCGCAGACCTGTTCCCAAAAGGAAGGCGATATATTTTTCATTTATAGGAATATCGCCGCACACCGAAACTTGCCGTCCGTGTTCATTTGCACAGGAAACGACCCGGCTGATAGCGCGAAGTATCGACGGGTGGAAAGGCTGATAAAAGGCCGCGACATTTTCATTGGTCCTGTCAACGCCTAACATGAACTGAACAAGGTCGTTGGTTCCTATCGAAAAGAAATCGCATTCTTCGGCAAAAGCGTCTATCAGATGTATTACACTCGGCAGCTCAACCATTATTCCTATTTGCGGATTATTGTTATGTTCGACGCCCTGCTGAGAAAGCTCACTGCTGCAATTTAAGACGATCTGTTTTGCCTGACGGAATTCGTCGATGGAGGATATCATAGGGAACATTATCCCGAAGTTCTCGCCAAACCCGGCGCGAAGCATGGCCCTTATCTGACGCGTGAATACATCAGGGTTTTGCAGTGAAAATCTTATGCTTCGCATCCCCATGCTTGGGTTAAGCTCTTTTGCGTCATGATAATATGACATGATCTTGTCCCCGCCAATGTCGAGAGTCCTGAA
>JAFGKL010000137.1 GCA_016928585.1 Sedimentisphaerales bacterium
CTTGATATGGCTGTATTTTTTTCCTTCGATCTGTTCGTATCTTTGATAATCACCGCTGGTTGCCACTGCCATGTCGTTCATTTTTAATATAAGCAGCAGGCCGTCTTCCTTTGTCGGATCCTGCAGACCAATGAGCCAGTGTTTTTTTGGTTTTGGCGGGACGCCGAATGTCAGAACATCTCCGCCTACGTCAACAAAGCCGGCAGCCGCACCGGCAATTTTCATTGCGCTGACGGCGGCATCTATTGCGTAGCCTTTTGCAACGGCGCCTAAGTCGAGTCGCATTCCTTCGACGGCGAACTTTACGGTGTTATCGGATTGGTTGAGTATAAGTTTTTCGTATCCGACTTTTGCTTTCGCCTCGGCCAGTTCCTTATCGGTCGGCATTCGGCCCTGTTTTTGGCAGCTTCTCCAGAGATCCACGACCGGTCCGATGGTGACGTCAAAGGCACCGCCGCTGAGCTCGCTGTATTTTTTGGAGAGCGAAAGGACCTCCATGATCTCCTTGTCTGCGGGGACAGGTTCTTTGAAGGCATTTTTATTTATCTGCGAAAGGGGTGAGTCAGGCTTGTAATCGCTCATCATCTCGTCGATGCGCACAAGCTCTGAAAATGCTGCTTCTACGCATTCGTTGGCAGTCTTGCTGTCGGGAGCGACCGCTACGAGATTGGCAAAGGTGCCCATTACTTCGCGCGTACCGCTTGAAGCGGTTTTAAAACGGGGTGCCATGAAAAAACGTATGCCCAAAGCGGCGCCGGCTATGATTACCAGTACCAGCAGTACGTATAACTGTTTTTTGACGGGGTTGGCTTCTGTGTCGTTCATTTTGTCAATTCTAATTTGTTTTCAGATTATATTCAACAAATCTTTTATTATTGCTATACTGCCTTTAGGCAGATAAGATCGTGATTAGTTGTTTAGCTATGTAAAGCGAAAGCTTATAAACTGAGATTCTTTGCTTCGCTGAGAATGACAAAATTGTGCTTGGTATAATATGCCTATGCGACAAAAACAAATACGAGTGGTCAAAGAGCTTGTCGAGCAAAAGTTCCTTCCTTTTGTGCGCAGACCCTCGCGCTATATCGGCGGCGAAGTCAACCAGATCAAAAAGGACCTGCACTCGTTGGACATTAGCGTGGGGCTGTGTTTTCCGGATATTTACGAGATAGGGATGAGCTATACGGGTATGGCGGTTCTTTATGAGGTTGTTAACAGGCTTGACTGGGCGGCGGCGGAGCGTGTTTTTGTTCCGTGGACGGATGCCGAACAAGTCATGCGGAAGAACGACGTTCCTTTATACTCTCTTGAATCGATGGCGGCGGCTGCCGATCTGGACATACTCGGCTTCAGCATGACGAACGAGATGTGTTTTACGAACGTATTGAACATGCTCGACCTTGCCGGCGTGCCAATAAGGTCAGCCGAGCGCGACGAAAAATGTCCCCTGATCATCGGTGGCGGACAGATAGCTAACAGCGCAGAACCGATGTCAAAATTTATCGATATGTTCGTTCTGGGCGAGGGTGAAGAAGCCTTGGTAAAGATCCTTGAATTGTTCAGGGAGTTCAAGCAGAAGGGCGGAGCCAGAAAAGAGTTCCTTGTAGAAGCCGCCAAAAGATTCGAGTTCGTGTATGTTCCCTCGCTTTATGAGTTCGAATACGACGGGGAAAAAATAAAATCGTTCAAGGCCAAACAGGACGACCTTGCGACGAGTTTTAAGAATGCTGTTGTAGAGGACCTTGACTCGGCTGTAATTCCGCCGGCGCCTATAGTTCCTTTTGCCGAGGCGGTGCACGAACGGATCAGCATCGAAATAATGCGTGGCTGCCCGGGCAGATGCAGATTTTGCCAGGCAAGTTTTTGCAGAAGGCCGATCCGTTTTAGAAGCGTTGACAAAATAGTTGAAGCCGCGAAAGAAATTTATCATGCCACGGGTTTCGACACGGTAAGCCTGTTGAGTTTATCGACAGCGGACTACCCCGAGCTGGAAGAACTCGTGGTTCGCCTGAATGAATATTTTGCACCGAAGCGCGTGGGGCTTTCATTGCCGAGCCTGAGGGTGAAGGAACAGCTCGAACTTTTGCCGAAACTGATGACTTCTGTCAGAAAAGGCGGTCTTACCATTGCGGTAGAAGCGGCGAGCGAAAAACTTCGCAAGGTAATTAATAAACCAATCACCAACGCGGATCTTTTTGCCGCTGTCGAAGCGGCGTACAAAGAAGGCTACCAACTGGTAAAGCTGTACTTTGTGGTGGGCTTTCCGGGTGAGACTGAAGACGATATAAAAGAGATCGCCAATCTTTCTTACGAAATAGCGAGGCTGAGAAGAAAAACAGATAACAAAACGGCAAACGTCAATGTAGCCGTAAGCTGGCTCGTGCCGAAGTCGCACACACCGTTCGGATGGCTGGGTCAAAAAGATAAAACTTATTTTGAGAACGCCCGCAGCATTATTCTAAAACAAAAACGTGAACTGAACGCCAAGTTTTTACAGTTCAAGTTCCATCATATCGAAACAAGCATCCTTGAGTCATGCATGGGAACCGCTGACAGGCGAATGTGCGATGTTATAGAGACGGCATGGAAGGGCGGCGCTAAATTCGATCTTTGGACCGAGTGCTTTAATTACGATATATGGAAAGAAGCATTTGCTGCGCACGGACTGGATCCGGAAAGACTTGCCCAAAGAAGCTATGCGGCGGAAGAAATTCTTCCGTGGCAGCATCTTGGCGGGCCGGACAAGAAATCTCTAGCCGGGCACTTTAAAGAAGCTATGGATATTGCCGGTCAGAATCCTGATCGGACGCCGGCGGCTTTTTGATACCGTGAGGCTCGCTTAACCTGATCTGGCCGTGTTCCCTGTGGAAGTCGACAAGCATTTTGACGACAACTTTAGGATCGTCCTCTATGGTAAACACATCAAGATCTTCCGGCGAAATGTACTGATCTTTCTTTAGCATGTTGTCGGTTATCCAGCTTAGCAATCCGTTCCAGAATTCGCTGCCCATCAATATCACCGGAAAGTGTGCCTGCTTTAGCGTCTGGATAAGAACAAGGGACTCGAAAAATTCGTCCATCGTTCCAAATCCGCCCGGCATGACGACAAATCCGTTGGCGTATTTTAAGAACATGACTTTCCTGCAGAAGAAATATCTGAAATGCAGCGAAAGATTTTGAAATTTGTTTGGTTTTTGTTCTTCCGGGAGTTCTATGTTCAGGCCGATGCTTTTTCCGCCGGCGTCAGCAGCTCCTTTATTGGCGGCTTCCATTGTTCCGCCTCCTCCGCCGGTGATGACGGCAAAACCTGCCTTGGTGATTTCGTAAGCTGTATCCTGCGCAAGCTGATAATATTTATGTTCGGGTCCGGTTCTTGCCGAACCGAAAATTGAAACAGCCGGGCCTACGTTGGCAAGTTCCTCGAAGCCCTCGACAAATTCGGCCATGATCCTGAATATCCGCCATGGTTCTTCGGTTGGTATATTGATCTTACCCATTGAATATCTCCGTTTTAACGTTTAATTTATATTTTATCGACCAGATGAAGTTTTAAGTAAAAATAAAATCACCATAATTGCGGATTATTTGCGGAAGGGCAGTGTTTAGCTATCGGGCAGTTGTCGCAATCTGGTTTTCTGGCTTTGCAGATGTTTCGTCCGTGAAAGACAAGCAGGTGGCTGAACATCGTCCAGCCGCCGTATTTTTTTTTGGGAACTATCTGCATCAGGTCGAATTCTAGCTTAACGGGGTCGGCGTTTTCCGAAAGTGCCAGTCGCCGGCTAAGCCGTATTACATGAGTATCGCAAACAACCCCCTGGATGCCGAAGGCATTGCCAAGCAGGACGTTTGCGGTTTTTCTGCCGACGCCTGCCAAAGACAAAAGCCCTTCCATCGTTGACGGGACTTTGCCGCCGAAGTTATCTATAAGTGTTTGGCAGCAATTTTTTATATTTTTGGCCTTGTTCCTGTAAAAACCCGTCGAGCGTATATCATCTTCGAGCTGTTTTTTTTTAGCGTCGGCCCAGTCGG
Organism: Sedimentisphaerales bacterium; assembly: GCA_016928585.1. Taxonomy (GTDB): domain Bacteria; phylum Planctomycetota; class Phycisphaerae; order Sedimentisphaerales; family Anaerohalosphaeraceae; genus JAFGKL01. The sequence goes on from JAFGKL010000137.1 coordinate 4,027, forward strand.
CCGGTTTTTTATATTTTTTGAACAGGTCCTTGGTAACGATGTTGACCCTTGCGTCCGTACACTGTGCCGCGAGGATCGTAGCTATTAAAAGCTCAAGCGGATTTTTGAAATCAAGCGATACGGTCGCATCGGGATATGTCTTTTTTAGAACAGGAAATATTTTAAGCACCCGTTCGGCGGCCAGGGCTGGATCGACCTTTATTTTTTTTGCTTTTGCCATATCTTTCTCTGTGTGTTATAAGCCGTTGCCCATTTTAACAAAGAAAAGATAAACCGCAATGAATAATTAAGGAGTCGTCACCACCCAGGGCGTAAACTACGGCGATGCTGTTTTATATTTTGACACGGACGTGATCAAAAAAAAGACCTCCGATTTTGGTCGGAAGTCTTTGAAGCGTTGTCTATTTTTTTCCTCAACAGCAATCCGCCTGTTGCCAGCATTATCAGCGTTGCCGGTTCGGGGGCTGTTACCAGCGAGATGTCATCATAGAATACGTTGATGTACGAGCCGTACACCAGTGTTCCGCTGAGGCGTACTTCCCAGCTTGCAGCGCCGGTTGGCACGGCCAGTGAAAGGCTCCAAGGCTCCCAAACTAACGACGGAGAAGTCAGGTATTCTGATTGCGTGCTGTCGAGAGGCAGCCCCAAGTCGTCGAATATTGTCAGTGTTGCCACGCCGTAATCGTCGCCGGCGCGGTCGGCTGTGGAAATGCAGCCGGACAGCGATAGCGCCGGCCCGTCCAGGCCGTCTGTGCCTGTCTGCCACATCTGTGCATAACTGGCGGCTTTTAGATCAAATGCGAAGAGACGGTTGCCCGAGTGGGGGTACAAATTGCCGACCCCTTGTGTGCCGACGGTTACTGAACCGATCACATTGGTATTTGACACTTCCCAGCCAGCGGTCGAAGCCTCTTCGGCCCCACCGTTGACCAACAGATTTGCCAGGGCACTGCTTGTGAAAACTAAGACTAAAAAGATCAGCAAAACGAAAATAGCTGTTTTGTATTTCATGGCTCCAACCTCTGCTTGATTCAGTTAAGTTATAAGCAAGAAAAAGTAATGATAATATGAGAATGCAACATTTGCGGAATTGCTTTTTCTCACTCTTGCTGCTCCTCCGGTCCTTTTACAAACCTCCAACTTTTGACGGCCATAGAACCCAAAGATAATCTATAGGCTTTACAGGAAATATACATCTAAGTATTAAGTCGTGTCAAGAAAAATTTAAATGTAACTATAAAAAAAGAGGGGCTTACGTTTTTTAAACATGGAACGGATATTTGCAGAAGAGAGTTATTGTTTAGTTTGTTTGTCTGGCAGTTTTTCGAGGAATTTCAAAAGATCCGGACAAGGAAGGATGCGTAAAAAACACCGGCCTAAAATCGGGTTACGATCTTAGGCCGGATTACACTGTTCTACAGGTCCGCCGCATGGAAAGGAGTATCGGGCGAAACCTGTATGTATTAACTTACATCACCAGTAAACTTTTGCCTTCTAAGCTTTTTTTCTTCTGCCGATCAGCAGGCTTCCAAAAGCCAGCAAGCAAAGTGTTGCCGGTTCCGGGACCTCGGCGTTCTCATAAGTGTCCAAAAAGAAGGCAATTTCATGCGGTCCGGCTGCAAGTGTGGGACAAAGCGTACCGACATCACCCAGTGTTAACTCATCATATCCAACGCCGATCACTTCGACAAAATCATCCCACTCCGGATCAGAGTCATACACCAGAACATTGTCGATCTCTATCGCCAGCAAGCCTGTACTGAACCCTGCACCGTCAGGACTGAGCGAGTTAACCCATACGTAACCGTTGAAGTCGTAGCCGATACCGATGGTTTGCTCCATATCGAGAGTAAAATTCACCCGATATACGGTAGAGCCATAGCCCCATGACTCGGTTACCAAAGCATCGGCAGATGCATAATTCGCCGCCTCTAAACGGTCAGTACCTGTATCTGCCTGACTCTGGCCCCACGAATGCGATGTTGAAGCGTAAGCATACGAAATGGGCAGGCCGTAGTCATCATCGACCGACACCGGTGTTCCGGTTGCGATATCGAATCCTGCTTCGGCATGAGTATGTTGATACTCTGTCACAGTCCCCGGCAAAGTTGTTATGCAGTAATCCAAAGAGGCCCATCCTCCGCTGTCAACAAGCGGTAGAAGCACAGCACTGCTTTGAGTCGATAAAAACACCGACACCATAAAAAAGATTAATGTTTTCCTCATATCTGCTCCTCCAAAAAATTTTAAATTTCGTACACTCTATCTTGTGCCTAACGAGTAAAGTATTTATTAATGACACCGTTTTTGGAATCGCCTTGAAATGATATCAGCGGCAATGAATGCAAAAAAACTTTTCTCACTCCTCGACTCCTCCAAGAGTCCCCGACTGCATATTTAGCCGCATGCCCTTGCGGAAATAAAGCAGCCACATGTAGGGAATTATACCCCTAAGTATTAAGTCGCGTCAAGAGAAACCTGGGTATAGTTGCAAAAAAAAGGTAAAAAACCTTATTTTAAGCAATAAGAAGCTGTTTTTTTAAGAAGGGATTTTATTATTGTGCCTGCTGATCAGGCAGTTTATCGATGACTTCCAAAAGATACAGTGATAATGAAGAAGACATAAAAAAGCCGGCCCAGATCGGGGATAGATCTTAGACCGGCCAATACTATATCATACAGGAACGCTTCATTGAAAGGATTATCAAGCGAAACCTGTATTTTACCAATTTACATAACCGACAAAATTTTTTTCTTCTATGCTTTTTTCCTTTTGCCAAACAGCAAGCCGCCAAGACCCAACAAGCAAAGTGTAGCAGGTTCGGGGACATTAACCGCTCCGTTGCTGGACCCGTCCGGAAAAGACATTATATGAACGGCAACCCTAAGATCACCGTTATCCAATTCGTTTAGAATATCCTGCAAACCACCGCCTGACAATTCGAATTCGAGTGTAACTGTCTCACCTGCCGAGATGCTGTTGATGCCGTTTTCAGGTGAAGGTGACCTGGCGCCGACATTGAACTGTTTGTCTGCGGTAAAATCAATTTCGTTACCGCCGGGAATATTACCCGGGCCGGGAAAGTTCTTATCGAACAGTGTTCCGGGTCCGTTGATTATATTAAGGGCTGAGCCTTCCAGGAAGTTATCGTCATCGAAATATATCCTGGTAACAACGCAGTCGATCGTGCTATTGTTATAGAAAGTGAACATGGCAGTGGAATCGCCATTGTTGCTGCTGAAGACATCCATAAATATATTTATGCCGGGGTGGTTCCAATATGAACCGTTTTCAGAAAATATCTCAAACGGATATAAAGCAGCAAACACAGGCTGAACAAACAATAAAATCGCTGCAGTTAATAGAAATGGATTCTTCCTCACTCCTCAACCCCCCTCCGAAGGTACTGAATTATATA
>JAFGKL010000012.1 GCA_016928585.1 Sedimentisphaerales bacterium
GACCGGCCTTTTTTTAAGGAAAATACCTGATAATTACGTTAATATAAAAATGGAAGGAGCCTAAAGCCGGCAAAAGAGTGCTGCATGAAGATCGTTTATAAAAACAAAAATTTCGAAAAGTTCGCAAAGGTCGCTACACTTATAACAGCCGTTATTGTTGTTGCGACTTTTGTTCTTTTGTACGGGTTCGACAAACTGCTGTTGCCTGCAAAGTTCCTGTACGCGGTCCAGGTAGCTGCTTTCATGGCCTTTATCGCTGAAAAAGCCTTTCGCTACTTGAACACCTTCTCAAGGAAAGCTTTTCTTCGAGCAAACTGGATCGAAATACCTCTGCTGATAATATTTATTGCCGTCATCACCGCAGCAGAAAAACTCTTTCCTGACATTTCGCCCGAACATGTAAAAAATACCACTTTAGGCATCTACCTGATAACACAGGTTGTGATAAAGATATGCCGGACAACCGTGGACTCGGCTGCATCCGGAAAAAATCCCACCAAAACCCTTATTATAACTTTCCTTGTTCTGATCGTAACAGGCGCGGGTCTTTTGATGCTGCCGAAATCACATAATCTCGAATCAATGAGCGTTGTCGATGCCCTCTTTACCGCTACCAGCGCAACATGCGTTACCGGCCTGATAGTTAAGGACACCGGAAAAGATTTCAACATGATGGGTCAAACTGTCATCCTTACGCTGATACAGCTCGGCGGACTCGGTATCGTCGTCTTCGGTGCGATCCTTGCTCTTATGCTGGGGCAGGCATTAAGTGTTAGTGAATCCGTAGCAATGCAGGACCTTCTAAGCACCCAAACGCTTGGTCGGATAAGCAAGCTCATCGGTTTTGTTTTCATTACCACCATTTTGATCGAGGCGACAGGCGCCGTCTTAATGTTCGACATGTGGTCAAAACTTCCGGGGGCCGTTCAGGGACCGCACGAACAGTGGTTCTGCAGCATCTTTCATTCGATAAGCGCCTTCTGCAACGCTGGTTTTAGCCTGTTTACGGACAGTTTTATAGAATACAGCAGCTTCGCACCAATTTACACCGTCGTCGTTCCGCTGATCATTCTTGGCGGATTGGGCTTTGGGGTCCTGTACAATCTTGCCGAAGTGGCAACTGATAGAATTAAAAGGATTTTCAGAAAAAAAAGTTATGTTTTGCTGGATAGCACCGCGAAATTCTCTGGATCCTCTCCCGTTAGAATAAGACTGCAAACAAAGATCGTTTTGGCTGCATCTTTGTTCTTGATAGTACTTGGAACGCTCGCCCTGATTGCTTTTGAAACTTATCCGCCGGAAAATCAGTCGCCAATTCTGCAGGCTGCGTTCTTCCAGTCCGTAACCGCAAGGACCGCGGGATTTAACACCGTCAACATTGCTGCGATGTCTTCTGCCAATAAACTTATACTGATGGTGCTTATGCTGATCGGCGGTTCGCCGGTATCCACTGCCGGCGGAATAAAAACCGTAACCCTGGCCGTGATCGTAATGGCCGCTTACGCTACGATGCACAAAAGAAATAATGTTGAGATCTTCAGGCGAACAATAAGCCCGGCTATTGTCGCAAGGGCAATAACCGTTGCCTTGCTTTTTGCAGCCATATTTCTTATTGCTTCTCTGCTGCTTAATATCACGGAAAAACAGAACGGATTCGCATTAGGCGACATCATGTTCGAAACTGCCTCCGCCCTCGGAACCGTCGGCCTTAGTACCGGGATTACGCCGTCTTTGACAACCGCGGGCAAATTAATTATTATCGTAATAATGCTGATCGGAAGATTGGGGCCGCTCACGCTGCTCGCAACAATGACTTTCAACACAAAGCCCGCCGTCTACGATTATCCGATCGAACCTATCGTAGTCGGATAAAAAATAAAATTCTGATAAAGGAACATAGATATGAAAAGTTTTGCTGTTATAGGATTAGGCCGATTCGGATACAAACTGGCTATCGCTCTTTCCATGAGCGGAGCAGAAGTTATCGCCATCGATCGCGATAGAACCGTGATCGATCAGATACGAGACCAGGTCGCTAACGCCGTAAGACTCGACAGCACCGACGAAGACGCGATCAGGGCACAGGGAGTGGACAAGGTGGACGTAGCAGTGATCGGAATGGGACAGGGAGGCAGGGCATTCGAATCCGCGATCATGACCGTCGTAAGTTTGAAGAATATGGGCATTAAAAATATCTATGCAAGGGCACAAAGTCTGACCGCCGGACAGGTCTTCTCGGCCGTCGGCGCAACGGATATTATTTATCCCGAGATAGAAACCGCTCAAAGGTGGGCATATAAACTTATTGCTCCGCACGTCGAGGAAAAAATAGATTTCGCACTCGGCCTTAGTCTTGCAAGAATAACCGCGCCGGCAAGCTTTCATGATAAAACCGTTGTGGATCTGCAGCTTAGACAAAAATACAATGTGAACCTCGTCGCCATCAAGCATGCAGAGTCCGACGAAGAGATCAAAACCGCAAAAGGTCTTATTAATGTGCCAACACCGGAAACCGTCATTTATTCCGGGGATACGTTAATGCTCGTCGGCTCGGAAGAGGACCTGGCAAGGCTCCCCCAGCAGTAGTACTATTGTCTTCCGATACTTCGATATTTGCGCAAGGCATCGAGAAACTTCTGCATGTCTTCCGGCAGCGGCGCCTCAAACTCCATCATCTCGCCGCTTTCAGGATGTCTTA
>JAFGKL010000138.1 GCA_016928585.1 Sedimentisphaerales bacterium
ACGGGATTTACCAAACAGGATCGAGATGAACACATAAAAAGAATAGGCTTTGTTGCATCCCTACTCGAAAGGAACGGTGTTATAGTAATAGCGTCATTTATTTCTCCCTATCGGGATACCCGCAGATTTGTAAGGAATATGTGTGGTAATTTTATTGAGGTTTTTGTTTCCGCGTCATTGGACAAATGCGAAAAAAGGGATGTTAAGGGCTTATATGAAAAGGCCCGTGCAGGACAGATCAGGAACTTTACCGGTATTGACGATCCTTACGAAGAGCCGGAAAACGCCGAGATAGTTGTAAATACCGACAGCCAGACAGTTGAAGAATCGGTCGATCAGATAATCGATTATTTAAAGCCGTATATTTAAAAAGAGTTTTTTATGGATCATATAGATCAAATAGAAAATATAAGTATTAATATTTTGCGGGAGGCGTATGCAAATTTCAAAAATATGTGTATGCTTTGGTCGATCGGCAAGGACAGTACGGTTTTGCTGTGGCTTGCCCGTAAGGCTTTTTTAGGACATGTGCCGTTTTCGCTTGTCCACATTGATACTAATTACAAAATTCCAGAGATGATAGAGTACCGCGACAGGCTCACCGCCGAGTGGAACCTGGATATGGTTTATGGTATTAATACTGAAGCTCTCGAGAACAAAACAACATTTCCTGATGGCAAGGTGGATAGGATAACCTGCTGCAAAATATTAAAGACCGAAGCTCTGAAAAACACTCTCAGCGGAAGATGGCCGAGATATCGTTATAACCATGCGATAAACAAATACGAGCAGGACCCCAATGTCGAGCCGTACACTGGTGTTATCGTTGGGGTAAGGGCTGACGAAGAAGGCTCCAGGTCCAAGGAGAGATACTTCAGCGCTCGTGATAAGGAAAATGACTGGGATATTGCGGACCAGCCCCCGGAACTCTGGAACCAGTACAAAACGGATTTCGCTCCTGGAACGCACGTTCGTGTTCATCCTCTGCTTGACTGGACAGAACTGAATATATGGGAATATATCGAAAGAGAAAATATTCCCACGGTTTCCCTTTATTACGATCAGGGTGACGGCAAAAGATATCGTTCGCTTGGATGTTATCCCTGCACTAATCCGATAGACTCAACTGCAAAGGACGTACCGGAAATAATAGAAGAGCTGAAAAGCGGAAAGCTCGCCAACATTGCCGAACGGTCCGGCAGGGCACAGGATGCGGAAGACGGCGGCGGGCTTGAAACACTAAGAAGAGACGGCTACATGTAATATAACGGGCAGAACTTTATGGCAGCATATCAAAAAAGAGAAGTCATGAACATCGTCATCGCCGGCCATGTCGATCATGGTAAAAGTACGATCATAGGCAGAATGCTTGCCGACACGAATTCTCTGCCAGAAGGAAAACTTGAACAGGTCAAGGAAAACTGCCGGAGAAACTCCAAGCCATTCGAATATGCCTTTTTGCTTGACGCGCTTAAAGATGAGCAGTCGCAGGGCATCACTATCGATTCGGCGAGGGTATTTTTCAGTACGAAAAAGCGAGAATACATTATCATAGATGCGCCCGGCCATATCGAATTCCTAAAGAACATGGTTACCGGTGCCTCACGTGCAGAAGCTGCGCTGTTGGTTATAGATGCCGAGGAGGGTGTTCGGGAAAACTCGCGAAGGCACGGCTACATGCTATCGATGCTTGGCATAAAACAGGTCGTGGTGCTTGTCAACAAAATGGACCTTGTCAAATATGACCGAGGTGTTTTTGAAGGCGTTGTAGAAGAATACAAAAAATTCCTTGCCGGCATAAATCTTGCTGCGGATTTTGTTCCGGTAAGCGGTATGGAGGGTGATACTGTTGCTAAGCTTACGGACAAAATGCCGTGGTACAAAGGTAAAACCGTTCTTGAAGTTCTTGATGCCTTTCAAAAAGAACCACATCCGGTCGACAAACCATTCAGGATGCCGGTTCAGGACGTTTATAAATTTACTAAGGGACAGGACAAACGCAGGATCATTGCCGGAACCGTTCAGACCGGCAGTATAGAAGCCGGCGATGAAGTTATTTTTTATCCTTCCGGTAAAAAAAGTACGATAAAAACCGTCGAAACTTTCGGCGACGGCAAACCAAACCCGGTATCCGCCGGATGGGCAAGCGCTTTTACTCTCGATCAGCAGATATACGTTTCACGTGGAGAGATTGCGACAAAAGCCGGTCAGGAGCTGCCAAAGGTAACGAATACTTTGCGGGTAAATCTTTTCTGGATGGGCAAACGCCCGATGATCAAAGACAAGGACTACCTTATAAAAGTAGGAACCGCCAAGGAACACGTAAGGTTGAAGGAAGTTACCCGCGTCATAGACGCTTCCGAACTTAACTCGTCTCAGAACAAGGATCGTATAGAGCATCATGATGTAGGCGAATGTGTTCTTCACGTAAAAAAGGCTATCGCTTTCGATCTTGCCGAACATATCGCCGTAACAGGACGATTTGTGATCGTTGACGATTTTGAAATATGCGGCGGAGGCATCATCCGCGAATCGCTTGAAGACGACCAGCTGCAGGTTCGCGATTATGTAATGACAAGAAACTACAAATGGGAAACCGGTGATATACCGCGAGACGACAGGGCGGAAAAATACAGCCAGAAACCAACACTTATTCTCATCACCGGCGAAAAAGATGTTGGCAAAAAAACGCTTGCAAGGGCAATTGAGGCAAGGCTTTTTGCGGAAGGCAAGATAATCTACTTTCTGGGCATCGGCAACATTCTTTATGGTGTTGATGCCGACATAAAAACGACTCACGATAGCGCCGACATCCAAAAAGAACACTTAAGAAGACTTGCCGAGGTTGCCAACGTAATGCTTGACGCCGGCATCATTCTTGTTGTTACTGCCATAGGCCTTACGCAGGACGATCTTGAACTTATTACGGCTGCCGTAGATATAGATTCTGTTAATGTTGTCTGGATTGGTGACAAGCCAAGTGACATATCTTACGATATGCTTGTTCTGGGTAATTGGAAGCTTGATGAAACGGTTGATTCTGTCAAGAAGATGTTGCAAACAAAAGGTATCATCTTTAAACCGTAGCCTGATACTCCCCATATCTGGCTGACCGGAGTGATTAAATGTCTATCGAAAAAGACCTGGCAAAGATCGAACATGCCCTTGAGCTTGCCCGTGAAACCGTAAGCAAATACACCTCCGGCCGTATCCAGGCAACCCTTAAAGACGGTGGCGATCCTGTAACCGAGGCTGACGTCGAGATCGACAAGGTACTGCGGAAGGTATTGCTTGAAGATGGCGAAGGCTGGCTTTCCGAAGAAACTGTTGATAACAATGAAAGATTGAACAAACATCGTGTGTGGATTGTTGACCCTATCGATGGTACGCGAGAGTTCGTTGCCGGCATTCCCGAATGGTGTATTTCCATCGGTCTTGTCGAAGACGGCAAAGCAATAGCAGGGGGAATATGCAACCCCGCAGCCGACGAGCTTTACTTAGGCTCAGTTCAGACAGGGGTTACCCTAAACAGCAAAAAGGTAACGACAAGTAAAAGATCCGACCTAAGCGGTGCGACTGTTCTTGCAAGCAGAAGCGAAGTTAATCGTGGCGAGTGGGAACAGTTCATGGCTGCCGATTTAAAGATCATACCTATGGGTTCTGTGGCCTATAAGCTGGCGAGGATTTCAGCCGGGCTTGACGACATAACTTTTACGCTTGTACCTAAGAACGAATGGGATATCGCCGCGGGGGTTGCACTTGTAAATGCAGCAGGCGGCAAACTGATGGAAAAAGAAAAACAACCGCTTGTTTTCAATCGGGAAAAAACGCTTATAAGCGGGCTGATAGCTTCCGGGCCGAATCTTTTCGAGCCTTTACTTGATCTTATCGGCATCGATGATTAATTAGGAAGTTGTTAGATATTTGAGATTGTCTATATTGCACTTGCCAAATCTTAAGTGTATATGGAACTGGGATGAGAGGAAATAGCATGAGTTTTTCTCCAGATTACAACAATCTTGTCCATGCTGCAAAAAACATGGAACCGGACAGAATACCGCTTTATGATCACGGTATTAATAATTCATTCCTTGTAAATGCTCTTGGCGTTGATCTTGATCCGTTATTTAATAGTTCTGAGGTAAAAGATATTCGTAAATTCTTCAAAATTTATTGCAGTTTTTTCAAAGATTCCGGCTACGATACGGTATCTTTTGAAATGTGCATAGGCCCTTACATGCCCGGCAGCGGATCACTTGCCGGACACAAACCTGGTGTCATTAAAAATATGTCTGACTTTGAAAATTATCCCTGGGATCAGATTGAAGATATTTATTTCGATAAAGTTACTTGTTATTTTGAACTGTTGCGGGAAGAAATGCCGGAAGGGATGAAAGCTGTTGGCGGCCCGGGAAATGGTATTTTTGAATGTGTCCAGGATGTTGTTGGCTATCAAAGTCTTTGCCTTATTAAAGCCGATGATCCTGAACTCTACCAAAAGCTTTTTGAAAAAGTCGGCGGTACAAATTTAAAAATTTGGAAAAGATTTTTAGATAATTTTTCTGACTTGTATACTGTTTGCAGATTTGGTGATGATTTGGGATATAAGTCATCTACACTGCTAAGTCCTGAAGACGTTTGTGATCTGATAATTCCGCAATACAAGCATATTATAGATTTGGTTCATTCCTACGACAGGCCTTTTTTGCTTCATAGTTGCGGCAAAATATTTGATATAATGGACGCCCTTATTGAGGCTGGCATTGACGCAAAACATTCAAATGAAGATACTATTGCTCCTTTCAGTACATGGATACAGAGGTACGGATCCCAAATAGGCAATTTTGGCGGAATTGATATGGATATACTTTGCCAGAAGTTACCTGAAGAAATCAGGGCTTACACACTTAATATTTTGGAAGAATCGACAGGACATGGCGGTATTGCTATTGGTTCCGGAAATTCTGTGCCTGGATATGTTCCGTTCGAGGGGTATATGGCGATGAATAAAGCAATTCGAGAATTTCGAGGGGAATAAAAGTTTCTCTATCCCATTGAATTTAATTAATTCGTTACTATGTACTTGGTAAATGCGGCCTTATGATATCATCATCTCAAGTTCTTCCAGTGTAACCGTAGTAAAGTCTTTATGCACAGCATTAGGGTTGTATGGCTCGGATAAATCCTCACCGTTGGCACCTTCTGTGATAACCACATAGGGCATATTGGCTCTCTCGGCTGCCTGAAAACCGAACGGTGCATCCTCGAATACGATGCATTTATCGGCCGCAACGCCCATGGTTTTTGCTGTTGTCAAAAGCACCTCCGGGTCCGGCTTGCCCCTGGAAACCTTGTCGTGATCTATTACTGCTTTAAAATATTTACGAATGTTCAGTTCATCCAGGACCATATCGACATTTTCCCTGGGCGAATTAGACGCCGCACCGCAGCTGACGCCATTATCATTAAGCATTTTTAAAAATACCGTTAAACCGGACACCTCCTTTATGATCGGCCGATAGTTCTTCCGATAGATGATCTCTTTTTCAGCTCCTACTTTTTTTATCTTTTCCATAGAAGTATCGTCACCGAACAATATCTTGGCGATCATAACGTTGCTGCGTGCATGGATATGCTTGTTATAGAATTCTTTGTCTATTGGCAGCTCATACATCTTGCCAAGCTCGATCCACGCCTGTTGATGATAAGGCGCATTATCCACCATCGTGCCGTCGACATCGAATATTACACCCCATTTCGCACTTTCTGTCATATCGTTCTCTCTTTCAAATCAAAATTAGAAATGAGAGTATACTATAATCGGGGCAATTAATCAAATTAAGGGGTTTAGTTTGAGTGATATTGGTTAAAAATAGGTTTGATCGTGATTGCTGGCGAAGATTTCTCTTTCTATTTTTCCGACATAGAACCGTCCGTCGTTCTGGAGGAAGTTGACGATAGTATCCAGCTGCTTATCGACAAAACCACCTTCATTGGATACCACTGCTGCACCTATTACCGCAACTTCTTTGCTGTCCTGGGCGTCCACCTCGGAAACCGAAGCGTTAAATCGGGACCTGAGTCTTTCGACGGCGCTTTTTATTATCTTTCGCTTGCCCTTTAGTGAGTCAATGCCGTGAAGGTGTATTATTATGGTTAAAAGCCCGACTGTCATCTCATGCTCGCGGATGGAATTGTTTATGAATACTTTTCAGGCGGTCCTGATCGACGTGAGTATATATCTGCGTTGTCGCAATATCGGCATGACCTAACATTTCCTGAAGGCTTCTAAGATCTGCCCCCCCCGAAAGCAAATGCGTTGCAAAGCAGTGCCTTAGAGTATGCACTGTAAGTGCTTTTGGCATCCCGACCCGCCTTGCATATTTTTTTACGATCCTCCAGATGTCGATCCTGTCGAGTGGTCTGCCCGTCCGTGATATAAGTACCTTGTCTTTACTGCAGGGCTTGGCAAGCTGCGGACGGGTTTTTTCCAGATATTCGCTAACCACACCAATAGCCGTCTTGCTAAGCGGTATTATGCGTTCTTTTTTTCCCTTGCCGATACAGCGCAGATACCCTATTGAAAGATTCATGTCCTTGATGTTAAGCCCTGCGATCTCGCTTGCACGCATACCGGTTGCGTAAAGCATTTCAAGAATGGCCCTGTCTCTTAGATAATAAGGATCGTCTTCGCAGGGGGCCTCGATCAGTTCGATAACTTTTTGCTTATTGGCTATGACCGGAAGTTTCTGCCAAAGTTTCGGCCCGTCGATAGTGCTCGAAAAATCGTCAGTGATCTTCCCCGTCAGCACCGCAAAGCGAAACATCATTTTTATGGCGACAAGTGACCTGCTGATAGAGGACTCGGACCTTCCGGCCTTGCTCAGGTTTCGCATGTGATCGTAAATATGCTGCGGCTTTATCTGCTCGATCGACCGTACCGATGGGCTGCAAAATTTCAAAAAGGTCAAAAGATCGTTCCCATAGCCTAAAAGTGTGTTTTCAGAAAGCCCTGCTTCAACCGTTAGATAATCCAGAAAACCGCGGATAGTCTGACCTATCGGCTGGGCTGGAAGCTTTGAGTACAAGTTCATTAATTGTTTTGGGGACATACAATTACATCGGCATGCACAGCCGTATCGCTTTAAGTTCTGCTATTGCTTCGTCTTACTGTCCAAAAAGAACCGCCAAAAGCCTCGAATTTGACCCTTGAGCTTATCGACCAACAAGTATATAATCGGCAAAACCAATTTTGGTGAAGGGACCGATTATGGATATGACCAGGTTTATATTGTTATTATTGCTTTGCCCGGTAGTTATTTGCGGCTGTGGAAAGCGGGTTCAGATCGAGGAAAGCCAACCGCTTTGCCTGGTTCCTATTGACAGGGAACAGTTCATGGAGATTGCCGAGGACGCACTTGTACGCATGTACTTTGTAATAGAAAAATATGATGTAAATGCCGGATTTATCAAGACAAAACCGTTAAGGGGAGCCCAGTTCTTTGAGTTTTGGAGAAAGGACAACACGAGTTTTAAAAAGGGCGCTGAGTCGAATATTCACAGCATACAGAGGATCGTGCAGATGACCGTTGATCAAGGCGAGCAGGGACTCTGTATGAAATGCAATGTCAAAGTTCAAAGGTTGTCTATTCCTGAGGAGGAATTTCTGGTAATGTCGCGGGTTCAAGAGACTTTTTCAGAAAAAAGCTCTTCAATACAGTCATTACGAGTGCCCGAAAAAAAACAATCACAAATGACATGGATCGATATTGGTGACGACCCTGTACTGGAAACAAAAATACTTGATACGATCGAACGAAAGTTTGCTAAGATGCAAAGGAAAAAAAAGAAATGGCTGTTTTAATTGCAGGAGGCGCCGGCTATATCGGTTCCAACATGACGTTTATGCTGGCTCAAAGTGGACATGAGCCCGTGGTGTACGATAATCTCAGCAAGGGACACCGGCAGGCTGTCAAGGATGTGCCGTTCGTCCGCGGCGACTTGGCGGATTATGACCTTATTGTACAAACCCTTAGGAAATACAAAATTGAAGCGGTGATGCACTTTGCTGCTTTTATAGAGGTCGGCGAGTCGATGGATTTTCCCCTTAAATATTATCAAAATAATTTTTGCAATACGCACAACCTGTTGAATGCAATGGAGCAGGTCGGCGTTAATAAATTTGTTTTCAGCAGCACCGCAGCCGTTTACGGTATGCCGGAAGTGGTCCCCATTACTGAAGATGCCCCCAAAATACCGATCAACCCTTATGGCCAAAGCAAATTAGCCGTAGAGAATCTTTGCCATTTCCAGTCACAAACCGGAAAATTAAATTATGCCGCACTTAGATATTTCAATGCCTGTGGTGCCGGCCAGAACGGAACTCTCGGCGAAGATCATTCGCCTGAGTCTCATCTTATTCCGCTTATCATTCAGGCCGCAATGGGCAAACGGGAAGATATAAAAATATTCGGAACCGATTATCCGACACCCGACGGAACTTGTATCAGGGATTACATTCATATAGAGGATCTCTGCAAGGCGCATCTGTTGGCTCTTGATAAACTCAATGATAAAACAGAGCTTGTGTATAATCTCGGCAACGGCAAAGGCTATTCGGTTAGTCAGGTTATAGATACTGTCAAAAAAGTTTCCGGTAAGGATTTTAAAGTTACCAAAACCGAAAGAAGACCGGGCGATCCGCCCGTGTTAACTGCCGATGCCGCAAAAGCCGAAAAAGAACTTGGATGGAAGCCGGATTACCCCGAACTTGAAAGAATCATCGAAAGTGCATGGAAATGGCACAACCAGAACCCCGACGGATATAAGGATTAGATAATGGCACAGTTATACATAGGTATTGACTTTGGCGGTACTAACCTGAAGATCGGTATTTTCAACAGGGACATGGATCTGTTAGCTAAAGCGAACGTGCCCAGCGGCGACGATCTTACCCCCGATACTGTCGTAAAACTTATGGTTGCCTCGTCAAAAAAACTGCTTGTTGACACAGACCTGTCGTTTGAAAATGTCTGTGCTGTTGGGGTTGGCTGTCCCGGCCAAATGAATCTTAAGGAAGGAATTGTACTTTCGGCCCCTAATCTGGCATTTAAAAATGTACCGCTGCGAAAAATGTTGATTGATCAATTCGGCAAACCTTCGTTGTTCGAGAACGATGCTAACGCTGCTGCCTGGGGTGAATTTGTTGCAGGTTCGGCCAAGGATGTTAGTGATATGGTGTTTTTCACCTTAGGAACAGGTATCGGAGGCGGGATCATTTGCGAGGGAAAAATGATCCACGGTTATACTGATGAAGCGGCGGAGTTGGGGCATATTATTGTATATCCTGGCGGAGAGAGGAGGTGCGGGTGCGGTCAATACGGATGTGCAGAGGCATACGCTTCGGCCAATTCAACCGCAGCAAGGGCAAATGATGCTCTTGAAGACGGTACGGCATCCAGTTTGCAGGATATTTTCAGAGGCAAAGGTTCGGTAACATGCAAGGATGTATTCGACCATGCAAAAAACGGCGATAAACTGGCAACGGAAATTGTCGATGGCACCGCAGAAACACTGGGACTGTTATGTGTAAGCATGCTGCATGTAACCCAGCCTCAACGAATAGTATTTGCCGGAGGAATGATCGCAGCGGGCAACTTCTTACTCGATAAGATCGTTGAGCAGTTTAATAAGCATATTTGGACTATGAAGAAGGAATCCCTTGAAATATGCTTTGCAACTCTTGGCGAAGATGCCGGCATCTATGGAGCAGCCGCATTAGCTGTAGATCTTTAAACGAGGATTTGTTTTAGTACAGAATTCGATCACAGATATTTCTGTTTTTCTTCTTCCGTAAGGGATTCATTCAGAGAGCCGCTGCGGAAACCCTGCATATCGATGCTTACATATTTAAATCCCAGTTCTTTGAGTTTTTTGATAACTTTTGTGCGCACAGGTTCAGCTATTATCTTTTCGATTTGATCTTTTTTAACTTCTATCCTTGCTATCTCGCCGTGATGCCGAACCCTAAGTTCCGAAAAACCAAGCGATTTTATAAAAGCCTCGGCGTTATCGACCTGGTCTAATTTTTCCGCAGTGATATTAACCCCATAACTGATTCTTGAGGCAAGGCAGGGCGATGCGGGCATTTCGGCCGTTGACAAACCGAGCTGTTTACTAAGATGACGAATATCCGCTTTTGTCAACCCTGCTTCCATAAGAGGGGCTCGCACTCCGAACACATTGGCCGCTCTGTTACCCGGACGAAAATCGTCCTTATCATCAAAGTTACTCCCGCAAAGAACATGTTCTATATTTTCTTCCTTAGCGATCTGGCAAAGAAGACCGTAAATATGTGATTTGCAATGAAAGCACCGGTCGGCCTTGTTTCGGCTGTAGTTTTCGTCCTCAAGCTCCCGAACAGTTATTTCCCTGACTTTAACCCCGATTTCTTTTGCTGTGTCCAGTGCTGTCCGTTTTTGGGATTTTCCAAGCGATGGGCTTACCCCCAAACAGGCCAGTACATTTTCAGGGCCTAAAACATCAACGGCAATTTTAAGTAAAAACGTACTGTCAACCCCGCCGGAGTAGGCTATGACTGCTTTACCTGGCGATTTAATGGACTCTTTGAGTTGATCGTATTTTTCATCTATACCCACAAGGCCGATGGAGGGAATCGAACCCTCAACCCCAGCTTTACGAAAGCTGTGCTCTACCGTTGAGCCACATCGGCAAGGCCTATATCATATCCACTGCATCGCATTTTGTAAAGGGGACCCCGAAAAATCATTTTTACGGTGATTATGAACAAAATGCTTTACATATCGGTAATTCTTGGATATAAACGGGTCGTTCAGACTGGGGATTTTCTCTGGCCATTTTAATTATTTTGAGGATATGATGAGCTTGGATTTATTTTTCAATCCGCGTTCTGTCGCCATTGTAGGTGCTTCACGCGAAAAGGGTAAGGTTGGTTACGAAATCTTAAAGAACATGATTGACGCAGGGTTCCCGGGGGATATCTACCCGGTAAACCCCAAAGCCGATACAATTGAGGGTCTAAAATGCTTTCCTAACCTTGATTCTATTGGTACCGCTCCTGACCTTGTTATAATAGTCATACCTGCCAAATTTGTCCCTTCGGCAATGGAAGACTGTGCAAAGATAGGCGTAAAAGCCGTTGTTGTGATTACCGCGGGCTTTAAGGAGATCGGTCCGGAAGGATTGGCACTTGAGCAAAAGGTCAGCCACATAGCCAGGCAGTCCGGAATCAGGGTAATAGGCCCCAACTGCCTCGGGGTTATAGAAACAACAAATAAAGTAAATGCCTGCTTTGGCGGCGATCTGCCCATTAAGGGGGGTATCGGATACCTTTCACAGTCTGGCGCTCTTCTTGCAGCCATTCTTGACATGGCCAATTCCCGCGGCATAGGCTTTAGCAGGCTTGTCAGTATCGGCAACAAATCCGATGTAGATGAGCTCGATCTTATCAGATCTTTTGGCGAGGATCCTAAAACCAAAGTTATCGCCGGTTATCTTGAAAGTATTACCGATGGCACTGCGTTCGTAACACTGGCAGAACAAATTTCCCAGAAAAAGCCCATACTTCTCATGAAATCCGGCTCAACAGGTGCAGGTGCCAAAGCCGCGTCGAGCCATACCGGAAGTATGGCGGGCAGCGAAACTGCCTACGGCTGTATTTTCACACGTGCGGGCATTATTCGCTGCGGATCAATTAAGATACAGTTCGATTATGCCCAGGCATTTGCGAGTCAACCGCTTCCTAAGGGACCTTCTGTTGCCGTTATAACCAATGCCGGCGGCCCCGGCATCATGGCCGCAGATGCCATCGAGCAGCAGGGACTTACATTTGCAAAGCTCTCTGAAGATACCATCAAAAAACTTGCAGAAAAACTGCCCGCTGCCGCCAATGTACATAACCCCGTGGATGTTCTCGGCGATGCATTAGCAGACAGATATCAGTTCGCACTTGATGTCGTAATGGCCGATCCAAATGTCGATACCATCCTTGTTCTCCTTACTCCGCAGGCAATGACAGATGCAACCGAAACTGCCGAAGCGATTGTAAATACCTCAAAACAAAAACACGAAAAACCTATTCTTGCATGCTTTCTGGGTGCCGGAAAAATTCGTGACGGCGTAAAAATATTAAGGCAGGGGGGAATACCGCAATACGATTCTCCCGAGGGTGCCGTCGCAACCATAAAAGCAATGTCGGAATATGTAAGATGGAAAGCAAGACCGAAACGTGTCGTAAAACTTTTCAGCGTCAACAGACGAAAAGTTGAAAATATTATCGAGCGTAATTTAAGAGCGTCCAACCGTGAGATCGGAGAGATGGAATCAAAGGAAATTCTTGAGGCTTATGGATTCGTAACACCGAAAGGTTCTATCGCAACTACAGCTGAGCAGGCTGCGAACATCGCAAAACAGCTAGGCTACCCTGTAGTCTTAAAAATATGGTCGCCGGACATCCTGCACAAATCCGATGTAGGCGGCGTAAAGATAGGTCTTACCAGTGCAAAAGAAGTCATGGACGCGTTCGATCTGATGATGTATCGCATACCAAAAAAGAAACCCGATGCTGAAATACTGGGTGTTCTTGTTCAGGAGATGTGCGGCTCTGGCAAGGAGGTCATTTTCGGCATGAACCGTGACCCTCAGTTTGGATCGCTTATGATGTTCGGCATGGGCGGAACGATGGTGGAGGTCTTAAAGGACGTTTCCTTCTACCTTGCACCCATAACGCAGGACGAGGCAAAACAAATGCTTGTAAGCACTCGAACATACAAAATGCTCACAGGTGTTCGCGGTGAGAAGGGGGTTGATATCGATTCTATCGCCGAAGGCCTACAGCGACTCAGCCAGCTTGTAACAGAATTTCCCCAAATACAGGAAATGGATATTAACCCCTATGTCGTCGGACCTCAGGGAACAACACCCGTCGCGGTCGATGCAAGAATAAGTGTTGAAAAGGTATAACCAGAATGAACGCTAATGAATTTGACTGGAAAAAGAAATATTCACATTTGATCGGAACAGCCGTAGAGGCTATGAAGCTGGTAAAGCCCGGCGACAGCATTTTTATTGGTACCGCATGTGCCCAGCCGCAGCATCTTGTTAATGCCATGGTCGAGCACTCCGAACATATTTATGATGCCCATATAATTCATCTCTTGACTATGGGCTCGGCTCCATATGCCTCCGAAAAATTCCGCGAAAAATTTAAAATGAACAGCTTCTTTATCGCTGAAAACGTAAGAGGAGCTTTCGATAAAGGTGTCGGGGATTACACACCTATATTTCTGTCAGATATACCTCATGAGTTCGAAGCCGGCAGAATACCGGTCGACGTTGCCCTTATCTCGGTAACTCCACCGGATATAAACGGGTTATGCAGCCTGGGTGTCTCGGTCGATATCGTAAAATCAGCCGCCGCTAATGCCAAATATGTTATTGCTCAGGTAAACCAGAACATGCCGCGTACTTTGGGTGACAGCTTTATACATGTCAACTCTGTCGATATGCTCGTGCCTTTCGATGAGGGTATAATAACGGTAGAAGCATCGACACCGGGCGACACTCTTCGCAGGATCGGGCAGAACCTGGCACGTCTTATCGAGAATGGCAGCACCATTGAATGTGGCATAGGTCGTATCCCTCAGGCTATGGCAGAATTCCTGCATGACAAAAAAGACCTTGGCATCCATACCGAAATGTTTGGTGACTGGATAATGGAACTGATCGATTGCGGAGCTGTTAACTGTTCTAAAAAAACGATCAATAACGGTAAAATTGTTGCAAGCTTTGCTATGGGCTCACGAAAACTCTACGACTATATAGACAACAACCCGTTCTTCGAGTTTCATCCAACAGAATACGTCAACGACCCGTTTATAATCGCTCAGCACGACAAGATGGTTGGTATCAACGTTGGTCTTGAAATAGATCTTACCGGGCAGGTCTGTGCCGATTCGCTTGGCTACAGGTTTTACAGCGGCATCGGCGGACAGGTCGATTTCATTCGCGGCTGCGCACGATCACGCGGCGGAAAACCGATTATCGCCATGCCTTCGACCGCGAAGGATGACACCGTATCAAGGATCGTCGCAAAGCTTACAGAGGGGGCCGGCGTCGTTACTACAAGAGGCGATGTACATTATGTCGTTACTGAATATGGAATTGCATATCTGCACGGCAAGAGCATCCGAGAAAGGGTACTTTCGCTGGTGAACATCGCTCACCCGAAATTCAGAAAAGAATTGCTGCAGGCTGCAAAGGCACAGAATTATATACAACCTGACCAAATCGAGCTTGCGTGGGATCAGATCAGTTATCCCGAAGAACTTGAGCATTCAGATACACTTAAGGACGGAACCGAGATATTCTTCCGCCCGGTAAAACCAACGGATGAATCTACTCTCTCGGAAATGCTCTATTCCCTTAGCGGATCGTCCGTTCAGAAACGATATTTTACTTTTACAAAGAATTTCCCGCATAGAGACGTTCAGAAACTGACAAACATAGACTACAAGCAGGACCTTGCTATTGTCGGCGTAGTCCCAGCACCGGCCGGAGATCAGGTCGTAGCAATCGCACAATACTTCCTTGATCCCAAGCTTATGATGGCAGAGGTTGCCTTTATTGTTCAGGACGAATGGCAGGACAAGGGCATGGGAACCCTGTTACTCGATTATATAACCAAAATAGCAAGGCTAAGGGGGGTAAAAACATTCTGTGCCACCGTACTGCCAACCAATAAGGCAATGCTTAATATGTTTTATAATTCTGGCTTTAAGATCAATACGGAATTCGATGGTGATGCGTACTCGATCAGCTATGATTTAGATAAGAATCAATAAAGAATCTACTTTGAGTGATAGAGAGAAAAAATTTATTTATTCGCAGGACCTGGATCAATTCCCGTATCCGCCGACATGCCCCTTTAACACCTCACGTGCAGGACAGGCAAAAAAAATACTCGACTCCATGGGCCTTTTGACCGGCCCGGATCGTGAAGTTGTGGCTCCCGTTCCTGCCGCCAGAGAGGACCTTGAAAAATTCCATGGCAAAGAATATCTCGACAATCTTGAAAAAGTCGGCCTTGGAACCTATGAGGAACATTTCCTGCACTTCGGCCTTGGCACCGGTGATTGTCCCGCCTTTAGGGGAGTTTACGATTTTAGCCTTTGGGCTGCGGGTGCTACTATAACAGCCGCTAAGCTGATAATAAATGGCAAAGCAAAAATAGCCTTCAATCCGTCCGGCGGACTTCATCACGCAGGTGCCGACTACGCATCGGGCTTTTGTTATGTTAATGATGTAGTTCTGGGCTGTATGGAATTGATTAAAGCCGGTAAAAAAGTTTTATATCTCGACGTTGATGTTCATCATGGCGACGGTGTGCAGAACGCCTTTTGCACAAGCAGTGATGTGCTGACGATCTCGTTCCATCAGTCGGGCCGTACGCTTTTCCCAGGCACCGGTTTCCCTGAAGATATCGGGGCAGATGATGGCAAAGGTTACAGCGTAAACGTTCCGCTTCCGCCGGGTACTTACGACCAGGTCTATCTAAAAGCAATAAGACAAATAGTTCTTCCGCTTGCAAAGGCATACGACCCTGATTATTTTGTTGTCGAAATAGGAACAGACGCTCTTGCCGGCGATCCGCTCGCTAACTTAAGCCTGACAAATAATGTTTATGCCGATGTTATAGAGATGCTGCTTAAATTTGACATCCCCATACTTGCGGTAGGAGGCGGAGGATATAACATCAAAAATACCGTAAGAGCATGGTGTCTTGCATGGGCGTCCCTGTGTGGTGATGATACTGCAGGACACGAAACTTTAGGTTTAGGCGGAGTCATGCTTGAAAGCACTGAGTGGCAGGGCGGCTTAAGAGACGCACCAAGGCAGGTCGATCCCGATACCATAGAGAAGATCGCCCCACTGGTAGACGAAGTGATAAAGCAGGTCAAAAAGAATGTTTTTAAGTTGCATGGTCTATAAATAATATCAAACGACCAAATAAAAAAAAGCCCGACAAATTAATTTGCCGGGCTTTTCTATTTATCAAGCTTAAAAATAAAAACTAAGCCGCTTCAACCTATTCTATGGTATGACGCGGCGGCTTTACAAAGAACACCATTACAGCTGCCAGGACCAAAAGACCCGACGCACCAAAATAAGCGATGTTGAATGATTGATGTTGTACGTACATTGCACCTGCAAGCTTTGCCAGCATAAATCCGCCGACGCCCCATGCCGTGAAAACCAACCCGTAGTTCATTCCGAAATTAGCCGGACCGAAATAGTCTTTCGTGATAGACGGGAACAATGAAAGATTGGCTCCGTAATTTGCACCGATAAGGGCCGATATAATAACCATCGCAGGAACTGAACCGAGAACGTTATCAGCGGTTGCTTTGGAGATTGTGAGGATAAAGATAGCCTGAGATACAAAACATATGAACATCGTTGCTTTTCGACCGATCTTGTCGCTTAAAAGCCCCGCGACAATTCTTCCGCCGCCGTTACCGATGGCAAGAAATGCAACCAGCACAAAACCAAGACTGATGCCCACCTGCTTATCCGCAATAGCGGCAAGCTTGGATATGATCATAAGCCCTGCTCCTGCTCCGCATGCATACATAAACCAAAGCATATAGAACTGAACGGTCTTAAGCATCTCTGCAGGCAAGAAGTCTTCTTTTTTATCTCCGGCAACAAGGGTCACGGCTGCTGCCTGGCCGGCTGGCAGATAACCTGCAGCTGGCGGACGAAGCAGTTGGGCAAGTCCTACAACTACGACAAGGAATGCGATACCCAAAACAAGCAGCATCGTCTTGAATGAGTAAGCAACCATGAGCCACTTTGCCAATGGTGCTGCATATACGCTTGCAAGCCCGAATCCGGAAACCACAATGCCGGCAATAAGACCTGTTTTGGCTTTGTCAAACCATTTAACCGCAGGCGGCGTTGCAGAGGCATATCCAAAGCCGATGCCCGCACCTGCAAGAACACCAAATGCAAGGATAAAGCCGGCAAGAGAGGTCGTAATGCTTGCGACAATAAAGCCGATGCCTACAAGTATACCGCCAATGCTGGCAACAATACGAGGTCCCATTTTATCCTGCATCCTGCCTGCAGGCACCATGATCAGGCAAAACACCAGGCATGCTACCGAATACGGCCAGGATTTATCCGATTCGTTCCAGCCCCATTCTTCCGGTATCCCTTTGCTGATAACGCTCCAGGTGTAAAGAATACCAAGTGCAAGGTTAATACCCATGCCGGCGAACGTTACACGCCATCCGTGATTTACTTCATCCGCCTGTATTGAAGTAATTTCTTCGCTCATTATAATCCTTCCATTTTAAATGGCCGGACGCATGGATCCACACGCCCGGCCGATTATCGTTTAAGCCAGGTTTATTATTCTATTGACCTCGGCCTTTAACCAGATCTTCTACTACGCTCGGATCTGCAAGAGTTGTTATGTCGCCAAGATTATCGGTTGCCTTCTCTGCGATCTTACGCAAAATTCGACGCATGATCTTGCCCGAACGGGTCTTTGGCAATGCTCGTGCGAACTGGATGGCTTCAGGTGTTGCGATCGGGCCTATCTCCGAGCGAACGTGCTTGATCAGTTCCTTCTTAAGCTCATCGCTCTCTTCGACTCCGTCAACCAGTGTTACATAAGCATAAAGTCCCTGCCCCTTGATCTCGTGCGGGATGGGTGTAACAGCAGCTTCCGCAACGCTGTCGTGGCTTACCAGGGCACTTTCGACTTCTGCCGTTCCAATACGGTGACCCGATACGTTCACGACATCGTCAATACGTCCCATCAGCCAGTAATCGCCGTCTTCGTCGATACGACACCCGTCACCGGCAAAATAAATATCATCATACATCGTAAAGTATGTATCGATAAAGCGATCGTGATCGCCCCACATCGTTCTCATCATGCCCGGCCAGGGCTTGCGAATGCAAAGCTTGCCGCCTTCGTTGGTGTCGCATTCTGACCTGTCGTCGCGAAGAACCACCGGATCCACGCCGAAGAAGGGCCGTGAAGCGCTTCCAGGCTTTAATGTATGGGCGCCGGGCAGCGGGGTGATCATAAATCCGCCCGTTTCGGTCTGCCACCAGGTATCAACGATTGGGCACTTGTTCCTGCCGATCTTCTCATAGTACCACATCCATGCTTCCGGGTTGATAGGCTCGCCGACGCTGCCAAGGATTCTAAGTGAATCAAGTTTGTACTTTGCGGGCCACTCTTCACCAAGACGCATCAATGCACGGATCGCTGTAGGAGCTGTGTAGAATACCGTCACGCCGAACTTATCGCATATCTGCCAGAACCTTCCGGCATCGGGATATGTCGGAACTCCCTCGAACATTAGTGAGGTTGCTCCGTTGGCCAGAGGACCGTAAACAATATAACTGTGACCGGTTACCCAGCCGATGTCGGCTGTGCACCAGTAAATATCGTCATCGTGAATGTTAAAGACTGTTTTGTGTGTGAATGCTGTGTGAAGCAGGTATCCACCGGTCGTATGAACCACGCCCTTCGGCTTGCCTGTTGAGCCGGATGTATAAAGAATGAAAAGCGGGTCTTCTGCGTTCATATGTTCGGCTTCGCACTCTTCGCTGGCATTTGCCATTTGTTCGTGATACCAAAAATCCCGCCCGTCTTTCATATCGCAGGGCTCGTCGTTTACCTTTACAACCGTAACGCTCTCGATAGTGGGGCACTCTTCAAGTGCTTCGTCTGCGATGTTCTTAAGATGGATGTGTTTTCCTGCACGGAGAGAAACGTTTGAAGTGATAAGCATCTTACAGTCGGAATCATTTACTCTGCCCTTGATCGCGTCGGCACTGAATCCGCCAAAAATGATCGAGTGGATCGCACCAATACGTGTGCACGACAACATAACGATCGCAAGCTCCGGAACCATTGGCATATAAATTGCTACGCGGTCGCCTTTCTTAATGCCTTTTGACTTCATAACGTTTGCATACTTGCAAACTTCCTTATAGAGCTCTTCATATGTGTACTTCTTTACCGCGTTATCTGATTCTCCCTGCCAGAGGATCGCGGTCTTTTTGGCGATCGGTGTACCAAGATGTCTGTCAAGGCAGTTGTAAGACACGTTCAGTTCGCCGTCCGCAAACCATGTATGTTCGATCTTGCGTGCTTTTGTGTCCCATGTGTATTCCAGACTCTTAGTTGGCTCTTTGAACCATGTAAGGGTCTTTGCCTGTTCCAGCCAGAAACCGTCGGGATCGTTGATCGATTTATCCCACATTTCCTTGTACTGATCGTCGCTGGTGATATAAGCGTTGGATTGAATGTTTGCCGGCGGAGGAAATGTCCGTCCTTCCGACATTAATGATGCCATGCCTTTATTATCATCTGCCATTGTAATACACCGTAACCTTTCGAAAATAGTGGTTATTAAAGCCTAAATCCCCATAAAAACGCAGATAGGGTAAACACAGCCATAAAATATCAAGATACGCCCGAATATCAACAAAAAAATCGTTTTTTTGATATTTAGCAAATAACACGGATCTTCTCAAAACAAAGCTTCCGTTCCGACAGATTTTGGGAACTTTTTTTAAAAAATAATGATTTTCTCTCTTTTTTCCTTGACTAAAAACGGCAAATTGACGAAAATTATTATGAACATATGTTCATAACAGGGGTATAGGATAATATGCCAAGACCATGTAAAAATAGATTTGTTGCTGGAAGGCCGGGATCGGTCGTCTATAAGCCCGCAGGCATGCCTGCACGGACGTTAGAGTGGGTATATCTTGGTTTGGATGAGTTTGAGGCCATACGCCTGCTCGACCATGATGGCCTTGATCAAGTCAAAGCCGCCGAATTAATGGGTATATCGCGTCCCACCGTAACCCGCATCTATGCAAGTGCACGCAAAAAAATTGCTGAGGCCCTGACCGAAGGCAAGGCAATATGTATAGAGGGTGGCCCGGTTATGAACAATGCTTACAGGCGGGGACTCGGCCCCGGAAATATGCCAGGGGGCAGAGGCAGGCACGGCTTTGGCAGAGGAAGAAATAACATAGCAAGATAATATAAATAGTAGGAGAAATCAGAATGAAGATAGCTGTTTGTACACAAGGTTTTGATCGCCAGTCACAGGTGGATGTGCGTTTTGGGAGAAGTGCGTATTTTGCGGTATATGACGATGTATCTGATAGTTGGAGCTTTATTGCCAATGATCAGAACCTGCAGGCTGCTCAGGGTGCAGGCCTTCAGGCAGCACAGTCTGTTTTAGATGCAGGAGTTGAGGTCCTTATAGCGGTTAATGTCGGCCCCAAGGCCATAGCCGCTATGCTGGCACAGAACGTTGCAGTTTATAAAGTTGCCGAAAATGTCACGGCTCTGCAGGCGGTCCAGCAGTACAAAGATCAAAAACTTCAGAAATTGGACCAGGCAAATGTATCAGGGCATTGGGTCTAAGACCGAACCTATAGGAGTTAGTAGCTTATGAAAACTTTTTTGGATTGTATCCCCTGTATCATTCGACAGTCGCTCGATTCGGTAAGACAGACAACCGCCGATAAGCAGATGCATGAGGAAATAATGAAAGAGGTCATGAAATTGACCGCCGATATCCGTACCGATCACAGTCCGCCTGCAATAGCCCAGCAGGTACATCGGCTTATTAGAGAACGGATCGACAATCCCGATCCCTATCACGACCTAAAGCAGAGATCCAATCGAATGGCAGTCAAATTATGTGCAGAGTTGACCCCGCAGATACGATCAGCCGTTGACCCTTTTGAAATGGCCGTAAGATTGGCGATTGCGGGAAATATCATCGATCTGGGAGCAAAAAGCGGTGTTACTGGTGATGACGTTAAAACAGCGATAAGTGATTCGTTAAATGCAAAAATTGACAGCAGTGCAATAGAGCAAATGAAAGCCGAGGTAAGCAAGGCAAAAAAAATTCTTTACCTTGCGGATAATGCCGGTGAGATCGTATTTGACCGACTCTTGATAGAGCAATTACCGGCTGAAAAAGTAACGGTAGCTGTAAGGGGGGCACCCGTCATCAACGATGCCACTATTGAAGATGCCGATTTTGCCGGGTTGACCGGATTTGTTAACGTCATTGACAACGGCTCCGATTGCCCAGGGACAATACTCCAAACATGTTCAGAACTGTTTCGTGACTGTTTTGCCCGGGCCGACCTGGTCATATCGAAGGGACAGGGAAATTATGAAACCTTAAGCGATGAGAACAAAAATATTTTCTTCTTGGTTAAGGTCAAGTGTCAAATAGTCGCCGCTGATCTTAATTGTAAGGTTGGCGATATTATTTTAATCAAAAGTAAAGCGTGTAAAAGTTATTGTTAATATTAACTTTATGTAAAGGAGATTATCATGCCTGGATTTGATGGTACAGGGCCTTTAGGGCAGGGGCCAATGACAGGACGTGCTATGGGACGTTGCGTTGGTAACTTTGTTAACAGGGGCGGGTCTTTTGGTCGCGGTTTTGGTCGTGGCTTAGGTCGCGGCTTAGGCAGAGGATTCAGGGCCGGACAACAGGCCGGTTGGTTTGGTGTGCCATATGTGCCTTATACGCCTGAAATGTCGCACGAAGATGCGGCTCAAAGGATCGAAGCTTTAGAAGCCGAACTGCAAACTCTAAAGGAAATATATGAAAATAGCGATAACAAGCGGTAAAGGCGGTGTTGGCAAAACCTTTATAGCAACATGTCTGGCAGATGTGCTTACGGAAAAGCAGCAGATATCTTT
Source organism: Sedimentisphaerales bacterium (assembly GCA_016928585.1). GTDB lineage: Bacteria > Planctomycetota > Phycisphaerae > Sedimentisphaerales > Anaerohalosphaeraceae > JAFGKL01. The sequence continues at coordinate 21,812 of JAFGKL010000138.1, forward strand.
CATCGACTGTGACGTTGAAGCGCCAAATGCGCACCTGTTTCTAAAACCGGACCGCATCGAATGTCAGCCGCAATACCAGTCGTGCGTAGAATCGATGGATCCGCAAAAGTGTGACCTTTGCGGAAAATGTGCCAAAGCGTGTTACTTTAACGCCATCGTGGTCGGTAAAAAAACCGCGATGACGTTTCCGGAACTTTGTCGATGGTGTGGCTCCTGTCAAATTGTATGCCCGAACGATGCGATCCGTATTGGTCAGCGTAAGATCGGTGACTTATACAGCGGCAGGGTCGGACGGATCGATTTAAGCTGGGCTGAGTTGCAGACAGGCGCCGGCGGTATGACCGTTACACTTATTGAAAAACTTAAAAAAAGCGAAACTAACCAACTGACTGTCTATGATTCGCCTCCCGGAACAAGTTGTCCCGTTGTGCATACTGTAAGAGACGCTGACTATGTCGTGCTGGTTACTGATCCGACTAGATTCGGTCTGCATGATTTAAAATTATCTGTAAGAATGTGTCGTTCGATGGATATTCAGCCGGTCGTCATTATAAATCGTACCGAGATAGGAAATATTGCAGAACTTAGAAATTGGTGCAGCCGTCAGGGTCTTAACATCATCGGTTCATTACCGGACAGCAGAGATATTGCCGAATGCTATTCCTCTGGTAAACTGGCCACGCGTCAAATGCCGGATATCCGCAAAATATTCAGCAGCATTGCAGACCGTCTTTTTTCGTTGCCGGGAGATGTCAGCAAAACAAATGTTGATAAAACTGAAGCGTCCGTGTTTCTCTCCGAACCTATAGATCCTTCCGTAACAGAGCAGACGGCCCCGGCCCAAAACCCTGTTGAGATTGCCGTTGTTAGTGGAAAGGGCGGTTCGGGCAAGACGTCGCTTTCTGCCTGCTTTGCTCAACTTGCAAAAACAACCGTTGTTGATTGTGACGTTGATGCTGCCGATCTGCATTTGCTGTTTGAGCCTAAGGTTCTGGAATGTCAGGATTTTGTCGGCGGCAGAAAAATGAGGATCGATCCTCAGGCCTGTGTTTCTTGCGGCCTGTGTTTTAATGTCTGTAGGTTTAACGCTGTACGGAAAATGGATAACGGTTCATACGTAGTGATCGAGGACAACTGCGAGGGTTGCGGAGCATGTATGCAGGCATGCCCGGCTGATGCTGTAATAACGGAACCTTCTACCGATGGCCGATGGTACTTCTCTATGATTCGTACCGGAAAAATGAGTCATGCAACACTTTCACCGGGCCGTGAAAATTCCGGCAAACTGGTAACACTCATTCGTAAAAATGCTGCGGCCGGATCGTCCTCTTGCAATAGCCGAACTCCCGTTGTCTTGGACGGTGCACCGGGGACAGGATGTCCCGTCATTGCTTCCATCGGCGGTACAAAATTTGCCGTCCTTGTTACCGAACCGACTGTTTCGGGAATGCACGACTTGCAGCGGATATATGAATTAACAAAACACTTCGGCATCCCGACAGGTATCGTTATTAACAAGACAGATATCAATCTGAAAGTTTCACAGAGCATTGAAGAATTTGCAAAAGAAACCAATGTCCCAGTATTGGGTAAATTACCGTATACTTCGCTTTTTACCGATGCACAACAGCAAGCGCAAACGCTGCTCGAGTATGCCGGAGATACACATATTGCAGAACAAATTCGTACTATATGGAAAACCATAATTGAAAACATTAATGAAAGGGACATAGCTTATGAGAATTGCAATACCAGTCGCACAGGATAAACTTTGCATGCATTTTGGCCATTGTGAAAAATTCGCAGTTATAGATGTTGATCCTCAGTTGGACACTATTACCAACCGTGAGGATTTTACTCCGCCGCAGCATGAACCGGGCGTATTGCCGAAATGGCTTGCCGGAATGGCTGTTAATGTTATTATCGCCGGCGGTATGGGTCAGCGGGCCCAGCAGTTGTTTAGCCAGAACGGAATTGAGGTGGTGATTGGTGCTTCCGCCGACAGCCCCGAAAATCTGGTCTCGGCATATCTCGGCAAAACACTGAAAACCGGCGACAACATCTGTGACCATTGACCAAAGTGAAGCGATTGTAGTTAAGGCTCGTGGAAAATTAACATACAAAGATTGCCCCGGCCCATTATACGCGATATAATGAGATATAACCGGTTAAGCAGCTTTTAATAAGGAAATATCGAACAGTGGAACTGACAGATAATCTTAATATAAAACAATTTAAGCCGTTGATTACGCCTTGGCAGCTCAAGGAACAGTTACCGATATCCGATCAGGTCTCCGAGCTTGTCACGATCTCGCGCAAGGCGATACAGAACATACTGCTGAACAAAGACAGCCGCACGATGATAATTGTCGGTCCGTGTTCGCTTCATGATTGCAAAGCGACTCTCGAATACGCCCAAAAGCTGAAACAGCTCCAGCAGCAGGTTGCCGATAAAATATTGATAATCATGCGGGCATATTTTGAAAAACCCAGAACGACCCTCGGCTGGAAAGGCATGATCTACGATCCGCATCTGGATAATTCTTACGATATAGAAGGGGGGCTGCGACAGGCAAGGGAACTGTCGCTTTCGATAGCCAACATCGGTTTACCGATTGCCGTCGAGTTTCTCGACCCCATCGTCCCTCAGTATCTCGCCGACTTGGTTTCGTGGGCGGCCATCGGCGCAAGAACCACAGAATCGCAGATACACCGTCAAATGGCAAGCGGCTTGTCAATGCCGACAGGATTTAAAAATGCAACCGATGGCAACCTGACAACGGCAATAGACGCAGTAAAAGCTGCGTCGAGCCCCCATTCGTTCATGGGCATAGACAGGAACGGCCAGGTCGTTATCGCAGAGACCGGCGGAAATAAATACGGACACATCGTAATGCGCGGAGGGGCAGATACTCCCAACTTTGGTTCCGAGTATGTGGCATTTGCCGAGATTCTCCTGAGTAAGGCAAATATTCCTACCGGCATAGTGATCGATTGCAGTCATGCCAATTCATACAAGGACTACAAAAAGCAGGGTTTAGCTTTTATGGACGTCGCCGACCAGATACATAAGGGCAACTCACGGATCGTTGGTCTAATGCTCGAAAGTTTTCTAAAAGAAGGCAGCCAGCCTTTCGACAGGCCACAGAACCTCGAATACGGCGTCTCCCTGACGGATAGCTGTATCGGATGGGAAGAAACAGAACAACTCATCACCCATCTGGCTAAAATCTGATTTAGAATACCGCATTTTCTTGACTTTTTGCCAAAGAACCATTATTATCCCGTTTTTAAAGAACTTTTTTAAGGGACCGCATTTGAGGATTCTTTCTGGAATTCAGCCGTCAGGCAAGCTGCACATAGGCAACTACTTCGGCGCTATGTGCCAGCATTTGTCATTGCAGGCTCAGAATGAAGGTTTCTACTTCATAGCCGACTACCACGCCTTAACTTCCGGACCCGACCCCGAACAGCTCAGAAAAAACTCCCTTGATGTTGCAATGGATTATATCGCTTTGGGGCTGGACACCGAAAAAACCGTCTTCTGGCGACAGTCAGATGTTCCCGAAGTAGTGGAATTTGCATGGATACTTTCATGCTTGACGCCTATGGGCCTTTTGCAAAGATGCACTTCTTACAAGGACAAGGTTGCTCAGGGCCTTAGCCCTACGCACGGCCTGTTTGCATATCCTGTTTTGCAGGCCGCTGACATCCTCATTTTCAACAGCGACCTCGTCCCCGTCGGTGCCGACCAAAAACAGCATATCGAGGTTACACGCGATATCGCTGTAAAGTTTAACAATACGTACGGCGATATTTTAACTGTTCCGGAAGAGAGCATCTTAAAATCGGTCGCGGTTGTCCCCGGCGTTGACGGCAGAAAAATGTCAAAAAGCTACGACAACACTATAGAAATATTCGAACCGGAAAATCAGGTTAAGAAAAAAATTATGAGGATCGTCACCGATTCGACTCCTGTAGAAGATCCCAAGGACCCGGACAAGTGTAATATTTTCGCATTGCTTAAACTTGTTGCGTCTCCCGAAGAACTTTCAGACTGGGAAAACAAGTACCGCAGTGGCGGCACAGGTTACGGAACCGTTAAAAAACGTCTAGTGGAGCTGATGCTTGATTATTTCAGACCGTACAGGCAAAAAAGAAAAGAACTTGAAGACGATCAGGATTTTGTAAAAAAGGTTCTTGCCGATGGTGCCCGAAAAGCCGGGGCCGTTGCCAGGGAAACCTTGGATAAAGTTCGCAAAGTCACGGGTCTTGGAGCGTAACATGGCTGATAGATTGATAAAACTTGCAGAATTTGAAAATGATTTCGATGCTGAAACGCTAAAGCTTAGCCTTGAAGAAGAGGGCATAAAAGCAGTCGTCACCGGGCAAAACATCCACGGGCTCATATGTGCTGATGGAATGATAAATGTTCGGGTAGAGATATTCGAAAAGGACTTCCCGAAGGCAAAACAGATATTGGATGCAGCAGAGTTTACTTCCAGGCAGCAAGAGGGCGATCAATAATGTCTGATTACAGGGTAGATCTTGAAGTTTTCGCGGGCCCTCTCGACCTGCTTCTTTATCTCGTCCGCAAGGATGAGGTCGAAATATACGATATCCCCATCGCGCACATAACAGAGCAGTATGTAAAATATATCGAAATGCTCAAAATGTTCGATATCGACTTGGCCGGAGATTTCCTCGTAATGGCCGCTACGCTTATGGAGATCAAGTCTGCAATGCTTCTGCCTGTTGCCGATCCGGAAAGCGACGAGCAGGGAGAGGTGATTGATCCGCGTTCCGAGCTTGTGCGACAGCTCCTTGAGTACAAAAAATTCAAAGATGCCGCGAACCTTCTGCAGGATTCCGCTGAAATACGTAAAGACAGGTTCACAAGACCGGATTCCATCATTGCAGGTCTAAAGAAGTCAGATGAACCTGAGCTTGATCTCGATCAGGTAAGCGTCTGGACTTTGCTTGAGGCATTCGATTCGATAATGCAGGCAACTGGCAGGCTCGCAAGCTATGACAATATCAAGGACGACACCCCGATAGATCTGTATCAGATAGAGATGCTTCACCGGCTTCAGACAGAAGGCCCAATGACTTTTCAGGATATCTTTAAAGGAAAAGAAAATCGTCTTGTTATGGTCGGGCTCTTCCTGGCAATGCTTGAGTTAATACGTGATCAGCTCATCTTTGTCGAGCAGGCAAACCAGTCCGCCCCCATAATGGTAAGGGCATTGACTGACGAACCGGCCGAACAGGCCGTTATGAATACGATTGCTGCAAATCTTTCCGAAGAAAGCCGGACGGATTTAGAACAACAGGAATTCGAGATAGAAGAACCGCAGCAGGAAATTATTACCGAAGAAAGCATCCCTGTTGCCGATGAACCTCGGATAGACAAACCAAAACCTGCCCCTATCCCGATACAGGAATTACCCCCCATCGCCAAACCGGACCGAAATTACGACAAGCTGCATAATTCCCGCTCCGGCGATGATGACAACAGCCTGAACATTGCCGATTAGAACTTAACCGTTCCATATCTTGGGGCATGGACCTTTTTTTATTTTATATTTGACATAATAACCGTATCTAATTAGAATTTCCCACGGTTTGACTGATGGATAGGGCGTGTCCTGATGCGCCTATATGAAAGGATTTAAAAATGGCAGAAAACTTAGTAGAACTTACCGATGCGAATTTCGATGAGATGATCAATTCTTCGGATATACCCGTTTTAGTGGATTTTTGGGCACCATGGTGCGGCCCGTGCAAGATGATAACACCAGTCATCGCCGAGCTTGCTGACGAATATAGCGGTAAAGTAAAAGTTTGTAAGGTAAACACGGACGACCACAGGGAAGCGGCCGTTGAATATGCTATAAATGCAATTCCGACGATTATACTCTTCAATAAGGGGCAGATCGCAAAAAAATGGGTTGGTTTGACAACTAAAAAGGACATTGCGGCAGAATTCGATCAGCTCATCTGATCGTCTGTTTTAATTCATTGTAGTTACAGGAGGCGTCCGGATTATCCGACGCCTCTTTTTTTTGCTACAGGTTCACTTATGCTAATCCGTTGACTTACAGAATGTTTTTGGCTATCCTGATGTACTCTGGTGACATTTAAGAGGCCGAATAAATTATTCAAAAGTCCGTCACTCTATCGAGCTTAATTGGTTAACCTATATGAATGAACAAAGGGATGATAAAAACCTGCTTAAATGGAGAAGACGTAATTCGTATTATTACCAATGGCTGGAAAAAATTTATAAATACTCCATACCTGAAAAAAGCAAAGTTCTGCATATTGGATGTGATTGTGGTGACCTGTTAAATGCCGTGAAGCCGTCCTATGGAGTAGGGGTTGACCCGGATGCACAATGTATTCAACTTGCAGAAAAAAGATTCCCCCATCTCAACTTTCATATTCAGGATCCGCATGAACTCGATTTAAACGAAAAGTTCGAATATATAATAATTTCTAATTCTTTGGGAAAATGGAAAGATATACAAAAGGTCTTTGAGAATATTCGCCCGTTGACAGATGACAGAACAAGAATAATTATAACCTATTACAATTACTTGTGGGAGGCGATCCTGCGACTCGGTGCGTGCATTGGAATGTGCAGACCGCAGGCCGTTCAGAACTGGCTGCCACCCAAAGATATTGAAAACCTCCTGGACCTGGGTGGTTTTGATGTGGTTCGTTCCGCTGATTATCTTATGTTCCCTAAGAAAATATTCGTCTTGTCTGCTTTTTGTAATTATTTTCTTTCGATATTACCCGGGTTTCGTCTGTTGAACTTAATTAATCTTGTTATCGCAAGACCTGTGCCGACATCGCGTAAAGATCAAGAATTATCTGTTTCAGTGGTTGTTCCGTGCAGGAACGAAAGAGGCAATATTGAAGGTGCCATTCGACGTATTCCTGATATGGGGAATAAAACGGAAATAATTTTTGTCGATGGAAACAGTACCGATGGAACGGTTGATCTGATAGAACGTCAGATCGCTGAACACCCGGAAAAAAACATACGATTGGTTCGCCAGGGGCAGGGCACTGGTAAGGGCGATGCCGTAAGAAAAGGCTTTGCGCAGGCTCAGGGCGATATCTTAGTGATACAGGATGCGGATCTTACCGCGCCGCCGGAAGATTTAACAAAGTTCTATAATGCCTTACGCGATGGAAAGGGAGAGTTTATAAATGGCTCGCGGCTTGTTTATCCTATGGAAAAACAGGCTATGAGGATGCTGAACTTGATGGGAAACAAATTTTTTGGAACGTTGTTTACCTGGCTCCTTGGGCAAAGGTTCAGGGATACACTATGCGGAACAAAAATGATTTACAAAAAAGACTATGAAATTATTGCAGCGAACCGGGCCTACTTTGGGGACTTTGATCCGTTTGGCGATTTTGACCTTATTTTCGGAGCTATTAAACAAAACTTAAAAGTTATTGAAGTACCCATCACTTATAGGGCAAGGAGTTATGG
>JAFGKL010000013.1 GCA_016928585.1 Sedimentisphaerales bacterium
AGCTTTACGGATCTTTTTTCTTTTTTCAGTTATTTTTTGCGTGGCGGTTTTTGCAGAGGGTTCCTTTTTGGGCGACGAGAGTGACGGCAGCCGGTCAAATATTGTCCACAGGATCAACCTTTTAAGTGCCGAAGGCGATAAAATATTTCCCGATGACGATCTTGTTTTGCCATTCTCGACAAAGCAAACCTGCGGTGCCTGTCATGATTACGAAAAAATATCTACGGGCTGGCATTTTAATTCTATGGACAAGGATTCTGCTCCGGGCAGGGTTTCTCAGCCGTGGATACTTACCGATCCGACTTCAATGACGCAGCTGCCGCTTTCCTACAGGGCATGGCAGGGATTGCAGCATCCAGACAAGATCGGTCTTACGCGATGGAAGTTCGCCAAAGCATTCGGCAGTCATACACCCGGCGGGATTTTGGAGGATATTGATAAGGAGCCGGACTTTGATGCAAGATGGATGGAGTCCGGCGAGCTTGAGATCAATTGTTTAAGCTGTCACGATGCCGAGTCTGCTCACGACCAGGCGGTATACGCAATTCAGTTGGACCAGGAAAACTTTCGCTGGGCGGCTGCGGCTACAAGTGCCTTCGCACAGGTCAAGGGTTCCGCAAGATCGATGCCTGAAATGTACGATCATCTTATGCCGCCTCAACTTGATGATCCAAAACTTATTGCTCCCGAAATATCCTACGATAAACACAGATTCGACAACAAGGGTAAATTGATCTTTGATCTAAATACGGATATCTCAAATGAAAGATGCTATTTCTGCCATTCGTCGATCGATATATCAGATAACGGCAAAGAGAAATGGGCCCATGATGAAGATGTTCATATTGCAGCCGGTCTTAACTGCGTTGACTGCCATCGCAATGGAGTAGACCATAATATCACTCGCGGATATGAAGGTGAATATGAGGTTTCTGATAACAGTTTAGCGGCTCTTTCGAGTTGCAGGGGCTGTCATCTGGGGACCGAAGGCGAAGAATTTTCAGCAGGGCGACTAGGGGCTCCAAAGCCGATACATGCAGGTATTCCCGTTATTCATTTTGAAAGCTTAAGCTGTACTGCCTGTCATTCCGGGCCTTTACCCGCACAAAATACGATACTTTCCAAAGATGCATGTTCACATAAACTCGGAACTTACGGATCTAACAAATCCGAAAGGGCGGCCCCTCATATTGTTTATCCTGTCTATGCCCGTCAGGATGACGGCAAGATCGCCCCATCTAAATTGATTTGGCCGAGCTTTTGGGGACGTATGATCGCAAATGCTGTAACCCCCATCCTGCCGGAAAAAGTTAAGCCTGTTATAGGCGGGTTCATAGACGATTATGAGTCGATTCGCCAGGGGGATTTCCCTAAACTTAGCGAAGAAAAGGTTGCCGAGATACTTAAAGAACTTACGAGCCGGCTGCCGGGTGAAGGTGAATTGGTCTATATCGCCGGCGGCACACTATACCAGCTTGATGCTGACGGCGGACTAAAAACGTCAGACAATGAAGCTGCCAAACCTTACCTGTGGCCAGTGGCTCATAATGTAAGGCCTGCATCGCAGTCGCTTGGTTCTGACAGCTGCAGAGATTGCCATTCTGCGAAAAAGCCATTCCTGTTCGGAGATGTCAGTATAGACTCTCCTGTAATATCGAAAACCAAGACAGCGAAAATGCTTGACTTTACGGGCCTTAATAAGGCTTACACACGAGCTTTTGCGTTGTCATTTGTTTTCAGACCCATGTTTAAGATAAGCGTTATCGGTTCAAGTTTGGTGCTGATGCTGGTTCTTTTGCTGTACGGACTGAAAGCTTTAGGTTTTGTTGTTTCCTTCCTTAGCCAGGAATTTGCGAACGATAAAGGCGAGCGAGCCCAGGATGAAAAGAAGAAAGAAAATATTTTCGAAGACGATCTTGAAGATGAAGAGGACGCAAAAGATCATATCCCGGATCCGACCAAGAGGATATTTATAATAGATGCTGCCTCGGCCTTCTTTTATGTTTTGACGCTTGTTTGTTTTGTCTCGCTGTTAATTACCGGCTTTGTGCCGAAATTCGTATTTGGCGAATCCTTAAGCGGTTATATGCTTATGGTTCATGCAAGCTGTGCTCCGGTGTTTGCATGTTCGCTTACGGCGGCAGTTTTGTTATGGGTTCATAGATATCGTTTTGCAAGAACAGATCTTCATCCCTTTAAAGGCTGTGCGATAATACCGAGAATATGCTTCTGGATCATTTTGATCGTATCGATCCCTCTTATGCTTTCGATAGTATTGGGAATGTTTCCCATATTCGGTACCGAGGGTCAGCACTGCCTGATATATCTGCATTTGTTGTCAGCAATAATATTAACGGTGGTCGCTGTTATCCATTCGTTATTGCTGATAGCGGCGAAACTTAAACACACAGACCCTTTGTTATGAGTTTAGGGTAATGAAAAAATAGCTATAAATGGAATTTGGTTAAGGAGAACGGATATGGAAAAAGCAGTAGCTCTGCTAAGTGTATTTGGGTTGGGTATGTGTTTTTCACTGCTCGGGTCGATCAGTGTCAAGCTAATGCCTCGATTGAAGATCGATCAGGGTAAATTCGGTTCCATGATCTCTGCGTTTATGTTCGCATGTCTTGTTGCATCGCTTATTGTCGGTGTGGTTACGGACAAAGTGGGCTATAAACCGGTGGCGATATTCGGTTTTGTTGCGACGGCCATTTGCATCTTTGTCTTTGCAAATGCAAAAACGTACGGTGCAGCCATCCTGCCCTGTGTACTTCTTGGCTTTGGCGCAATGGCTCTAAATACCGCCGGTAACACACTTATCCCGAGAGTGTTGTATAACGGTAAAAATCCTGCAGCAGCGAGCAACCTCGGCAACGTTTTCTTTGGCTTAGGTTTATTCCTTACGCCATTGATCGTAAGTTTTCTTTTCAGAAAAACAACATACGAAAAAGCCGTCTCAGCTCTTGGAGTTATAGTTTTGCTGCCCGTTATCCTTGCGGTAATGGCTACCTATCCACAAAGTCAGACTGCGTTCTCGATTACAAGTGCGGTTGCACTGCTAAAAGAACCCGCAGTTCTGCTGGCTGCATTTGTCCTGTTTTGTTATATAAGCCTGGAGGCTTCGTTTTGCAACTGGGTACCTTCGTATGCAAAAGAAGTTATTACAAAAGATTTTAAAGGAATAGACGGTGCTGTTGCAGATGCTTCTTCTCAGCAGATGCTTTCGGTCTTTGCTATTGCGATGATGGCAGGCCGGCTTATAGCAAGTCAAATGGCAACAATAACAACGCATGGCAGTTGGTATATAGCAGGGGCAGCCCTGATCGCCTGCCTGGTTATATTAGCTATGACCAAGACAGGTGCTATCTGGACAAGTGCATTAGTAGCTTGTGCAGGTTTTGCATTCGCACCTTGTTTCCCAACAACTCTCGGGGTTATATTCTCAAAGTTCAGCCCCGAAGTTCACGGAAGTATCTTTGGGTTTATTTTTGCAGTAGGTCTTGCAGGTGCCGTTGTCGTACCTAAAGCCATCGGTAACTTTGCAAAAGATTCTACTATCCAAAAAAGTATAAAACTGCTTATACCTATATGTGTTATTTTGATCGTTCTTGCGCTTCTGATGGGCAAGGTTAAGGGGGCAGTAGGTTAAATATAAGATTTAGATAATTAGTATTAAAAATATAGTAAAGGAAAGAATTATGAAAAGAAGTACCGTTTCCATGATGTTTTTGTTTCTGTTATTAATATTGGCTTTTGCCGTTAGTGCCTGTGAGAAATCTTCACCAACTGCTGCCGAACAGCCCCAAGCCCAGGCTGAGACACCCAAGCAGGTGGTTAAGGAAGTTTCCGCAGTGCCGGTCGAGACGGTACCTGCTGAATTGGCATTGCCGAAAAAGATCGAAGAAGCTGCAATCGAAAAAACAACCGAAACTGCCAAGACGGTCGAAAAGGCCGAATCCGGCGTTAAGATGGTTCCACTTCCTATCGAACTTCCCAAACCTATGTTTGTAGGGACGCCTCAAAATTTAAAGATACCTAATCTTGAAAAGCCTCTCGGCAAGCCGCGGCCGCCGTTTTATGCTCCGGAAGGGACTACAAATGTTGCTGCAGGCAAAGCGGTAGCAAGCAGCGACGAAGAACCTGTTATTGGCGAGATCGACATGATAACCGATGGCGACAAGGAAGCATCAGACGGCAGCTTTACAGAACTCGGGCCTTTTGAGCAGAATGTTACCGTTGATCTTGGCGACAGGTATGAGATATATGCGGTATTGTTCTGGCATTTTCATAAGCAGCCTCGTGTGTATTTTGATGTTGTTGTGCAGGTATCGGATGACCCTGATTTCGTAGAGGGAGTCAAAACCATTTTTAACAATGATATAGACAATTCACTTGGCTTCGGAGTTGGCAGCGATATGCACTATGTTGAAACTTCAGAGGGTAAGCTTGTTGATGCAAAAGGTCAGATCGCAAGATATGTCAGACTTAGCAGTAACGGCAACAATGCCAATGAACTGAACCACTATATCGAAGTTGAAGTCTACGGCAAGCCTGTAAAATGAGATGACAAGAAGATTTTTTATATTTATCCTGGCGATCACGGCTTTGGCGGTTATTGTGCGCACCGGCAAACTTGATAAACGGCCTATGCATACCGACGAAGCTGTACATGCAGTTAAGTTCGGTCAACTGCTCGAAGAGGGTGAATATCACTATGACAGCAACGAATACCACGGGCCGACGTTAAATTATTTTACGCTGATCCCTGCGTGGCTGGCATCAGCCGGTTCTTTACAGGATGTTGACGAGTTTATCCTGCGAATAGTTCCGGTTGTATTTGGCATTTTGTTGGTACTGATGATATTTGTTTTAGTGGATGGATTAAGTTTTTCCGTTGTGATCTATGCGGCTGTTTTTGCAGCTATTTCGCCGGGGCTTGTCTTTTACAGCAGGTATTACATCCAGGAAATGCTCTTAGTCTGTTTCACTTTCGGGATGATCGTTTGCGGATATCGTTATACAAAAAGCCAAAAGCTCTGCTGGGCAGTTTTGTGCGGTATTTTTGCAGGTCTTATGCATGCTACAAAAGAAACATGCCTTATAGCTTTTTTCTCTATGGCTTTTGCGATATTTTGCCTTTCGTTGATGGGAAAAAAGCAAGACTTTCTTTCATATATTGTTAAATCTGTTAAATTGCCCCATCTTTTTGTGGGGATATTCTCTGCGATAATAATATCATTTCTGTTCTATTCTTCATTTCTGGCAAATCCATCCGGCTTTGCCGATTCTTTTAGAACCTATACAACTTATTTTGGCAGGGCTTCGGAAAACAGTTTTCATATTCACCCATGGTACTATTATCTCGACCTGCTTACCTATATCGAGGGTGTTGAGAAGGCAAAATGGAACGAAGATTTTGTTGTTGTGTTCGGGCTGTTAGGGGTATTTTTTGCTTTAAGGGGAAAATGTCGGGATGTTATTGATCAAAAGTTAATAAGGTTCTTTGCGTTTTATACACTAACTATAATGGTTATCTATTCAGCGATACCTTATAAAACACCGTGGTGTCTGCTTGGTTTTCTTCATGGATTGACAATACTGAGCGCTTATGCGGTTTATGTTCTTTTTGAGAGTTTAAGCGGTCAATTTAGCAGGGCCGTTTTAGGTGCAGTTGTATTGATCTTTGGGATCGTAATACCTGTTTGTCAATGCAGTATTATAAAATCCGTTCGACCGGCAGACCCAACCAATCCTTATGTATATGCACATACTTCAGAAGATATCTTCAAAATAACAGACCGAGTCAGGGAGGTCGCAAATGTTAACCCGCAAGCTAAAGATATGTATATTCAGGTTGTTTGCAGCGGCGATGATTACTGGCCATTGCCGTGGTATTTGAGAGATTTTACAAGAGTGTCATGGCAAAATAAGGTTGATCTTAATATGCCTATAGCTCCATTGATCATTTGCTCGCCGGACATAGAATCGGATATGGTCGCCAAGTTGTACAATGTGCCCAAACCCGGAGAAAAAGACTTATATGTGCCGTTGTTCGATGATCATGTTCAACTACGTCCTTTGGTTGAACTGCGTGGACTTATAACAAAGGACTTGCTGGATAAGTTACCTGTAAAAGATGAAAACATCGTCAAATGAAAACCAGATCAATGTTATTTCAGCAGATGCTATCAAAAGGGCTCATCGTTTCAGTTATGAGGCTATGGGTACCGTTTTTGAGATCATTATTCTTCATAAAGACGAGGAATATTCCCGACAGGCTGCCTTCGCGGCTTTCGATGAACTTGTCAGGATCGAACAGCAGCTAAGCAGGTTTATCGAAAACAGCGACGTGTCCCTGGTTAATAATCTCGATACAAATAAACCTCTTGTTCTGGGGCCTGACGCGTTTGATTGCATAAAACTTTCGTTAGAGATATCTGAAAAGACTTGCGGTGCGTTCGATATTACAACCGGATCGCTGTATACCTTGTGGCTGGATGATGATAAAAAACTACTTGCGCCATCCAAAGACAAGCTTGATTTTGCGAGTGAACATACCGGCTGTCATTTGCTTAAACTTGATGAATCAGAGCATACCATTGAGCTTGCTGCAAGTCCGGTCATGATAGATCTTGGCGGCATCGGCAAAGGGTATGCACTGGACATGATGGGGAAGCTTTTGAAAGAATGGGACATTGATCGTGCTTTGCTGCATGGGGGATTCAGCTCGGTTCTTGCCCTTGATGCCCCGGAAAGAAGAAAAGGCTGGCCGGTTACATTTAGTCAGCCGGGGAACATACAAAACACTATTGCCCGTGTAGACCTGGCAAACTGTGCATTAAGTGCTTCCGGCACGAAAAAAGGTGCGCATATAATCGACCCGGTTGCCGGTAAACCAATATCCGATCAAACGGCAGTTTGGGTTTCCTGTCCGG
>JAFGKL010000014.1 GCA_016928585.1 Sedimentisphaerales bacterium
CTAAGCGCAATAATGATATCATTAGACTGTACTCTTCCTAAGTCCCCGTGCACCGCTTCGGCTGGATGAAGAAAATGGCTTGGTGTCCCCGTAGAAGCAAGCGTAGAGCTTATTTTCTCGCCGATGATACCGGCCTTGCCAATACCCGTAATAATAACCGAGCCGGAAGTGTTGTAGATCAACTCAACGGTTTTGGCAAACGAATCATCGATCACATCCACCATCGATTTTATCGCATTGGCTTCGTCCTCAACAACACTTTTAGCATAATCAAGATCAAACTTCACAAAAACTCCATTCAAATAATTGCCGATCAAACCGGAATTATCAACGCTAAAGATTGATTAGTCAACCACCATTTGCCAAACCCGCTAAAATTTTACTTTACTGCCCCTGCTGTTATAGCATTCTACTTCATAATTTTGACCTTCACACTTAGGATCGGCATTAATAATGACCTGCTTTTCCGACTCCGCCTCAATCTTTGCTATCGCCTCTCTTTTTTGATTTTGAAGAAAAGACTCTACTTCTCGCGAAACATTAAGCTCTATTTTCTTAATCTCTTTTTTTGCTACAGCAAGACTAAGCAGCCTCATAAGTTCGATAGACTGCGATTCATAACTCTTGATAACCCCGGTCCCGCCGCAATAAGAACACTCCAGATACGTACTTGACTGGAACGAGGGGCGCATCCTTTGACGAGTCAAAATGATCAAACCGAAAGGATTCATCTTTAGCAATCTCGATCTCGCCCTGTCTGTTTTAATGGTCTCCCTGAATATCCTCTCTACGCTCCTCCGGTTCTTGTTATCACGCATATCGATAAAATCGCAAATGATAAGCCCGCCCATATCTCTTAGTTTTAGCTGCCTTACGATTTCCTTTGCAGCTTCGGAATTGATATTAAAAGCCGTCTGCTCCGCATTCGTCTGCTTTCGGTATTTGCCGCTGTTAACATCTATCGAAACAAGAGCCTCAGTTTGTTCGATAACAAGCGAGCCGCCGCTTTTAAGCTCAACCCTGCTTGATTGAATATTACTGATCTCTTTTTCAATACCATACTTATGGAACAAAGGCGTCTTGCCGTCATAATAACTGACACGTTTCTTAAGACGCGGCTGAACGATCCCGATAAAATCCCTTATCCTTTTGGATACAGATTCGCTATCGCATATAATTTTTCTCATCTTCGGACTGAAAAGATCCCGAACGGTCCTTATCACAAGATCTGACTCCTGGTATATCTCGGAAGATTCTGTTTCAGATTCCATTCTTTTCTTAATGGCACCCCAGAGCCGGCCAAGATAAGCAATGTCATTTTGCAGTTCTCTTTTGGACGCGCCTTGAGCGGCAGTTCGAATTATTACACCGGCACCCTTGGGCAAAACCAATTGATCCATGATCTTGCGCAGTCTTTTGCGCTCAACTTCATCTTCGATTTTCTGAGAAACCCCCGTCTTGTGCATCCATGGCATCAAAACCACATATTTACCTGGTAAAGAAAGGTACGTACTTAGCGTCGGCCCCTTGGTACTTACGCCTTCCTTGGTCACCTGCACTGCTATCTTATCCCCTTTTTTAAGACACCTCTGTATTAAAGGACGTTGGCTTAGAGCTTTGCGTTTACCTATCTTTTCGCTCGCATCGTTCCCGCCAAAGTATCTCGGATGAATATCACTGATATGCAAAAAACCATTCTTTCCGAGACCAAAATCAATAAAGGCCGCCTGTATTCCTGGTTCAATATTAACAACTTTGCCTTTATATACATTACCAACATGGCTCAGCAGGCTTGACCTTTCTATGTAAAGCTCGTCAAGTACCTTGTCGTCCACTACCGCCACTCGGCATTCCTCACCCTGCGAAACATTGATCAGCATTTCCCTCGACATTTTTTTACTACCCCTTCAAATTAATTCATTTCCCATAGAACTTGTTTTCTTTTAACCGGTGACAGAAGAACGGACTTGTCAATCTGGAAAACATTAAAAAGTTCTTCTACACGCACAGTTCCGCCTCCGGTAACAATGCACCATATCGAAAGCTCTTTCCCGTCATACTCAACCGATTCGATATAAGGTGCGATATCTATTTTTCTTGCGGCCCCTTTTTTACCAACTCTATCAACAAGCAATTGCTCATTAGCCGCGATCTTTATCTTTGTTTTTTTTATGTTTTCGTCCATATTATTTCGATCAGAAAGCAAAAACAGATATTCAACTTTAATCGCCTTAGGTGACACCCTGCCGCTGACAACCCCTGACCCAGTAATCTCGCAACCTTCAGGAAGTTGATTTGATATTTTTTGTTTTATCACTCTTGCCGACTCACTGCTGCCGGACAGTTCCACGCAAAGCATCTCGTCGTCAGATTCCGTTCCAACGCTGCGGGGCAAAGGTAAGGATATTTTGGGATGCGGGTTAAATCCCTGCGTAAAATAAAGATCGACCTGGGATCGAACTATTGCACGCTCGAACATGGACATGGTTTCCCTGTGAGAAAGATATCTCAGGTTCCCCGTGATCTTAAAGTTTAATAATAGAGTCTCTTTCGCTTGAAGCATCGTTTCAAATTTGTCTTTATTTCGTAAATATCAGCAGGATGATCGCATCCTGACTGTGTAATATCAAGGTCGTATCAAAATGCTTCCGGAAGAATCTTCATCGCTGCATCACGGAGATAATTTTTGATCTGTCTCTGAGAGTCCATACCGGCTACAGCTCTGGCAAGTTTGTTACACTGCTCGACTGTTACTGACCTGATGATTTGCTTGATCTCCGGTATCATAGGAGGAGCCAGTGAGAGAGTTCGTGCTCCCATACCTAACAGCAATATTATAAACTCCGGATCGGAAGCCACCTCACCGCAAACACTAAGGCCTATCTGCGCCTTATTCGCATCATGTATAACACCTCTGATCAACTGCAATACAGCAGGATCTGCCGAGGAATACAATGTCGCAACATGCTCGTTAGCCCTGTCAACTGCAAGAGTGTATTGAGTAAGATCGTTTGTCCCAATACTGAAAAAATCACAATCTTTTGCGAGCAGCGTCGCAGTGATAGCAGAACTCGGGGTTTCGATCATAATACCTATAGGTACTGACGAATTGTAAGGTATCGAATCTTCGTCAAGGTCCTCCATAACATCACGGATTATCATTTTTGTCTGCCTGAGTTCCTGAAGATTATTTATAAGCGGCAGCATTATCCGAATGTCTCCGAGGACGGACGCCCGCAGTATCGCCTTAAGCTGTGTCTTAAAAAGCGTCAGGTTCTGCAGGCAATATCTTATCGAACGCAGCCCAAGTACGGGATTTATCTCAGCACTATAACGTGTTCTGCTAGGCAGTTTGTCGGCACCAAGATCCATAGTTCTTATCACAACCGGCTTGCCCTTGAAAGCTTTTATTGTTTCTGAGTATGCCTTATAATGATCTTCTTCGGTTGGTTCGCTTCCACTGGTAAGATACAAAAATTCCGTTCGGTAAAGCCCTATTCCCATCGAACCTTTTTCCAGCGCCTGTCCGGTCTCTTCCGGGAATTCTATGTTAGCAAGCAAATTGATCTGGACGCCGTCTCTCGTAACAGCCGGCTTGTCCCTTAGAGTATCAAGCTCGTGTTCGAGACGAAGAAAATCAAGTGCATACTGGCGATACTGATCCAGTGTTTCTTCGTCAGGGTCAACTATCACAACCCCCCTGTTACCGTCAATAATAACCATACTCTCAGCAGTAACATTAGTAGTAACATCCTCAAGCGCAACAACCGCCGGAATTCCAAGCGACCTTGCAACTATTGCGGTATGACTTGTTCTTCCGCCGGCCTCGGTCGCAAACCCCTTAACATAGGTCTTATTGAAACCGGCAGTCTGCGTAGGCGTCAGATCGTGTGCTATGACAACCACTTCTTCGGTAAGGTCCTCCACTTCCTGCCTGACCTCACCGAGCAGGATCGTAAGCAATCGGCTCTCGATATCATAGATATCCGCCGCACGCTCACTTATGTAAGTATCTTTAAGATTCTCGAAGTGCGATGCGATCTCCCTCAATATAACGGATACCGCATACTCGGCAGTTGTAAGTTCCTCGCAAACATAATCGGTTATTCTCTTGCGAAAACTCTTGTCTCGTAAATAACGAAGGTGAACCGCGAATATATCTTTGATCTTGCCTTCTTCAATGCTATGAGCCTGGTCCAGCTCCGTCAATTCATTTATTGCTTCTGCAAAGGCATTGCGAACCCGCTTAACCTGGGACATGCGCTGCGAAGCCGTGATGGACCTTCTCGGTATCCTGAAATCTTTGGAATCGAAGACCATTGGCTTTGCTATCACAATTCCAGGTGATACAGCTATGCCTTTTCTTATTTCCATTTTATTTACCGTGATTTTTGAACATTTTAGCCAGGCTTCTCATCAAAAAGCTTCTCTTCCACAAGGTAACGTATCGCCTCTGTCGCCTCCTGGGCATCAGAACCTTCGGCACGAACCTTAAGCTTAGTACCGAATGTTGCCGCAAGCATCGTCATCTGCATTATACTTTTGGCATCAACACTTGTGTCTTCATTGCTGACTTTTATATCGCTGTCAAACTTACTCGCCACGTCAACAAACTGCATGGCAGGACGCATATGCAGACCATCAGCATTTTTTATCTCAACTTCTATTTCACAAATAGTTTCTGCCAAACAATCAATGCTCCGCTATAAAAACAAATGCCGCCGCTTTCTTTTAATGGACCGCCTATTATTCAACAAACTCAAACATCGTCAGCATCAAGTAGCAGTTCCTTAATCTGCTCAACACTTTGCGCCTGTCTTAAAAATCTCCTGAAGTCGTCTTTTTGCAGATTCTTAAAGATACTTTCCATTGCCTGAAGATGTTTGTCCGGATCATCCGATGGGCTCAAAAGAAGTATCACTGAATAAACAAGCTGCTTGTCAAGTGAAGAAAAATCGATTCCTTTAGTCGAACACCC
>JAFGKL010000139.1 GCA_016928585.1 Sedimentisphaerales bacterium
CGGGCAGCCCGGATTACCCGCATCAATACACGGACTTGTAGACACATCGAGCACCCAATCTTCACTAACAGGGTCCCACCTGCCGGCTTGTGATTTTAAGTGATAATCACCATTGCTTTGATCAACAAATATTGGATTCACATGTATTTCCCCAGTGCCCGGTAAAGGGGTGAAAGATTCCGATTCACCTTGAGGAATACAAAACGGATCTTCAGGGATACAATAAATTACCCATTCATACCAATAGTCAGCCGTAGAATTTGCGTTAACATCATTATATGAAATATTAAGAAGCGGAACAGGTGAAGAGTCGTCACCAAGGGCCATAATACCATAATTATTTGATACAATAATATTATTCATTATGATTTGTTCCGACGTTGGGCTACAAAGAATACCATAATTATTATTGATGATCGTATTATTCGACATGAATGGGGAAGATTTATAACAATATACACCATGACGGGAATTATTAGCGATAAGGTTGTTAGTTATGACAGCAAAAGATGATTTGATATTTATAGCATGGTTAGTATTATTTGTTACTCTATTACCGAAAATCAGGCCATCCGCACCACTTGAAAAAGTGATGCCGTAGTTATTACCGGTAATAATATTATCGACAACATCAACAGTACAATTCGATGTGAATACACCCGCAGAATAACCTGGATCTGACCCGCTGTTCGTAATTGTAAAACCACTGATCGACCCGGAAGATGCATTAAAGGTAACAACATGACCATTACTTCCTCCATCTATAGTTGTTACATCAGAACCTGAACCTTGTAAGGCTATTCCATTCTTCAAAAGCATGTTTACGTTTTCAACATAAGTTCCCGGCGCAACAATAACGGTATCATTTGGATCAGCGGCGTTTATCGCAGCCTGGATGGTAGTGTAGTCGGCAGAGCCGTCCCAGTTAACATAGACCGTTGCTGGATAACAGGGAATGGTAAAAATCAGAGTGACTAATAAATAGACAGATTTTTTCATTTTATTCCTCCTTTCACAAAACCAGAAGTTCTACTCTATTCATCATATCGTCGTTAATTATTTTTTCAAGCTAAAAACTGTCAAAACATCCTGCCTGAACTGCGATATCTCTGTAACTATTTATACAACAAGCATTTATATGCAAATAAATCGCCGGGAGATCAACTCTAAGGTCCCTCTTTGGATCGCAAAAAAGATAAATGACTGGTGAATTTATGCCGAAATAACAAATAGTGAGGGATTTTTGCTTGAAAAAGAATAATTATCGTGTAGATTGCTTGGTTCCAAGTTTTAGTGGATTAATTAGTCAAAAAGGGTATTTCTAAATGATTAAAGTCAGAGCAAGAACAGGTGAATCAGTTCAGCAGATGGTAAAACGGTTTAAGAAAATGTGCGAAAAAGAGGGGCTTATCCGCGATATCAAGCGAAACAGCTACTATGAGAAGCCTTCTGAGAAGAACCGCAGACGCAGACGCAAAGCCGCACGTGCAGCAAGCATGGGCAGCAGCATGAATTACTAAACCAATCGAAATTACGAAAACCGGACGATGTAGAAACACAGCTTGTCCGGCTTTTCTTTGCGCGAAAATAATTAGTTCATCGTCCGGGATTCGGGGTATAATTCAGACGACAAAGAACACAAGACAAATGACGGAAACAATTTCGCGATGGCCAAATTCAAACTAACAAGCAAGTTTCAGCCACAGGGGGATCAGCCCCAGGCCATTGAACGGCTTCTAAGAGGTCTTGAAGAAAATAAACAATATCAGACACTTCTTGGTGTAACCGGCAGCGGCAAAACCTTCACCATGGCAAACGTTATCGCAAACAGGGGCAGGCCGACCCTGGTAATATCACACAATAAAACATTGGCAGCACAGCTTTACGAAGAATTAAAAGAACTCTTCCCTGAAAATGCTGTTGAATATTTCGTAAGCTATTATGACTATTACCAGCCGGAAGCATATATCCCGCAACGGGATATATATATCGAAAAAGATGCCTCGAGAAACGATGACCTGGACCGGCTGAGGTTATCGACAACAACAAGTCTTATGACAAGAGACGATGTCATCATCGTAGCAAGTGTTTCGTGCATATTCGGATTGGGCTCGCCGGAAGACTACAAGGCAAGCGTCGTCGGTGTAAGAGTAGGCGACTGCATCAATCGCAATGACCTGCTGGGTCGACTCGCAGATATTCAGTATGCCAGAAATGACATAGATTTTGCACGGGGACTGTTCAGGGTAAGGGGTGATGTCGTAGAGTTATGGCCATCGTATGAATCGTTTGCGATACGATTCGAATTCTTTGGCGATGAGATAGAAAAGATCAGCTATATAAATCCGACATCTTCGGAAATACTGGCACCGGAACAGCAGGTGTATATATTCCCGGCCAAGCACTACATCATGCCGGCAGAGCGGATAGAAACAGCAACAGAGGGGATCTTCAATGAACTGCAGCAACAGCTTCAACATCTCCGGCAAGAGGGCAAACTGCTCGAGGCACAGCGATTGGAAGCAAGAACAATGTACGACATAGAAATGATGCGGGAGGTAGGATACTGCAGCGGGATAGAAAATTATTCAAGACATCTTTCGAATTTGCCGCCGGGCGCAAAACCCTTCACACTGATAGATTATTTTCCCGAGGATTTTCTTTTATTCATTGATGAGTCCCATGCAACGCTGCCGCAGATCAGAGCAATGCACGCAGGAGACAGGAACAGAAAGAGCGTACTGGTCGAACACGGGTTCAGGCTGCCAAGCGCAATGGACAACCGCCCTCTTCGTTTTGAAGAATTCCAGGAAAGCTGGAAGAACGTTATCTGCTTATCAGCAACGCCTGGACCGCTGGAGATGGAGTTCTGTCACGGGGAAGTCGTAGAACAGATCATTAGACCGACAGGGCTTATCGACCCTGAGATATTCATTCACCCGGCAACAAAACAGATACCTCATCTTTTAGAGGAAATAAAAAAGCGAGTTAAAGCCAAAGAAAGAGTACTTGTTACAACACTGACAAAACGGCTGGCCGAGGACCTGTCAAGTTATATGAGCAAAAAGGATATTCGGTGTAAATATCTGCACAGTGATATAAAAACCCTTGAGCGGGTGGAGATATTGCGGGATCTAAGAGCTGGCAAGTTTGATGTGCTCGTAGGCATAAACCTGCTGAGGGAGGGGCTCGATCTGCCGGAAGTGTCGCTTGTAGCAATACTTGACGCTGACAAGGAAGGGTTCCTGCGGAGCGAAACATCGTTGATACAAACCATAGGAAGAACAGCAAGGAACGTTAATGCAACTGTATTCCTTTATGCGGACAAGGAAACAGGGTCCATAAAAAAAGCTGTTGACGAAACGAATCGAAGACGTACAATTCAGCTTGAATATAACAGGAAACACAATATTACGCCTGAAACGATCAAAAAAGAGATCTTCCGCGGCCTAGAGATTCAGTTTGAGGCACGGAAGATAGCTCAAAACGCTGCCAACTTTAATGAAGACGAGTATGACAGAATCGAACTTGCCGGGCAGATCGAAAAAGAAATGCTTGAAGCTGCAGCAGAGCTTGATTTTGAACGTGCAGGGATGCTGAAAAAACAACTGATGGAGCTAAAAGAACTACCGTTACTTGATGAAACAAAAAAGGAAAAACAATAATGATAAAAGCACTGGATGTTAAAAAGATCCAAAAGTTGATAGACATCGCGGTTGAGGAAGATTACGGCAAAGGAGACCCGACTTCGACTATAACGGTAAAGGATGATATCCTCGATAAGGCTAATATCGTAACCAGGGAAGAAATAGTTGTCTGCGGTATGGATGTTGTACGGGAAGTTCTTAAGAGATACGATAAAAAACTTAAACTTCGCGTATATATCAAAGACGGTCAGCGTGCTAACGTTGCCAACAGGCTTGCCACGATCAGTGGGCCGTTGCGATCGATGCTAAGCGCAGAAAGGGTCGTTCTGAACTTTTTGCAAAGACTTTGCGGAATAAGCACGATGACGTGGAAATTCGTAAGCGCGGTTCGTGGAACAAAAGCAAAAATATATGATACAAGAAAAACCATGCCGGGATGGCGTTATCTTGAGAAGTACGCGGTAAAGTGCGGAGGCGGATTCAATCACAGATTAGCCCTTGGGGACGGAGTAATGTTCAAAGATAACCATATCGCTCAACTTGGCGGCAACTTCTATTCAAAACTTGACCGCATGGTACAACAGGCAAAAGAAACTAAGGGTGTAAGATTCATCGCTGTCGAAGTGGACCACGTGGATCATCAGTTGGATCATGTTCTGAAAATACCTGGTATAGATGTGATACTCCTCGATAACATGGGGCAGTGGCAATTGAAACATGCGGTGGAAATGCGAAATGAAATGTGCGGCAAAAAACCCTATCTTGAAGCAAGCGGAAATATAAATCTAAATTCCGTACTCGCAATAGCTAAATGCGGAGTTGACAGAATATCGGTAGGCGCGATAACTCATTCGGCGGCGGCGGCTGATATCGGGCTGGACAGATAAGAAACTTCTTAGTATGGATCCTGAAAAACTTGATGTAGATATTATCAATGACGGTCTTAAGACTGTGATCGTCGGAAATAACATCATTGTCTTTAACAACACTTCAAGCACAAATGACATTGCATGGCAGTATAGCACCAATCCAAAAAACAACGGCCTTGCGATTTTTGCCGAGCATCAGGATGCAGGACGCGGGCGCAGGGGCAATAAGTGGATCAGCAGACCGGGGCAAAGCATTCTGCTTTCCGTTCTGCTGGTTGGTCATAAATGTCATCCTCAACTGCTGACACTCGGTAGTGCCGTCGCAATAGCAGAAACGATAAAGAACTGTTGCGGCCTGGAGGCAAGAATAAAATGGCCAAACGATATAATAATATCGGAGAAAAAAGCAGCTGGCATCCTGCTGGAGTCACGTGTAAACAACGGTCAAACAAATTTTGTTATAGGAATTGGGATCAACTGCGGCCATGACAAAACTTTTTTTGAGGATTCGGATTTCCAGATGCCCGGCACAAGTATTTATATCGAAAGCAGGAAAGAGATTAACAGGAACATATTGGCAAGAACGCTGTTAACTAAACTGGACGAATGGATAGGGATCGGGCAAAGCAACGGCGACAAAATTATTGAAAAATGGCGACAACTAAGCAGTCAGCTTGGCCACAGGATAACATTAGAATACAACCACCAAAGATTCACCGGCAACTGTATTGGAGTTGATCCCGCCGAGGGATTGATCCTGCAGCTTGAGAACGGCGGGGTAAGAATATTCGAAGCGGCACATACGAGCATCTTAAGACATCTATAAAGGAGTCTTAGTGAACGAAGCTAATGATAAAAATGAACTTTTAATACGTGACTGCGGCGTAATGAAATACGACAAGGCACTTGAACTGCAAAAGCAACTGGTAGACCGGAGAATTAAGGGCCAGATCGAAAACACCGTTATTATGCTGGAGCACCTGCCTGTTATTACTTTAGGAGCAAGAGAATCTGAAAATTGTTTACTGGAAGATGAAAAAAAAATCATAGAACAAGGCATTGATGTAGTCTCTGTTCGTCGCGGAGGCGGAACAACAGCACACAATCCCGGACAGGTGATTATTTATCCTATACTTGATATCAGGTCTATCGGTCTGGGGGTAAACGAATATATAAGAAAACTTGAATCGATCGGAATAGAATTACTGAATCAACTTGGAATAGAAAGTGACAGAAAAAAAGGGTTCCCCGGACTTTGGATCGGCGAAAGAAAAATAGGTTCCATCGGAGTAAAGATCAAAAAAGGCGTTAGTTTTCATGGAATGGCGATAAATATATGCAACGATCTTAGTATATTTAAAAGTATTGTGCCGTGCGGCCTGAAAGAAGTTATAATTACCAATGTTCTTAAGGAAACGGACAAAAATATTTCCACAAGCCAGGTGAAAGAGAAATTGGCCGAACTATGTAAAAAATATTTTTCCACAGGAGTATGCAAATGAAGCCCGATGGGAAATTACCGCCATGGCTTAAAAGACGTATTCCCGCCAGTGACAGCTATAAGCATACGCATCACGTGCTAAGCACACTCGGCCTGGAAACGATATGTACAAATGCAAACTGCCCGAACAGAGGAGAATGCTGGGACAGGGGAACAGCAACCGTTTTGATCCTTGGGAATATATGCACCCGTAACTGTGCTTTCTGTTCGGTAGCCGGCGGAAAACCTGAACCGGTAGATGCGACCGAGCCGATGCGGGTTGCAAAAATGGCAACCGAGATGAAGCTTAAATACCTCGTGATAACAAGCGTCGACAGGGATGATCTTAAAGATGCAGGGGCCGGACACTTTGCAGATGTCGTAAATACATGCAGAAACGAAAACCGGCAGTTGCAGTTCGAATTGTTAGTGCCGGATTTTAAGGGATGCCAGGATGAGGCACTTGAGATACTTTCAAACGCCCTGCCGTTCGTATTCGGGCACAATGTTGAAACGGTGCCGTCGTTGTATTCAAAAGCAAGACCCGGTTCAAATTATCGGCGATCTCTTGGATTATTAAAAAAAGCAAAAGAAAAATTCCCCCATACCGAAACAAAATCTTCCATCATGCTGGGGCTTGGCGAAAGCAAAGACGAAGTTATCGAAGTATTGAAAGATCTTCGCCAGGTTAACTGTGACAGGATCTCTATCGGCCAGTACCTTCGCCCCACAAAACGATCTCTTGAGGTAGCAGAATACGTCGAGCCGGAAATATTCGACTGGTGGAAAAAAAAAGCAACCGAGCTGGGTTTCGGCTGGGTGATGAGTTCACCCTTCACAAGAAGTTCATATCACGCAGAGGAAAAAAATTAAGGGAAATATCATGGCAGCATATGAAGAATTAAAACCTGTTAAGACTTTTATGGGTAAACTTGAGCACGATAAGGACCTGCTCGGCGAACTAACAAAAATATGCCTTGATAATAATATAAAACTCGGCAAGGTTGAGGTGCTCGGAGCGGTAAAAAAAACAAGGATAGGTTATTATGATCAGGATAATAAACAATATAGCTTTATCGAAATGAACGAGCATCTGGAGATAACCGGTCTCGTAGGCAATGTCTCTCTGAAAAACGGCAAACCAATAGTCCATGCTCATATCACGCTTGCAGATAAAGACGGGAATGCCTTCGGTGGGCACCTTGCGGAAGGAACAATAGTGTTTGCATGTGAATTTTATTTAACAAGTCTCGACGGGCCGGAATATGAACGGGGCTATGACAAAACAACCGGACTTCCATTATGGCAAATGTAGCATAAAAAATGCCTGCGGAGAGAACTCGGCAGGCATTGGTTTTACAAACAAAAACATTCTTGTCGATCAATGCTGTTAAAAACTTTTTCATTCAAAGGTGCAGACTTAATCAGCCAACAATATCCGGGATGTCATCATCATCAGTATCCAGATCGATAGGCTTATATCCAGGCTGCTTGGATTTTTCGAGTTCTTCTTCGAAAGCCTTAACGATGGTTTCCTGGATCAATTTGCGACAATCGGCATTGATAGGATGGGCAATATCAGCATGCAGTTTCATCCTGCCCTTGATATCCTTTTTTGCACGATTTTCAGAAAGCTGAGTACCGCAGTTATTGCAATACTTTGCTCTGAGATGATTTTTGCCGCCGCACTTTTCACAATGATCGCTCATTTTTCGTGACGGCATCGCGACAAACAGCCCCGTTGTCCCTTCGATGACCTTAACGTCCCTGACAACAAACTCGTTGTCGATCGTCATAGAGCAAAAGCCCTTGAGACGGTCATCCTTGTTCTGAACCAATTTTACTCTGACTTCGCTGATCTCCATATTAGCCTCGCGTACTCTAACACTACCATCTATTGCTGTTAACTATAGTACTATCACAGCCGACGTCATTTTTGACAATCGCCTGATAACGTTCTACATCGTCTTGGTCAGACAACAAGCAGTACAAAGTAGAACCGCTGCCGCTAAGGCCTACCGTACCTGCTGCAAGCGTTTCTACGCGAGACTTCAAACTGAGCAATTCAGGATGCAATTGATAACAACTCTCAGCCAACATATTTGCGCACATACGAGTCAGTAAATCAATATTGTTTTCATTTATCATCTGCATAATTCTACGGTTAAGGCGTCTATATAATTCCTCGTTGTGTTTATAATTCTCATAAACCTTTTTCGTGTAAACGGTTATATCAGGAAAGATCAAAATTGCCCTGAAAGGAAAAATTTTGTCAATTTTTTTGATTTTCTCGCCTCTTCCACTGCAAAATGCCAGTGGAGAGCCCAAAAAGAAGTTTATATCGCTGCCGAGCTTTGCGGCAAGTTCGTGAAGTTTCTGGTCGGTTAATCCCAAATTTAAAAATTTATTCAGGCCTAACATGGTTGATGCCGCATCGGAACTCCCTCCGCCAAGACCTGCGGCTACCGGAATGTTTTTCGTTATGGTGATCTTTATATTAGGTTTAATGTCTGTCAAATTACAGATTAGCTCGGCCGCCTTATAAACCAAGTTGTCTTTGGTTGCAGGTACCCGGTACTTGCCTTTGCATACGAGCAGAATACCTTCGGTATCGGATCTTTCCAGTAAGAGCTCGTCGTAAAGATCGACCTTGGCCATAACCGATTCGATCTCGTGAAAGCCATCATCGCGCTTGCCGGCGATCAGGAGACTAAGGTTAATCTTGGCCGGTGCCTTTACAACAAGCTTATCACCTATAACCGTAAATTGTTCCATTGTTATCTTTCAAGCAGTTCCATTTGTTTTAGCCATTGTTGACATTGGCTCGGCCATGCCGAAGCGGGGCCTACATCTCGGCCAATGCCGAATCCATGGCCGCCCTTCTTATAAATGTGAAGTTCTGCCGGAACTTTTGCTTTCCTTAGAGCCAGGTAAAAGTTAACACTGTTATCAGGAAAAACCACCTTATCATCATCCGCATGGATCAGGATTGTCGGGGGGGTTTTATCAGTAACCTGCAGATGATTGGATAACTTTTTAATAAGCTCCGTATCCGGATTTTCCCCAAGCAAATTGCTTCTTGAGCCCTTGTGTGTGCTGTAATCCATCAACGTTATAACCGGGTACATAAGGATCATAAAATCAGGACGGGAAGATATTTTGTCGATCGGATCGGCAGCGTCCTTATCACCATAGTCAAAATGCGTACCCACTGTGGATGCAAGATGTCCCCCCGCTGAAAAACCCATGATCCCGATCCTTGCCGGATCAATGTTCCATTTGTCCGCACTATAACGCACTGATCTGACCGCACGTTTGGCATCGAGCATAGGGACAGGATGTTTATAGCCGTTGCTTCCGAGACGGTACTTTAATACAAATGCTGATACACCAATAGAGTTGAGCCATCGGGCAACATCATGACCCTCATGATCCATTGCGAGATGACCATATCCCCCGCCGGGGCAGACAACCACAGCCGCACCCGTATTATTATCTTTATCGGCAGGATAAAGATAAAGCAGCGGAATGTCTTTATCCTCAGTGCCTAACGCCTTAGGCGCACCGCCCTGCCAAAGCAGCATCTGTTCAGCAGCAAAGATGGGGGTACATAAACAAAAAATAATAAAAAAACAAATTCTTTTATACATATCGCTCTCTTTCATTTTTTAGTTTCTGCAATAATTGATCATGTTCATTATCCTAAGTAAAAACGATAGTTCAAGGAAATTATACAAAGGAATAAGGCTATAGGGTCGCCAGGCACGTTTACTTGACATTTAAGGCTTCGGCGGTTATCATACATCTTCTATTCTTAAGCTCTTAAAGGAACTGCATGGAAAACAACGGGCAAAAACTTGCTTGGTGGCACTGGCACAAGCATCTTTACAATTGGGTGATCCACTGGGCGGATACACGATTCGGAGTTTTGGCTCTTATTTTGCTTTCGATAACCGAGCCCGTATGCGTACCAATACCGGCTGATGTATTGGTCATCGGTCTTTGCCTGGGTAAACCAAAAAACGGTATAAAGTACGGCCTGACCTGCTCGTTCTTTTCTGTTCTGGGCGGAACAATTGCATTTTCTCTGGGACTGGCAATAGGCCCGGAAAGGGTTGTGCATTTTTTCGAGCAGTTAAGTTTCGGACCGATACACCTGGGCACTAAGGCACAACAGGCTCTCGAGCTTTACCAGAAATACGATTTTTGGGCGATCGCTATCTCCGCACTCACGCCGGTACCGTATATGCTTTTTAGCTGGCTTGGCGGAATGGCCGAGGTCTCGCTAGCCAAGTTCGTCGGGATAAGCATTGTCTTTCGAACAATACGATTCGGCAGCGAGGGACTGCTTTTCTACCTGCTAGGGGAAAAAGCCCGCCGGCTAATAGAAAAATATTTCAATACTGCCACAATTATAGTTATTATATTACTTGCTCTGATCGTTTTAATAATGAAAAAAGCAGGCCACCTATTTACAGGCTGATATATGAACCAAGAGCAAAAAAAAATATTGTTAAAAACCGCCAAAGACAGCGTA
>JAFGKL010000140.1 GCA_016928585.1 Sedimentisphaerales bacterium
ATAATGCCATACTACAACGGCCGAAAATACACAGACCGCGCCGTCCGTTCCGTCCTCGACCAGACATACAAAAACATCGAGATAATCGTTGTCGACGATGCCTCGCCCGATCCGCAAGATGCTGAATACATAAAAGATCTCTCTAAAAAACTCGGCTTCAAACTCATCACCCATCATACCAACAAAGGCATCGCCCGAACTATGGCAGATGCCGCCATAGCCTCGACCGGCCAATACATCGCCGAGCTTTCGCAGGACGATCTCTATAAAACGAAAAAGATCGAACAACAGCTAAACGAACTTACAACTAAAAATCTCGACGCCGTCTACGCACTGGGCGACACCTTTGACGATGAAACCGGAAAATTGACCGGTCGGGATTACGCAAAAACAAAAAAAATTATCGACACCGGACAAGCATCGCACGCCCTTAAACTCCAAAACCTCCCATGCATATCTATACAGGGACTCATGGCCAAAAGATCCGTCTTCGAAAACGACATTATACCAATCTGGAACGATTTCCTTCTCGACGACTGGCCCGTAAACATCCGCCTGTTTGACAAATACAACGTTGCTTTCATTGATACACCGCTCTGGACCGCAAGATCGCATTCCCTCCAGACAAGCCACAACAGATGGAAGTGGCTCGGACCGCAAATTGAGGTCATCGCGAGAATGGTACCCTACAACCTCAAGGCAGAAGGCATCGGCAACCGCTTGGCAAGCATGGCCAGAAGACTCCAAAAACAAAATAAACAGCAAAACGATGTCATACGCTTCTCATTTGCCGGACTGATACTCACCGAATCTGCGGATCAGCAGAAAAAAGCCTCAAGGGTCTTAGGTAGGATATCTTCAAAACAAAAAAAACAAATACTCGCCCCTCTCCTCAGCCCTTCTGCTTCCGCCGCCGAACATGATCTGCAAACAACCCTAACCACCGACTGGCAAAACCTGGGAAAGAACATCGCCGACGCTTCTGCCTTGAAAGAAAGCGAAAGATTAAATGCCGTCAGCCAAAACTTCGCATCCCTTGCATCAAACCTTCTTCCTATGGAAAGTTCCTCGGCCGACGCTGTTAAATTCGCACTCGCTGCAATGGTACTTACAGACGACCCGCAGCAAATATCTCAGATAACACATTTGCTTCAATCGTCCCGGCATGACAAGCTCATAAAACAAAAACTCCAACTGCTCAAAACAAAAAGCCGGCAAAGCCTAAAACTCTTCTGGAAGGCACTGCCATGATTATCGTAGAATTAAAGGGCGGACTCGGCAACCAGATGTTCCAGTACGCCATCGCAAGAATACTCGCACACAAACACAACACCGAGCTGCTGATAGATATCTCCGCATACTCCTATCCCGACGGCTACGACCCGAACTCGATAAACGTCCGACTCTACGAACTCGACGTTTTTAACATCCACGGCCAAACAACAACCGATAAACCCAACAAAAAACTTATAAAAATAAGAAAAGAACAAAAATTAAGAAAAGCAGCATCCCTGTGCCTTTGCAAAGTTGTAAATGCTTTTTCCGATTCTTTTATGCCGATGATCTACGAAAGAAAAAACGTCGGCTTCGATGGCTCCCTTCTCGACCTGCCCGACAATATCTTCTTAAGGGGCTATTTCCCAAGCTTTAAATATTTTGAGGCTAACCGCGATATAATAAAAAAAGATTTCACCTTTGCCGCTCCTCCCGATAGCGAAAACAAAAAAATGATAGACCAAATTACCTCCGTAAACTCCGTCAGTATGCACATCAGAAGAGGAGACTACATAACCAACCAAAGGGTAACCGACAAGTTCGGTCTCTGTAGCATGGGCTACTACAAAAAAGCTATGGATCATATCTCCCAAAAAGTCGAAGCCCCTCATTTCTTCGTCTTCTCAAATGACCCACAGTGGGTAAAAGATAATATCAAAACCGACCACACAGTAACTTACATAACACATAACAAGGGCCAAAAGGGTTTCGAGGATCTAAGGCTCATAAGCAGTTGCAAACACAACGTTATCGCCAACAGCTCGTTTTCCTGGTGGGGAGCATGGCTCAACGATAACCCGAAAAAAATTGTTATTGCACCGTCTCCCGTATTTGATAAACTCCTTATCGATGACGATGATTTCATCCCGAAAGATTGGATTCGTATCGCTAAAAATGACTGATAGAGATTAAGAGATGTTCTAATTATTCCTTTTAGAAGGAAACCGTATTTTGATAAAAAAACATTACAGACGCTACCGACAATGGCAAAAAGAAAAGGGTCGTAAAAAGAAAGCAGAAAGAAAACTTGCCAAAATGATCGGGTTTTATTCCGATTTTATCTCCGACGGCAGCCTTTGCTTTGATATAGGGGCCAACGTCGGCAACCGATCCGCTGCTTTTCTAAAACTCGGCGCAAGGGTCATCGCAGTCGAACCTCAAAAAAATTGTGCCGACTTCCTAAAAGAGACTTTTGGCGATAACGAAAATTTCACGTTGATAAACAGCGCCCTCGCCGCAGAAAAAGGCTCCACCCAAATGCTCGTCAGCAACGCAAGCACACTTTCCTCAATGTCATCGGAATGGATCGATTACGTGCAAAAGAACAACCTTTTCGAAGGCTGCACATGGGACCAAAGCATCACCGTACCGACAACTACTCTCGACGACCTCATTGCCGAACACGGCCGACCCGACTTCTGCAAGATAGACGTCGAAGGTTACGAATACGAAGTCCTGAGGGGCCTTTCGCAACCGATT
The DNA here is from genome assembly GCA_016928585.1 of Sedimentisphaerales bacterium. Taxonomy (GTDB): domain Bacteria; phylum Planctomycetota; class Phycisphaerae; order Sedimentisphaerales; family Anaerohalosphaeraceae; genus JAFGKL01. The sequence continues at coordinate 2,755 of JAFGKL010000140.1, forward strand.
AAAATGATTTCCATCGAATACACCGTCGGCCTCTTTGGATCGACAATAAAATGCATCCGCCATTTAGCATCTTTGGGGCAGGCAGGCTTTAATTATTCACAGGGCGAATCAATGTCACTCGTACTCGGGGACTGGCTGTCCGCCGATGAAATGATAAAATTGTTAAATAACATGAACGAACAAAGAGGTGCAGGCGATATCTACGCTTTATATACGTTATAACGAAAGCTGAATTTATATGAACATTGTAACAACCGCAGACACCAAATTCACACACTGCCTTAAAGAACTTGCCAAAAGCGTCAGAAAATACTACGCCAAACCGCTCATCGTTTACGACCTTGGCCTCACTGAAGAGGACAAAAAACAAATTGATGCCGTGATTATCCCATTCAAAGTGGACGATGAAATAAATTATCAGGGCAGTGCATACCTGGCTCCAGACGGCCATGAAAACATCCGTGCCACCCACAAGCCTTTTTGCGTAAGACATTATTTCGAAAATTATAACGAGCCAATGATACTCGTCGATGCAGACTGTCTTTTTACCGAACGAGTTGAGCTTACCGGCTTCGATTTCGGCTTTACATACGCACCGCCGCGAAAAAACAAAAAAGTCATCTATTACAACGGCCGTTTCAACTCCGGCGTCATGTTCTTCAACACGCCCGTCTTTGACCTCATCGACAAATGGCAGCAGGAATGCCGCAGAGACAACACAACTGACCAAAAGGCCATTTTCGATGTTCTTGACAGATCCATCGACTGGAAAAACTACACACTGCCGCAAAAATGGAAAAATTATTCGATAAAGATTTTAGATCCTGCTATATACAACGATTATCATCTGACAAAAAAAGGCAAAATACTCCACTTCATCACCAGCAAGCACCAAAAAGACATCTTTGAAAAACTCATGGAAGGTTTTTACCAGGGTAAAGACATAAGAAAAATGTTCAGACTAATAAAACGAGGCAAACAGTCCCGCCTTGCTTCATTAATCGACAGCATAAAAAATCTCTTCTCCGGATAAAATACCTCCGTGTCTAAATTCAGCGTATCTGGTTCTTAATGCGGATCACGGTTAACGAATATCCCGGCGCCTCGTAGTCAAAAGTCGGCCCGACGGCGATCGTCGAGACCTCCGGAATAAACGCCTGCGGGTTCTTACTGTCCCTTACCGCCAGCGGATCACCGCTCAATACCGTCTTGATAGCCTTTTTTGCGGGTTTCTTTATACCTGACAGTTCGATGTGCAGCAGCTTGGATTCAGCACCGCCGTTCACTAACTTCAAAATCACATCGCTACTCTTGCTGTCACGCACTGAAGAGACTGCCAACTTGCCTGCCCGCGCAGCAGCATCCACCGTCGTCGGCAGATAGATATCACCGGCATTAACACTGAACATCTTCTGAACATAATAGTTGACCGTCGGCACGATTGTGGTATTGCTGAAATAAATAAGGTCAGGGTTCCACTGCGTGCGCCCCACCTTCCCAAGAAGCGGAGCATAAGACGCCATAACGACAATATCCCCGTTGCGTTCAAGGCCGGTCATGTAGGCCGCCTCAGCTAGAGCCGATCGCAGCGTGCTTCGCCGTCCATCATCGTGTGCGGCGTATTCGCCAAGATATACCTTCGACTTGTTCCGATCATAAGCGTCAAAACGGCCAAGATTTTCCCATAACCACTCCGGATGTTTGTAAAAATGCTCATCGATTATTCCAAGTCTAAGCTCATTCGCAAATTTCCAGCCCTTATCGTAATCGTCACCATCCGGACCCGGGCCGACCGTACCGATGACTGTGATCTGAGGATATTTTGCTTTAACTGAATCGTAGATCATCTTGAATCTTTCACGGAAGGCAGGCGTTTGCGCATCTTCATTACCAACGCCAAGGTATTCAAGGTTGAACGGTTCTGGGTGTCCTGCCTCCGCACGCTTGGCACCCCACTCGGAACTCGCCGGACCGTTCGCATATTCCACAAGATCAAGAACTTCCTGCACATAGTCCGGCATTTCTTCCAGCCGTATCGCCTGCTGCCCGACACCCCAATAACGATCGCTGTTCTGACATGATACCCCCGCAGCAACGATCGGCATCGGCTTTGCGCCAATGTCTTCGCAAAATTGAAAATATTCGAAATACCC
>JAFGKL010000141.1 GCA_016928585.1 Sedimentisphaerales bacterium
CTGATTGTCGGCGGCGGATTTCATGGGAAATCGACCCTGCTGAACGCGCTTGAACGCGGGGTATATGCGCATATTCCGGGCGATGGACGCGAATATGTGGCGGCGGTTCCGGAAGCGTGTAAAATCCGTGCGGAAGATGGACGCCGCATTGAAAACGTGAACATTACCCCCTTTATCAACAACTTGCCCTTTGGCAAGGATACCGTGCATTTTTCGACCGAAAACGGCAGCGGCAGCACCTCGCAGGCCGCCAATATCATCGAAGCCGCAGAAATGGGATGTACGCTGCTGCTGATTGATGAAGACACCTCTGCCACCAATTTTATGATCCGCGATGAACGCATGCAGGAATTGGTCGCCAAAGAGAAAGAACCGATTACCCCGTTTGTGGATAAAGTGCGGCAATTGTCTCACGATTATGGCGTCTCAACTATTTTAGTGATGGGCGGGTCCGGTGATTATTTCGATGTGACAGATACGGTGATCATGATGGATGCTTACACTCCACAGGATGTTTCCGACCGGGCGCACGCCATTATGCAGAAACACGCCACCCGGCGTATGGAAGAAGGGGGACGGCATTTCGGGACAATTACAGAGCGAACGCCGCAGGCCAGAAGTTTTGACGCCAGCCGGGGTAAACGGGATGTCAAAATTGATGTCAAGGGTTTGCACACCCTCATCTACGGCGCCACGACCCTTGATCTCAGCGGTCTGGAACAACTCGTGGATTCGAGTCAAACACGCGCGATTGGCGACATTATTCTCTATTATTCACGCCATTATGCCGGACGAGAATATTCCTTGCGTGAAGGATTAGAACACCTGTTTGCCGAATTACAACAGCAGGGTCTTGATCTGCTCTCATCCCGCAAACTCGGCCACTACGCCATGCCCCGGATCTTCGAAGTCGCCGCCGCCATAAACCGTTTGCGCACCCTGCATTGTCAGTAAAACGAACCCGGAGTGCAAAAGCGCCCGACACACCGGGTCGTTGAGTACCCCTGGAGTGCAAAAGCGACCGATATACCGTGTCGTTGAGTACCCCTGGAGTGCAAAGGTGTCCGACACGCCGTATCGTTGGATACACCTGGAGTGCAAAAGCGACCGACACGCAGTGTCGTTGAGCTTTTGCATTCTTGCACACATTCTAGCACGCATTGTCCGAACGTTTTTTCTTGACAACATGCCTGTCAGCAGGTATTTTATGCATCGTTGTGTTCGTCAGGAAGTCACCTTTTTTCAGGAGACATCATGAAAGCACGCTTAACCCTCCAACCAGGACAGGATGGTACCAGGAAGCTTGTTGAGAAATACGGCGACCGCTTGCTGTATGTCCGTTACCGTTATGATGCCGACCGAAAGCGGCGAGTGAAAACCGTGGAACTGATAGAGGAAGAAGTGCCGTGGCTTCCCTCCCATGGACGGTTGTCTCGCAAGAGCAATGTACCCATTCGCGTTACAGTTCGCGAGATCGCCTTACAGCGGCGCGTCAGACAGGCGGGTGGGAAGTGGGATGCTCACCAGAAAGTGTGGCATCTGCCTTATGAAGACGTTGTCGAGTTGGGACTGGAAGAACGAATTGTCGTGTTGGATTCCGCCGACGGACATGAATAAGACTGATCTGTATAGTTCAAGATGTATCTATCGTATATAAGATAGAAGTGCCATCAGAAGAGGTGTATATATAGATGTAGATAAGACTATCTTATATAAGATAGAATAATGCATAAGGTGGAATCATCTTATATACGATAGAACTATCGTATATAAGATATGTCAGGAAAAGCAGCAAGGTATATAGATGTAGATTGATAGACTTTGTCTGATAAGAGCTTCAGCCTCCACAGTATTGCCTTGTTCGACATAGAACCATGATAACCAATTGACACATATCCAAGCATATATAGATTTGTCATGTAATGATTGGGCAATATTAAGAAGTTGCTTAGCATAATCAAACATTTTCCTATTACCAGTTATGTTTAAATAGCGTTGCGCAGCTCTTGTGAGAGATAAAGCAATCTCCTCATGATTATTAGTAACTGCCCAATCAATTATTGCAAGAATATTATCACCTTCGGATAGTAACCAGTCGTAATTTGTCCAATTATAGTGTAATTTGCAATATTCTTTACTTAATGTTCTAAAATACTCAACCCATTTCCCCTGTAATGAATCTTTCTCAGGAGCTTTATCTAACTCTGCTAACGCAAATTGCTTAGTCAAAGGAAGTAAACTAAAACGACCGCAGTTTTTGTTTACTAAAGATAATCTTTCTAACTCTACCAATCCATCATCGCGATCAAATTCGGATAAAGCAGCGGCATATCCTAAAGCTTCTCTACCGGCATCAGTAGCACAAAGGGATAAAAGCATTAACATCTTATGAGACGGTTTATTTCGGATTTGTTCAATTACGCCTTCAAAACAGAAACGAGCGATATCATTCGTAGGTTGTCCTAACCGATGTAAAATAGCATTGGCCCCATAGCCAGATCTCATTTGAGCAATGCTCCAAACAATGGCGAGCGGTACCCCACCAGTACGATCATAAAAAAGATGAGTATCGTCATTATCAAGCAAGGGTACATCTCTTTTCTTACACTCCTGTTTAATTAGTATTTGAGCTTCATCCCATGGCATACCAACCAAACGTATTGGGTATGCTACATTGATACGATGGCGAGTTGTAACGATTGCTTTTGTAGGAGCCGGAAGCTCCTGTAGAAAGTTTATAACAGCGTCATCATCTATCGTTTCCAAATTGTCCACGATAAGCAGGGTACGTTGACAAGTCAAAGCATTACGAACAAGTTCATGTATATTTTCATCTTGAGCACGAATGATATTTTCGCGTTGTAAAGTCACTGCGATAGCGGTATAAATATCGTCGAGTGTACGTAAAATTTGATGCCGCATTGAAATGCCTTCAGGCGTTAAAACCACACGTTTTGCACTCGTCCAAATAAGAGCTTCAAAACGTTCTTCGGGAGGTAAGTCATCGGGATTTCTTAGATAACGATGGGCAATTTCCAATGCTAATGCACTTTTACCAATTCCACCGATTCCGTCAATTGTTATTAAATGTGCTTGTGAGTGTGGATACGGTCGCAATTTTTGAGCAAGTTGTTGTAATTCAACAGATCTGCCTACAAATTTCCCGTAGTCTGGCTGTGGTAAATTATGATAAATCGTTGGTCTTTCAGGTAAAGCATAGACATTATTAGGAGGAAGTGCTTTCTGTTCAGCTATAGCATTAGTCAGCGCAAGTAAAGGCTCGCGTATACTGCTACTTAATCCTGTTAATGCTTGAAGTTGCATTTTTTGTAATTCTATCTGTTGCTGCGCCGATTCTGCTGTTATACGTTGAAATTGCAAGCTGTAAATCGGTTGAAGTTCAGGTAGGTGCCATAGTTCTTCAGCTAAACATTTAAGAAGGTATACGATGGCTCGATCCACTCGCTCGCGATTTTTGCGAGTAGGCAATACAGAATCAAACGATTGTACCACCACTTCATGTTCAGACGCCAGATATGCACCTGGTTGTTTCAATATTTTTGCAAGAGCATTCTGCACTTGTTCGTTTTTGAAAAATTCTTTGTCGGTAGAAATCGCTGTAACTAAATCCTCATCTTCATTTTCATACTCTTCAACAAATCTATTAACTGCATTTTGTAATCCTTCTTCAAAAGCTTCATTAAATGCTGCATCAGAACGTAGTTTCTTGATTTTATTTGCTAATTCTTGACCAACATACTTTTTAGCTTCCCCAGAGAGAAAGTCAATTACGGTATCTAATGCTTGTTGTTTTAAATTTGCAGGAACAACCCCTAATATATTAGAAAATTGCAACATAAATACCTCCTTATACTATACCAAGCCAGCATTCAGCCTACACCTTAACTTGTAAAAGGTCTATAACTGTAAATCAAAAACCTCCATACTTCATAACAGGGCATCTTCAATCTTCAAAGATGTATAATTCAATTCTTTTTGTATTGAAAGAAGAGTCAAGATATTTTTCAGGAGAGGTGAAGAATATCAGCCGACATCTGTGCTCTTTTCTCTACGGATATTCAAAAAATTAAACGTTTTCGATAAAAACAGTTAGGAGCCGAACGCCGGCGTTGTGCCGCCGCGCCAGCGCCCTGTGCGGCAGGAAAGCGCCGACACAAGCACGGAACGTTTATGGCGGGCAATTATGCCAAAATTACCGCGCGCGGGTGCGGTCAGTACCAACGCTTTGTTAGGGCTTTCCCTTCCAATAGTACACACATATATCCCATACACCAGAGTACTTTGCGTTACCGACCGCCATATTGACATTACCGACGTCTCCTTTTTCCTGTGTTTCGCAACATCTTGCGGGAAAGTTTCTCAATTTCTTTCAGGATAATTTCGTCGCCAAGGCGTTTTGTCGCAGGATGCTCCGGCTCAACATCAACCAGCATACAGTAATGATAGAGTGCTCTGGCAAGATTATTGGTTCGTACAAAGTAACTGCCGACTACGCTAAAAAAGGATCTGACTTCGCTCACATGAAACATTTCTGTTGTGGGATAGTGTTGCCGAAGCTCAAATTTTCCTTCGAACACCTCCTTCACTTTCTGATGTTGTTGATGATTGAGATAATATTCGCCTAATGAGGTCTTGCCAAACAGATAGGTTGGAAAGCGTTTCACGGTGTCGAGGAGCGTTTCATAGTAGAGGGTTTCCTGTCCACTATACATATACGCGATGCCGAGATAATTCGAAATGGCCGGGACATCCGGATACTTTTGACGTAACGCTAAGAGTTCAGGAATGACCTCTTGCGGCCTCTCGCGGACGCACTCATAAATGGCCCATAGCCGTTTTTTGTGCCGTCGGCGCATGTTGGCCATATGCTCCTCTTCCATCGGCTTATTCGTGAAGGTGACTGGCTGAGGCACACCGTCTTTTGAACGTTCAAGCGCCCGAAGGACGGCTGTCCGCTTGACATCAGCCAGCAATGTTTTTGAATCAGGCGGTATCCGCGCGACCATTGTTTGAATCAGTGTGTATTGGTTAATGTAACTCATTGCTCTATCCTATCATGTTTTCCATAGCATCACTCAACAACCTATCGTATCATACCGTATCATAAGTTTTCGTCAAGTCTTTTCTTCAGGCACACCACCACACCGTGCCTAACAGAGGCACGTATGGCATGACGACACAGCCGCGTCCCCCTGACCGGAAGTACGGTTCTGCGAGGTTCGTAGACGAGCGGGCACAGAAAAGAGAGCCACGACGCGGATGTGACGTGATGCCACTCGCCCTGTGTTGACATTGGCGGTTCGCATTGTTTCGCTGCCGTTGCGCCTGGAAAATGCTGGCAGGACGAAAATACCCGACGCGCAAGGGCAAAGCGAGCCGGGAACTTCCTGTTGGTGAATTGGCGACGTACATCACGCGAACGAATGATATGATACGGCATATTTCACAGCCGCCCAAAAGTAGTTTACACTTTCTTTTTGGAGCCAAAGCATGAAGAATTGCCGCTTTCATGGACGTTACAGCCCATTTTAAGTTATCAATTCTATAAACCCGATTAAGAGAAAGTGTAAACGGGGCTATGAAACATGCCTATGATACAAGTCTGAGATTCATGTCTGCGAGAAGGATTGCGTTCAGCATCATGCCTGAGCGTTTTCCTGGAAAGATGGAAACCATACGGGTATACAATTTTGTCATCCCGTTGCAAAAGCTTTATGATGATACAAAGTAGCCCTAACTCCAGAGATGAGCAGCAAAAAGGATGACCTGACGACGGGCAGAACACGTGGGGGCGGCGACGCTCTTGACCGAGAGGACGC
>JAFGKL010000015.1 GCA_016928585.1 Sedimentisphaerales bacterium
CTTTTCCGTCTTTAAGGTTAACTAACCGCCTATTCCAACCGATTTTTAAAGGTATAGAACTAGACTGACTCTATTTACCAATAAGAATTTTAGGAATATATAATGCGGATAAATAAAACAAAAATGATAAACCGTATTGTTGTTACAGTTTGTTTCACAATGTTGATATTGGTTTTTACCGGCTGCAGCAAAAACAGCAGTGATGGCAAACCTCTTGAAGTTGTAGGAACGGGGGCATGTGAGGAAATTCTTGACGAGTTGGCAAAAGCGTTTAATACCACCAATGCTGATTACAAAGTTGTCGTTCCTGCCAGCATCGGTTCCGGCGGCGGCATTGATGCTGTCGGCAGCGATGAGCATGTCTTGGGTAGAGTAGCAAGGCCATTAAAACAAAAAGAAGCTGATATGGGCTTGTCGTACCTTGTATTTGCCAAAGATGGGATAGTCTTTGCAGTAGGCTCTGATGTTGATGTCAAAAGTCTGACCAAACAACAACTGATTGATATTTTTGCCGGAAAAATTGATAACTGGCAGCAGGTAGGAGGGAAAAATGCTCCCATACGTGTATTGGCAAGGGAAGAAGGCGATTCTTCCCGTTTGATAATTGAAGAGCACATACCGGGATTTTCCGGCTTAAAATACGGCGATCAGGCAAAAGTGCTTTATCATGATTATGAAATGATCGAGCTGCTTGGCAAATATCCCACAGCTATCGGTTTTCTTACTGCGTCTTCTCTTAGTCAGGATATATGTCCGATCGCGATCGATGGCGTCGAACCGACTCCGGAGAATATTTCTTCTGGAAGGTACGTGATGGTTGGAACCTATGCCTTTGTTTTTTAAAATAAAAACCTGAATAATTCTGCTGAAAGATTCATTGGGTTTGTGTTTTCGAATGAAGGCAAAAAACTTATGGAAACGAATGGTTTAGTTGCGGTCAATAGAAAGTAATACGATGAAATTACGCTGCAGTATAGCATATTCAATTATCGGTCTGGTTGCTATTGCAGCTCTCGGCACGGCCGTATCTCTGTATATTGTCAGTGTTAAGGCATTGGAAAAGAATATCAATGCCATGAATTTGAGCAGAACCAGGGCAGCTCACTCGCTTGCTCAGTTTGTTATAGACGAAAAGGTCAAACATTTAGAGGTATTGTCCGGGACCCTCAGAAGCAATTCCAGGCTGCAGAATGCGATGGAACATTACCACCGGCAGGGTGATACCGAACCGTTAAAAGAAGCGATGGATTACATATACTCTCGAATAGATGTTGACCATTTCAAGGTTATCGATACTGATCAAAAGGTTTTGTATCGGGCGCACGACCCTGAAGAAAGCGAAGACAGCACCAGCGTCTGGGGTGTTGCAGAGGCCCTCTCAGGAAAAGAAATGGTCACTTCTTCAAAAGAGGGTGACACTTGGGCAATAAGAGCCGTAACACCTCTGGAAATAGAAGGCCAAATTCAGGGGGCCGTTCTGATCGGTCTAAGGATAGACAATAAATTTGCCGAAAGCATTGATCATCAGGTAGGTGCTTTAATTGTTATAAGCTCTTTGGAGGGTATGATCGCGGATTCATACGGTCTTCATCCAAACCACCATCATGACGACACTTTAGACACCGAATCTGCAATGCTCCAAAGCTTCAAGCAGGATGTTATTTCTCAGCAGGAGGATTATAAAAGCAATGAAGTACGTTACTATAAACGCATCAGCATTGTCGATTCGGCATTTTGTCTGGTGGTAGAAGTTGATACGACCAAATCGTCACAACAGTTTGCACAGACAAAAAACATGCTTATCGGCCTTGCCGTTTGTATTTTCCTGATAGTTACGTGTCTTGGAGGCATATTTGCCGAAGCACTGGTAAGACCCCTGAAAAGACTGACAAAGAGATCCCGTGAGTTCCTCGAAGCGATCACCGGAGAAAGTATTGAAGAAGGCAGATCGAACGAACTTAAAAACCTTACTTATTCGTTTAATGAGATGATAAAGAACCTTAAGCTGCACATCGATAAACGTAACACCGCCGAAAGAGAATTAAGAAAGCACCGAGACAATCTCGAACAAACAGTTCAGGAACGAACTACAGAATTGCAGGAAAATATTAGAAAGTCGGAAACACTTCGAAGGGAAGCGGAAGAGGCGAACGAAGCAAAGAGCCAGTTCCTTGCGAACATGAGCCATGAAATACGTACCCCGATGAATGCTATCATGGGCTTTAGCGACCTGTTGGCCGGAGAAGATGTTACAGAAGATCAAAAAAATTATGTCAATGTTATCCGGGAAAGCGGAAAACATTTGCTGTCGGTCATTGATGACATTCTTGACTTCTCAAAGATAGAAGCCGGAAAGGTGAATATAGAGTCAAGAGACAGCTCCGTTCAGCATATACTCCATGCGATCGAATCTATGGTTCATGCCCAAACGGAGGAAAAAGGCTTGGATTTCCAGATTAAAACGAATGATAATGTGCCTGCTAATATAGTTACCGATCCGGATCGCCTCAAGCAATGCCTCATAAATCTGGCAAGCAACGCTGTCAAATTTACTAATAAAGGATACGTACATCTAAATGTTTCGTTAGAAGAGAAGGAAGAAAAAACTTATATACGTTTCGATGTTGAGGATACGGGCATAGGTGTTCCAGACGACATGCAGAAAAAAATATTCGAATCATTCACACAGGCGGATGAAAGCCATACCCGTGAATATGGCGGCACAGGTCTGGGACTTGCTATTACCAAGCGGCTTGCATGTCTCCTTGGCGGAACTCTGACCATGATCAGTCAAAAGGGTGTCGGTTCCACATTCTCTCTTGTAATACCAACCAATGTTGATGTTAAGACACAGCCGCTCCTCGAAAAAAACGTTATCGACGATAAAATATTTAGCGGTGCAGAAAAAACAAAAAGTGTCGAGTTCTCCGGACGCGTACTTGTTGCTGAGGACGTGCTGGATAACCAAAGACTGATTACGGTTTTGTTGAACAGGGTCGGGTTAGATGTAACCATAGCATCTAATGGCGAGCAGGCTGTACAAACTGCTCTGGCAGAACAGTTTGACATCATCTTAATGGATATACAAATGCCAAAAATGAACGGATATGATGCAACAAGACAGATCAAAAACAAAGGAATCACTACACCCATCATTGCTCTAACGGCTAAAGCCATGAAGGGGGATAGGGAAAAATGTCTTGAAGCGGGCTGCCAGGACTATATGTGCAAACCCATTGACCGTAAAAGACTCCAGGAAGTACTTCAAAAATACTTGCCTGCCAAAAATACCGTTTCTGCTTGATCACATCGCGCTTATCGTAAAGGTCGATTAATTGACAACACACAGGTTTATCATATCTTGGAAACTTTGGCCCTTATGCTTGCAAGCAGTGTGTTTATTTCATCAGACTCTGCTTCAAGATGCCCGTCTTCATCATAACTTAACGTTGTTATGCTCTTAGCAGGTTCGTATTCTTCGTAACTTGTAGCTGTCGCAACCTCAATCGGTTCATATACCTCATAGCTTGACGTTGTCGAAACCTCAATGGGTTCATATACCTCATAGCTGGACGTTGTCGAAACCTCAATGGGTTCATATATTTCATAACTTGACGTTGTAGCAGCCTCAGCAGGCGTATACTCCTCGTAGATAGAAGTTGACGTTTCAACAGGCTTATATTCATTGGCACTGTCATAGGCAACCGTATCGTCGGCAGCATAAGTATAAGTGTCAGGAGTATGCGCAGGAGTGTTGGATGCATAAGCGCTGCCGCCGTATTCATAGGGCGTATCAACTTCAGGCCCGAATCTTCTTACTGCGTTCTCTCTGATACGGGCCATGATCGGTGCAAAATGTATCTCCGGCTTGATCGTTTTGCCGTTGCGGTCGGGATAAACAATTCTCAACAGCTTCTTTTTTTCATATTCTCGCGGAAGGATTTCATAATCCATCGAAAAACCGTAGCGAGAAACATCGGAACTTGGAACAGGATACAATACAACTTGTTCCGTCTTGCAAAAACCGGGAACAGTTATAGGTGTGATATAACCGTCATCAAGACCTATGTCCAGGTTTCTCTTTTTCATTGTAACCGAAAGACTTCCCTCAAACCATTTCCCCCTCATCATCTCAGCCGCATCCTTCGCCTGTTTGCCCGATAGGCCGCCAAGCTTTTTAAGTTCCTCGTTAAGTGCCGCCGTCATCGCATGGTTAAAGTCAACTTCCGTATTCCGCATGGCAATCACCGAAAGATAAGTACCCAGAAGGTTCGAATAAATATCTTCCCATGAAAACGCAGACGCAAACTCCGGAAAGACCGCCATGGTCTGATACCCGTACCACGTTAGCATTTCATGCCAGGTAGTTGCGGTAAATGCAAGGTACTGGCCGAGTTGCAGCGACACTTCCCGTGCTATGTGCTCTTTGTCGGATTGTCCCCAGTTTTCCGGATAAGATATTTTAACCATATGCTTTGATTTATCGCCTGCCAGACCGAATGAAAATTCCGACTGGCCTTTCATAATACAATTATACACTTTATCCGTAACATACCGGGTATTGTCGGCCCCTATTCTCAAGTGAGTAATATCTATGTGTCCACCGTTGCAGGTGTATGTAATACCGTTCCTCTCGAACGGACTGAACCCATAGCCATGTTGTCCAAGCTTGTCGGAGCTTATAAATCGTGTGCCCGGCGTCGATGTGGGGAAACACCCCAGCCTGTGCCGGGGCTTGCTTAAACTGCAACCGCCGGTCTGCAGGACCAATATAAGAACTAGGATACTAATGAAATTAACAGCAGTTTTGTTAAAATGACGACTAAAACGATGCGGACACATCAACCGAAAAAGTGCTTCCTCCACTTCCACAACCTCCTCACACAAATAATCTTTAAAGTGGAGAAAACCGTATCTCTCCACAGACGCATATCTAAAGAATATATATCATACACTAATTTGCCGATTATTGGAAGCAAATAAAGGCTCTTTTGTCACGGAATAAGAATAGAAATAGCAAGATAATGATAAATACCGGAATTGAAGTTATATCAATAACTTCAATTATTTCGATATAATTTAGCTTTCAGGTAAGATTTATATGGTGGATATGATTAGTTTTTGTATAATCGGCGTCGGATAAGTGTTTTTTGATGGTTCAGGCCGTCGATTATTAACTTTTTGTCTATAGGAGAACAAAATGGCGGATTTGAAAGTTTTGGCGGATGCCGTGATAAAGGGCGATCAGGCAACTGCGGTGGAAATTGTTAAGCAGGCTGTGGAAGAAAAAATGCCTTCAAGACAGATACTTGAAGAGGGCTTGATATCTGCGATGGCCGTCGTTGGTGATCGTTTCAGCAAAAATGAGATATACATTCCCGAAATGCTTATTGCTGCTCGCGCTATGAAGTCGGCAGTCGAGATACTGGAGCCGATCCTCGTTAAAGATGGCGTCGAGCCTGTAGGAAAGTTTATGATAGGAACCGTTGCCGGTGACCTGCATGACATCGGAAAGAACCTCGTTGCGATGATGATGAAGGGCGCAGGTTTTGATGTTATCGATCTCGGTGTTGATGTAACAGTAGAAGTTTTTGTGCAAAAGGCAAAAGAGAACGATGTCCAGGTCATAGGTTTGAGCGCTTTGCTGACAACAACAATGCCCGGGATGGAAACTACAATCAAGGCACTTAAAGAAGCCGGAGTAAAAGCAAAGGTTATTATCGGCGGGGCTCCTGTAACACAGGCATATGCCGATAAGATCGGTGCCGATGGCTATTCTGCTGATGCGGCCTCGGCTGTTGATATAGCAAAAGCTCTTATTGCTGCTTAATTGTATATAAAAAACAACCGCTTGCCGAAAGGGTCCGTTTTGAGCAAAAAGTTTATTTCAATTGGGGAGTCCGTACACGCTTCGATTCCAAAACATGCTCCGGTAATGAAAAAGTTGGCTCAGATGGGTCCGGACGCTTATTCCGCACCTTCCGAAGAACTTGATTACATTAAGGATTTGATCGTATCTCAGGTTGATGACGGAGCTGATTATATAGCCGTTAATTTGGACGCTTTCGGCGAAGATGATCCGCAGGCAGCAGTTGATATGATGATCGAATACGTAAAGATTGTACGGGATTGCAGCAAAGGTATTCCGATATGTATCGACAGCAGTGACGATGATGTCTTGATAGCCGGCCTTAAGGAATGGTATAACACTGATCAGCCGGTAGCAAAACCACTTATCAATTCGATTAAGGTTCACACTGCTGACAAAATGTTTCCGTTAAAAAAAGATTACGATTATGCTTTCATAGGACTTTTGATGAGTGAGCAGGGCGGTAAGCATTCTCTGGATGATCTTTATTCGCTTGCAAAGCAGTTGTTCGCAAAAGCAGTAGATCTGCACGGCTTTAAACCGGAAGAAATAATCTTTGATTCGACGGTTTTTCCTTTGGCAATAGATATGCCAATGTTGCCGGGTGAGCCGGGTTATACTTACAAAACTTTCGAAGCAATTAAGATGATCAAAAACGACCCCGATATGCAGGGAGTTCATTTCTCCGGAGGAATAACCAACTGCGCACGCGATCTTCCCGCCAGGAAAATAGGCATCATGAGGGCTTATGTTCACAAAGCCATCGAGTACGGCCTCGACGCCGGTATCGTAAACGCAAAACACGATCTGTCAGGCGGCGAGCCTGACCCCGAACTGTTAAAACTTGTTGCAGCTTATGCCAAAATGGACGGTTCAATGGACAAAATGAATGATGCTATGATGTTGATGGCACAATTTTGTCAAAATTGCAGATAATATTGCTTAAACCTCATTTAATAGGCCAAAATACACCTTTTAGAAGCAAAAAGCCATTGTCTGATTCTGTTGCTATTGACTTCCAGAACAACTTTTCCTATAATATTATCTTGCTGTTTTGGTGTGCAGGATTAAGGAGTATGACAAAAATTGGCTGACTTGACGAACCTGATTACGCAGGAACAATTTGAGCACATAGAAAAGACCTTTCAAAGACAATACCAGTTGGGTCTTGAAACTATCAATGCCGATGGCAATGTTGTGCGCAATATGTGTTCGGGCGATTGTTTTGGCAGTTTTTGCAAAATCGTGCGAAGCTCAAAAGTTGCTGCCAAAAGATGTAAACAGAATCACTTAAAAAGTTTAAAGCTTGCCTTCGAGACCGGCCAGCCCTATATGTCGTTTTGCCATGCAGGGATAATACTTGTCAGCGTTCCAGTCATGGATCGCGACACCCCCTTAGGAGGAGTACTATTTGGTAAGTGTTTGTGGAAAAAACCTGACGAACTGTTTGCCGAGGACTTGAAAAAACAGCTTAAAGGATTACGTTTCGATTTCGATAAGCTCTTAAATGCAGCCGACCAGCTCCCTGTTCTAGGTGGCAAAAAAATTCAGGAAGCGGCGGAGTTCCTCTTTGTTCTTATTTATGAGGTTTTTGACCTGGACCCGAGGATCATCGAGTGGCGGCAGCAAATAACTAAACAGCAATCCATGATCAGTGAAGTAATTCAGCAAAGCAAAAAAATGGGAACCGACAAACCTTATCCTTTTGAAAGTGAACGGGCACTTATAGGCAAGGTTAAGATCGGAGACAGGATTGGTGCTAAGGAAATACTTAATTCCTATCTCGGTAATATCATGTTCCTAAATCCCGGCGATATAAACGTACTAAAAGCCAGGATGGTCGAATTGTTAAGCTTTTTAAGCAGGGCCGCCGTGGAAGGGGGAATGGATATCAACCTCATGCTTAAAAAGAACCTCGATTATATAACTAAAGTAATAGACCTTGGATCACAGGAGCAGCTTTGTGCATGGATAAGTGAAGCGCTCAATGATTTCATTGAAAGTGTCTATTCTTCGCAGGATTCGAAAAAAATGACAAAGGTACAACCCGCTGTTGACTTCATAGAGGCCAACTACACTCGTCAGTTCAGCCTTCAGGAGGTTGCAAAGGCAGCTCACTTAAGTGTTTCGAGGCTTGCACATCTGTTTAAAGAGCAAATAGGCATAACAATAATTGATTATCTTACCGATGTCAGAATAAACCATGCCAAAAAATTACTCCTGTCCTCTGACAAGAATTGCACCGAAATTTGCTTTGAGGTCGGATATAACAACCAGAGCTATTTTATTCGTGCGTTCAAGGGATCGGTAGGGATGACGCCGTTGCAGTTTAGGCAGAATAATAAAAGACCGTTAGCGACTTAGACCTACTTGCTGTTGTCGGCATTACACCGACTTGGTCATCATCGCTTCATGGCACTCCGGGCATAAATACTGACCTGAGCCTATCCTCACCATTTCAGACAGAGGCATAGCTTGCCTCTCGCAGCATTCGCAAATCCTTTTAGCCGCAGGCGTCTCAAGGATATTGATGGTGTTCTGCCGCCGTTCCTCTTCAGCACTGGCCAGTGCAGCCCGGTAATATTCGTTTGCTTTTTGTTCTGCTTCTGTCTGGGCTTCTTCTAAAACCTCTTCTTTTGGAACTTCTGTTACTCTGATATACTCCTCGGCATGAGCTGCAGCTTCGGCCTTAACCTGTGACTGCGCATGCATTCTTGCCGCCTTTTCTGCATTTAATAACTTTTCGGATTCGGCTAAAGATTCATTGAATAATTCCATCTTTTCCTCTGCCCGGGCCAGGGCAATAGAGCGTGCCTGAAGTCTTTCCTCCAATTCAATTCGTAAGTTTTCTTCGTCCTTCAGCCGTGATTCGATTTGTGATATCACCATATTCCGTGCTTGAAGTTCGGCCTCCTTTTCCGACTCGGCCATCTGTTCCAGGTTTAGCCTTGTTTCTGTTTCTGCATTTAATTTTTCCTCAAGCTCTTTGATCTGTTCTGTGTATAAGCTGATCCGCTTCTCTAGTGAAGACAATGACTTTGAATACTCGGCTTCTTTTTCCTGCAATTGAAGTTTACTGCTCTTTTCCGATTCGACCATTTGCTCCAGATTTTGCCGTGCTTCTGTTTCGGTGCTGAGTTTTTCCTCAAGCTCTTTGATCTGTTCTGTGTATGAACCGATCTGCTTCTCTAATGAAGCCAATGACTCTGAATACTCGGCTTCTTTTTCCTGCAATTGAAGTTTACTGTTCTTTTCCGACTCGGCCATTTGCTCCAGATTTTGCCGTGCTTCTGTTTCGGTGCTGAGTTTTTCCTCGAGTTCCTTAATTCGTTCTGTAGATGACTGGAGCTGTTGCTCCAGTGAAGATAACGACTTCGAATATACCGATTCTCTTTCCTGTAGCTCAAGTTTGGCTTTTTCCTGATCCTGCTTTCTTATTTCTGCCTCCGCCCGCATCGCCTCTTCTGCCTTGGCTTTGGCCTCTGCGATCCTCGTCTCTGCTTCCTTTCGTATCCGATCTTCCGCCTGAGCTTTTGCCTCTATCTCGGATGCAGCCGCTTCTTTTGTTTGAGCTGCTGCCTCGGATGCAGCCTTTAGCTTTTTCTCCAGTTCTTTTCTAACCTGCCCGGCGGATTCCAGTTCTGCCTTGAGTTTGTCAATTTCGATATTGAGTGCCTTACGTTCGGTTTTGGCTTCGGCCTTGGCTATTCTCTCGGCTTGGGCATGTTCTTTTGATTTAAGCTTGTCTTTGATTTGGGCTATTTGATCTTCCTGCGCCTTGATTTTCTCCTGGGCTTTATTTCTGGCGGCTATTTCGGCATTAAGTTTTTTCTCGACACCGACAACCATCTCGCTGTAAGATTTTATTTGCTCTTGCTGCTGTGCTAACGTATGACCGTAGGTCTTTGCTTTTTCTTCCACCTCTGTGCGGGCTTCCTTTTCTGCTTTTGCTCTTTCACGGATTTCCCTGTCGATACGCTGCATCAAATCCGTTTTTGCCTGCAACTCGGACTCTGCCCGTGCCTCGGCCTTTATCCTTGCTTGGTATTCGAGCTCCAGCCTCTTTTTGATATCAGCAAACTTGTCGAGATGAGATTGCAGCTTGTTTTCCGTTTCTTCTGCCGACTTTGTATAACTGTTGATCTTCTTTTCAGCTTCGATTCTTGCCGCAAGTTCGATTTTCGCCTGGGACTCTGCATGAACTCTCATCTCGGTTTCTTTAAGCAGCTTCTGCTCTGCCTGAGTTCGTGCCTGGGCTTCCGATTCCCTGCGTTCTTCCGCCTCGGCTCGCATCTCGGCTTCTTTGATTGCCTGTTGCTCGGCCTGGGCTTTTGCATTGGCTTGATTTTCGACTAATAATTCTGCCTTTTCGCGGAGTTCTGTTTCCGTTTGAAGTTTTTGCAAGAGCTCTTCTTTAATCTTTTCTTGTTCGGAAATTTTGACTTCCAGTTTTTCCTGCATTTCCTCAAGTGATTTTGAATAAACGCCGGACTGCTTTTCCGCTTCTAAGGCAGACTCTCTGAAGGTATTTATTTTTCCCCTAAGTTCTGATATGACTTTTGAATTCTCCGAAACCGCCTCTTCAAGTTGAGCCGTCCTTTCTGTTTTGGATTTCAGTTGCTTCTGGGCTTCCGTCATTGTCTGCATCGTAGAAGCGATCTTGGCTTCCAGTTCTGATACTGCGGCAGTTTTGGCGGACAGTTCTTCTTCTACTTGTTTTCTTGCCTGAGTTTCGCTTTCTAACTGTTCTTGTGTAGTTGAGATTATCTCTTTGTATTTTTTTTGTTTTAGTTTGCTCTCAGCTCTGGCCTGTATCCTTGCGATCCTTTCGGCCCGGGCATGTTCTTTCGAGTAAAGCTTTTCCTGGACCTGTACCAGTTTTTCTTTTTCTGCCTGAACGATCCTCTCGGCCCGGGCTGTTGCTTCGATTTGGGCTTGTAGTCTTTTCTCGGTTCCGCTCCTGATTTTTGATTCGGCCGCTAATTTATCTTCAAATTGTGATCTTACATTACTTTCTTCGGCCAGTTTGGCTGCAAGCTGTTCGATATGGTCAGACTGCGACCGGATCTGTTCGTTCGCTTTTTCGAGTTCTTTAGCGTAGACGCTGACCTTTTCTTCCTCACGGGCTATTGTCTCTTGCAGATGCTTGACTTGAATTTCCGCCTGCTTCCTTAATTCGGTCTCAGATTGAAGTTTATCTTCAGCTTTGGCCTTGGCTGAGGCGATATCGTTCTCTGCTTCTGCCTTGATTTGTTCGATGGAGATCTGTGCTTCTGCTTTGACCTGCTTGAGGGACTCTTGTGATTCGGACCGGATTTGTTCCTGACGCTGGGCTTCTCCCTTCAATTGTTCTTTTATTTGGCTTATTGTTTTAGCTTGGGAGTTGATCTGCTTTTGAGCTTCATTCAGAGTACTACTGAAGGACTCTGCTCGCTTTTCCGCCTTGAGCTTAGTCTCTTTTTCAGCCGCCAGCATTGACTCAAGATTATTCTTATCGCCGGCCAATGCCTCGGTTCTCTGTTTTGCCTCTTCAAGTTCCTTTGCATAAGAAGCAAGCTTTTTCTCGGCTTCGGCAGAATAAGAGTCAAACCTTTTCTCTGTTTCAATTTTTGCTTTTGACTCTGCGGCAAACTTCTCCGCCAACTGTGACCGAACATTGCCTTCTTCTGCCAACTTGATGCCAAGTTGTTCGATATTTTCAACGTGCAACCGGATCTGCTCGTTCGCTTTTTCGAGTTCTTTTGCGTAACCACGGACCTTTTCTTCCTCACGGGCCCTTGCGATTTGCTGCTCCTTAAGCTGAACTTCTGTTTGCTTTCTTAATTCGGTTTCGGATCGAAGTTTATTTTTCACCCTGGCAGTGGCTGAGGCGATATTGTTCTCTGCTTCCGCCTTAATTTGTTCTATGGAAACCTGTGCCTCCGCCTTTACCTGCTTGATAGCCTCTTGCGATTCGGACCTGATCTGTTCCTGTCGCCTGGCTTCAGCATTCAGTTGTTCTTTTGTCTGATTTATTGTTGCAATGTGAGAGCCGATTTGTTTTTGAGCTTCATTTAAGGCCTTATCGAGGGACTCGACCTGTTTTTCCGCATTAGACTTGGCCTTGCTTTCGGCGGTTAGCCTCAACCCCAGCTCATTCTTCTCGATTATTATAGATTCTATCTTCTGCTTACTTGCATCCAGTTCTTCGATAGAAGCTTTAAGTTGCTTTTCTGTTTTCTTTAATTCTTTTTCAAGCCCGCCCGCTCTTTCATCAGCATGAATCCTGGCGATCTGTTCCTGCTGGCTCTTGGTCTCTGCCTGGCTGCGTAATGCCGCTTCTGCTTCGGCTCGTTGTTCTGCTTTGGCTCTGGCTTTTGCTTCGTTTTCGGCGGCAGACTGAGCCTCGACCCGTATGGCGGTTTCAGCCTTTAATTTTTCTTTTTCTTCTTTCAATACCTGGGCATGCAGACCGGCTTGCTCTTCAGATCTCACCTTCTCTTCTTGCAGGGCTTGAACATGCAGCCCGATTTGTTCTTCAGCTTTCTTCTTTTCCTCTTTCAGGGCTTGAGCATATAAAATCTCTCGTTCTTCTGCCTTCTCCTCCTCTTTTTGCAGAGCCTGGGCATGTAAAACGGCGCGCTCCTCAGCCTTCTCCCTTTCTTCCTGTATAGCTTGGGCGTACAGTTCGGCCTGTTCTTCCGCTTTTCTCTTTTCTGCTTCTATGGCTTGAGCGTGCAGTTCGGCCTGTTCCTCCGCTTTTCTCTTTTCTGCCTCTATGGCTTGAGCGTGCAGTTTAGCCTGTTCTTCTGCCTTCCGCTCTTCTTCTTGCAGAGCCTGAGCATGCAGCCCGGCTTGTTCTTCCGCCTTCATCTTTTCTTCGTTCAGTAACTGAACGTACAAAGCGATTTGTTCTTCACCTTTGGCCCTGACGTTGCTTTCCGTGTTAAGTTGCTCGGTTATATCAGCAAGCTTTGCTTCAAGTACGGCGTTCCTTTGCTTCTGCTGCTCTGCGGAAGCTTCATGTTCGACCCTTGTACGGGTTTCTGCTGCCAGCTTCTCTTCGGTTTTGTTTAGTTTGTCAGTATAAAACTTTATTTGGTTCTGTGCTTCAGCTAAGGATTTTTCGGCGACGGCTGTCTGTTCTTCAAGTTCTGATTTGATGCTTGCTTCGTTCAGCAGGGCTGTCTGAAGTTGCTCGCTTTTATCGATCTCGGCCTGTAATTGCTTTTGAGTTTCATCTTTTGCTTTAGATTCGCCGTCCAGACGCTTTTGAATATTGGTTGTTGCTTCATTGGCAGTTTGAAGTTCTTCCCGCAGCTCTTCAATTTCGATTGTTCTGGCATCGAGTTCTTTTTCAAAG
This sequence comes from Sedimentisphaerales bacterium, assembly GCA_016928585.1. GTDB lineage: Bacteria > Planctomycetota > Phycisphaerae > Sedimentisphaerales > Anaerohalosphaeraceae > JAFGKL01. The sequence goes on from JAFGKL010000015.1 coordinate 13,212, forward strand.
CTCTCCAGCCTTCGCACCTGATCGCTGATCTTATCCTCAGCGGCTGCTCTTGCTTTGGCCTCGGTCTCGGCCTCAGCTTGTATATTTACCAGTGCCTCGGTTTCAGCGACCAGCTTTGCCTCGGTTACCCGGATCGATTCTGTAAGAGAGTTTATTTTTTCATTGGCCTTTTCCAGCGCTTCAAAATAACTGTTAGCCTTTTTATTAACGGCCTGGTTTTCCTCTTGCTCGCTTTTCAGTGTTTTTTCAAGCTGAACTTTTTCACTTGCTCGGGTTTCGGCAAGTTCCTCTGCCTTTAGGCGAAGCTCAATTTCGGCATTAAGCTTATCTTCTGTCTCCGATGTGATTTCAAGCTGTTTATTGAGTTTTATCTTTATCTCGTCCAGGTCTGAACGGTAAGAATTTACTTCTTTTTCGAGGGCCATTTGGTTATCGCTCTCATCGGAAAGCTTTTTTTCTAAACGCCTGATGGATTCGGCGTGTGCCCGTGTTGCGGATTCTGCCCGTTCCCTTGCTGTGGTTTCGTCTTCGATTGATTTCTCAAGACGAGCATTTTTTCGGGATTCGTTTTTAAGTTCTTCCCTTAACGATGCAAGTTCCTGAACATATTCTTCGATCTTTTGCTCGGCCTGCTGCCGCATTTCAAGTTGTTCGTGAGCTTCTGCCAGTGCATCTGCTGCATGCTCTTCGGCGGCCTTCGCCCTGGCCTTCGCGGTTGCTATACGTTCGTCATGGGCCATCTTTTCGGCCTTCTCTTTGGCTCGTGCTTCGGCTTTGGCCTTGGCTAAAGCTTCTCTTTCAGCTTTAGCTTGTGCCTTCGCCTTGGCTCGCGCCCTGGCTTTAGCCTGTTTTTCGGCTTTGGCCCTGGCCTTTTCAGCCGCCATTATCTTTTCCTTGTTTACGCACGGAACGTCTGGGCTGAACCACCAATGTTTTTCTCCGCATATGCTGCATGTTGGGACAAATTTTCCATTGGTTTGCTTGCCGTCTTGCTCTGGCGTACTATTGGCTTCTTTTTGAGTCGCATCCATACTGAGATATCCGTTTAAAATAAACCCATTTTCTCAAAGTCAGACTTGATAGCGCATAGTGGTTCTATAACAATTATTATAAAACCATTTTCGGCTATATTGCTTTTTATACATAAAAAAACCTCGTTTTTGATACACTAAGCGGATACAACTTGTCTATTTTGCAGGATATTACTTCTTGATGCACAAATTACCTTTTTACTCGTTTGGACATATGGATTTCCGGAAGGGCAATGCTACCATTTTTCAGCCGATTAGCTGCTTTAAAACAAATGCCTGACCCTCTATTTACTACTGGTTTGACAATGTTTCATTTATCGCTATGATTTCGATGCTGGCCCCGACCATTTTTCAACAAAAAGTTAGTCTACCAGGGGCCGTTATTAGCCGAAAAAACTACCATAGAACAGGATTTCGAAAAGATTATGCAAAGAGCAAGCGGCATTTTATTACATATTACCTCGCTCCCCGCAAGGTACGGCATCGGTGATCTTGGCCCATGGGCATACCGATTTGCCGGCTATCTCGCTCAGGCTGGCCAGTCATATTGGCAGATGCTCCCGCTGACACCCCCGGCCTCAATGGAGTTGCAGTGCCCCTATGGAGGAACGAGTGCTTTTGCGGGCAATACAATGCTCATCAGCCCCGAGCAGTTATACAGGCAGGGCTATCTTGCCAAAAAAGACATAAGCCCCCACCCCGATTTTTCAACAGACCATGTGGATTTTAAGAAAGTAACAGAATACAAGAACAAGCTTTTCGATATTGCCTATGAAAACTTCAAAACGGCCCCTAAGGACGATAGATACAAAAAGTTCTGTAAGTCGAACCAAAAATGGCTTGATGATCACGCCATGTTTACTGCCTTAAAAGGGCACTTTGGGTCCGGTGAATGGTATACTTGGCCCGACCGCTTGCGGGATCGCGGTACCGATGCTGTGAAATATATAAAGCAGCAGCTTGACGATCAGATCAACAAAGAAAAGTTCCTTCAGTACCAGTTCTTAAAACAATGGCACAATCTGAAGGACTACTGCAACAGGCATGGTGTAAAGCTTATCGGTGATATTCCGATTTATCTCGCTTATGACAGTGCCGATGTCTGGGCATACCCTCAGCTCTTCAAGCTTACATCAAAGAAAAAACCACGAGTCATCTCCGGCGTTCCCCCTGATGATTTTAATAAAAAAGGACAACTATGGGGCAATCCGGTTTACGACTGGGACGCCTTAAAAGAGGACGACTATTCGTGGTGGATAGATAGGTTCATGCACAATTTAAAGCTTTTCGATATGGTTCGTGTGGACCATTTCAGGGGCTTTGTGGCCCCGTGGGAGGTTCCGTCATGGCACGAAACCGCCGAAAAAGGTAAATGGGTGAATGCTCCCGCAGATGATTTCCTGCAAAAGTTATTTAAAATGATAGACCCGGGCCTTCTCATAGTAGAGGACCTTGGCAACATTACACAGGATGTAGTGGAAGTGGTTGATAAATTTGGACTGGCAGGAATGAAAATATTAATGTGGGGTTTTGACGGCAAAATAAAAGATAATGTTCACAATACCGTCAACTATGTCAAAAATTCGGTCGTTTACACCGGAACACATGACAACAATACGATAAGAGGCTGGTTCAATAGAGAACTAAAAGAGCAGCAAAAAAAAGACATATCCGATTTTTTTGGAAAGACGATACTCCCAAAACAAATACATTGGGAGTTTATTCGTCTTGCTTACAGTTCCGTCTGCAGCCTTGCGATCATACCATTACAGGATGTACTCGGCCTGGGCGAGATCGCTCGAATGAACCGCCCGGGAACCGTTCGAGGCAACTGGAGTTGGCGACTCAGAAGAGGTCAAGTAACGCCCGCTGTCCTCGAAAAATTAAAACAACTTACCTCCATCTACGCCCGCTCATAACATTGAACGTAGATGTTATTCCTGATGCATCAATACAATAAACGACTAACTAAGCTTTTCTTCTTCTTATGCTTCTTCTCAAAAGCACTCCGCCGAGCCCGAACAGCATCATTGTGGCAGGTTCCGGAATAACTTCATATTCCAGGGTAGCCTGGAACCAGCTGCCCTGTAAAACCTTATCGACATCTGGTGATGTATATACGTGGGCGTAGGTACTGGTGCCGCCTGCAAGAATAATGTTGTTCAAGTCGTTTTGAGATATTGTAAATGTCAGGGTTACGTCACGCGTGTTTGCTTCGTTATCCTGGAAATACAAGATTTCTGTATTGTTAAGAACAGTCTTGGGGCTGCTTACAACAGGACTGCCTGTGCCGGTAAAGGCGACACCTGTTAAATTTAAAGAACTAAAACCATTGAGCCATATATTTACCCATTCATCCTGGACTACGGTACCGACTGCTTGGCCGTTATTATTAAAGTCACCCCAATGCTCGGTAACTGTCAATATGCCGTCCGATACCGCATTGGGAACCAGGCCGCCAAGCAAAAGGTCATAATTCGTGTTTGCCTGGATAGTGCCTAACTGTGGCGAAGTTGAAGTTATAGTAAGGCCGAAAGCTGAACCGGCTGATAACAAGGACACTAACAATACAATAACAATTGAGCTGATAGAAACTTGATTTCGCATTTTTATCTCCATAAAAAAGGTTACATGTGTTGTCGTAAGCACACACTTACGACAAAAAGCGACAAGTTCCTCTGTTCCAAGGGTGTTTCCAACTCTACCTAAGGGCGTTTCCAAGTCGACCTAAGGGTTGTTTCCAATTCTCCCAAGGATTGTTATGTACTTGTTATCTAAACTAAATTTTTAAAGAGCCAGATATTCTCGTTCTCCGGGGCCTGGTGGCACCAGCACTAAAAGCTTGTTAAGCTTTCTTCCTTCTTAAAAACATTCCGCCTAAACCTAAAAGTAACATAGTAGCAGGTTCCGGAACTACATCGTATGATAGACTCGCCTGAAACCAACTGCCTGCCAAGGAGTTATCTACATCGGCTGATGTTGTTACGTGTACGATTGCCTGACCATCCGCGATGATAGCAGCCATTTGGGTCGACGTAAGGTTAAAAATAAGCTCTAATTCACGTTCGTTTGATAAGTTGTCATTGGCAAAGACCATTTCAGTGGCTAAAATAATACCGTCGATGTCAATGTTTACCCATTCTACTTGTGTTTCGGTGCCGACGGTTCCGAGATTATTGAAGTCGCCCCAATGCTCGGTAACTGTCAATTCACCGCTGAAAATACCGCTGGGATTCAAACCTGTCAGCAATAGATCGTAAGTAGTAGAGGCTTCAATGTCGAAACCTTCCTGCGGAGAGGTTACAATAGCACCGAAAGTGCTTCCGCATGAAAACAAAGATACCAGTAATACGATAACGGACAACTTGTTAGAAACTTGATTACGCATTTTCATCTCCCTCAAAAATAAGGTTTAAACGAAGTTGCTGTAAGCACATACTTACAACTAAGCAACAAGTTCCTCGCTCCAACGTTTGGTTTCCGAACTTCCCCCGATCGTTGCTTAGCAACAGCAAGTTTCTAATACATAACCCGTTACGTACATTCAAACGAATGCACATTACACTATGTTACTTTTATTTAGTTGTTAAAGAACCTATATGACCTGTTTCACGATATTCGCGATATAACGTACAGTTTCCAAACTCCCCCTATATAAGTGGTTACGCACTTTTGGTGTGAACGCACATTAACTTATTAAAGAGCCGTATATCTCGTGTTCGGAGACATACCTCCACCGCATAACGGGTGGTGTCACCTGTCACAAGCGCGCACTTAGTAACAAAACTATTAGGTTCCTTTCTCCGTGATTAGCTTCCGACTCCCCCATGAAAATGACTAGGTGTGCGGCAAAAGTTTACACCAAAATAATACAAAAAGAATAAAGGTTATACTTTCTGCTTGGCACACTTCCACCTCCCCCATTGAAGATCATAATAAATGTACCATAATTACTTCTGGATGTCAAGAAAAAAACACTAATTTTGCCAAAAATCTTCAATTTTGAGCAATTAAGGCTGTTACAAGACACCATATAGAAAAAAAAGTTTTAGCCCTTAAATTGCCAAAAACGCACTTGCATCGAAACCGTTATTGTTCTCTTTGAATATGCCGTATCGGCGGCTGCATCAGGGGTGCCGATAAACCTGAAAATGAAGATAAGGATACCGTTTTATCGGACCTTGGTGATTGATGCAGGATAAAACACCGGCAGGAACTCTCGAAAAAACAGCTTTTAATATACCGATTAAGATTAAACTTGGCACACGTTGCAAAAAGCTTATAATACGCGCTATGGTAAACATTTCGGACAGGTTAAAGCAGCTCCAGGACAATATCGCGGATGCATGCGCACGATCTTCAAGAAGCCCCGAAGAAATAACAACCGTTATCGTTACGAAGAACACATCTTTTGAGTCGGTAAAGCAGGTTATAGAGGCCGGGTATACCAATCTAGGTGAAAACAGGGTACAGCATTTAAAGCAGATCTCAGAAGAAATAGCAGAATATCTTGCAGCCAGGCAGGAAGATGAAAATTTACCGGACCGGATAAAATGGCACATGATAGGCCATTTGCAGCGAAACAAGGTCAAGACGGTATTAAAGATGCTTTCGCTGATTCACTCCCTTGATACGCTTCGGCTTGCTGAGGAGATAAACACTGCCGCGGAAAAACTAAAAGTTAAACCTGACGTACTGCTTCAGGTCAATTGTTCGGGTGAACCGCAAAAATACGGAGTGCCGGTTGGTGCCGCGGTACATCTTGCAGAGCAGATTGTTACAATGCCGAATCTAAGATTGGTCGGGTTGATGACAATGGCACCCCTGACAAAAAATAAAGATGTCGTAAGGGCCTGTTTTGCAAGGGGCAGGGAGATCTTCGAGGAAATAAGGGCAGAGAGGACAACCGGAAAGTATTTTCATCATCTGTCTATGGGGATGAGTTCCGATTACGAAGTGGCGATTGAGGAAGGTGCCAATATACTAAGGATCGGTTCTGCCGTATTCGCCTGAGAACATTCGTTATTTCCGATATCATACCTGACTGGATCATCCTATAAGCAGATCGAATTCTTCCGGACCAAGGTTCTGGCGTAGTTTTTGAAGGGCTTCAAGTTCGATCTGGCGAACTCGCTCTTTGCTTATTCCAAGCTCGTCGCCGATCTGTTTCATGCTCTTTCCTTTTCTTTTGAGCCTGCTCCCGTCAAGACCGAAGTGCCCCCTGATGATATGTTGTTCACGTTCGGTCAGGTTGTTTGTGATGATGTGATCAAGGCTTCTCTGGGCATGTTCTATGGCAGAAATGTCAGCGACGCCGATATTTCTCATGTCCTGTTGAATGTTTGACATATCCGAAGCCGTATGCCTATCGGGACGGGTTTCCTCGGCCGGTATTTTTCTCGCGAAGTTTTTCGCTATGGCCCAGCTTGCATAAGTGCTGAAACGATACCCGCGGGTGTAGTCGAACTTCTCGACCGCACGCATCATTGAAAAGTTCCCCTCACTGACAAGGTCCTGCAGGCTTTGATTGCTTCCGATGTGCTTGCTGGCAATACTGACAACCAGACGCATATTTGCTTCGATGATGATCTTTTTGATATTTTCGGCCTGCTCAAGGCAGGACTCGATCCGGTTCAGAAGATTTCCGTAATATTTGGCACTTTTCAATTCTTCACGGTCACAGCATGCCAGGAATTTCAAATAGTTATATTTCCTGAAAAGCTCGGCTTCCTCCTGACGGTTTAAAAGCACCTGATCGTCTTTTGTCTTAAAGTTTTCAAGTACGTCGCTGCTGAGGATATTTATATCGGCATTGTTCGCGGAGAACTCGTCGCTTTCGATGAATTTGATTGTAGCTGCCAGAATGGCCCTTGCCCGGCGTTTATTGACGATCCGGTATATCGAGCTCTTTGATTTTCCGAACTGCTTCATAAGTTCAGGAACGCTCGTTCCCTGTTTGAAGAGTTTATAGATCAGGTTGGCTTCTTTGGGACTCAGCCGAGCCGAAGAAACGTTCAAGCCGAGCCGGCCCGGCTCCTTCTTCTCATAATCGGACAAAATTGTGCGAATGGTTTCTTTGCCGCGTGATGTTATCTCGACTATCCTGTCAATGACCTGGTTTCTGCTGAGCTTGCCTTTGGCGGAGATATCGCAGGCAAGCTGAAGGATATGTTCTTTTTGTTCTCCGGTAAGTTGCGAAAACCCGGCCGCGTTATTTACGATCTGATCGTGTGTTTCGATAAAATCGTCCACATCGGATGCCAAAAAACCTAAACGCTTTTTGCCGTCCTCGAAAAGATATTTCCTTGCCCTGAGACCTCGCTTCCTCCACCGGCTGATCGTCTTTTCAGAAACAGAAAATTTATCGGTAAGTTCGCTAAGACTAAAAACCTTCTCCGATTGTTCGGATGCTGCTAACTCCAGTTGCCCCGACAACCGTGTGATAAAAACCCTAAGATCGTCCTTTAATTCGTCGCCTTTTATTTGTTCTTCTGCAAGCGATGTTTTGGGTCGGTATCCGGTGATCTTGTAGCAGACGAATTCATAAGGATATTCTTTGTTGCTGTCAATGATGCCAAGCAGTTTTTCAGCCGCGTCAAGCTGGGTTTGACGCTGGCTCTGCGGGGCGAACCGCAGCTCGACAAATAACTGCTCGATGGATTTGTTTTTTATCTTTGCTCTCGACATCGACTTTTAATAACCGGCCAAAACTTTATCAGATTCCTTCTTTTATCCCCAATAACGATCTGAAAACGCACGTTGCAAACCCGCAGTACTATTGTACCAGGTGTCCACTTTAATTGGAACATAAAAAATGCAAAACCGTTCTGTGATACAAAGATTTGCCACAACCGATGGAGATCTTTGACAAGTAAACAGGGTGTAATTTTGGATAAAATACCTGGTTTTATTGTGGACATACTAACACAATTTTGGTATAATTACTTTAATCTGAAAAGGAGAAGGAAATCATGAAAAAGATAATTTTAATGTTGATGTTATTTTTAATATCGCAGGCAGCCCTTGCGACAGATTACGTCTTCGGCCCGGGTGATGACTTTGGCAATCTGGCACTTTTTGATTACGATACCTTGCTCATGACCGGGGGGGGGGCATAGGTTGACTTTTGGTGGCTGGTCAACAGGAACTATTGAGGACACCGACCCGTTAGTCGGTCCTTATGAAGGAGGA
>JAFGKL010000142.1 GCA_016928585.1 Sedimentisphaerales bacterium
CCGGGCTATTTTCATATTACCAATACTTCGACCATTGTAGGAAATATTCAGACAGTCGGAGCGTCAGGTTATGACTATGGTTTAAGTGCTACTGTTAACGTTGATAACTGTAATCTGGTTGATGATAACAGTTCAGGCGGTTGGGCAGAAGGAGAGTTTGCCGGCGGTGCTATAATCTCGCTGGTTGGCGATCTTTGGGATGTGAGTACCCCCGGTACTTTGCTGATCGATGACGGAGTTATACTTCAAGCTCAAATGGTGCTGACATCCAGCCAAACCTGGACCTTGAGTGAAGTAGGCGGCGATCCAAGAGATATTGATGGTACGATGGATTTTATCCCTACTAACGGGGGTTTAAATTCCGGTATTGATCTTGGGAATGGAGACTCTTTGGTGATCGGTAATTTCAGAGCAGACTTTGGATTTCCTAATACACAGCCGGTTGATCCGACATCTTTTGGTGCCATAAGTTATTTTGCTATGGCCAGTACTTTGCAAATGACGGCTATACCAGAACCAAGTACTGTAGTGTTATTATCAATAGGTGCTCTTGGGTTCTTAAGAAAACGAAGAGGGTAAAAGATATAAGTTTAACAGCTGATTGACTAAATTATTTTGGAGAGGATAGGTAATGAGAAAAAATATTTTTGTGGGTTGTGTATGTCTGTTGTTTTTTGTATCAGTTTCGTTCGCAGCTTTGGTGGAACAGGTACAGATAATACAGGACATAGGCGTAACTGCTGAGTACGATGCATCCGCAGGCACCACAACATGGAGCCAGGGGGCATCAGGCTGGATGCTAACAGATGGCGGTAAATTCCAATCATTTAGTGATGTAACAGTAAGCGGTACTTTTATCGGTGCTGTTGATGTATCATCAGGTGGTTTGGCCAGCGCTGTTTTCAGCAGTGGTACATGGGACATAGTTATGAATGGTGCGCTTGGAATGGCTGTACATGTTAGCGGCCATACCGTTAGTAGCTATGTAGAAACTGAAACGGGCGTTGATACCGATCATATCGATGGGCGTGCGGTTGTAATGGTCGACGATTATTTCTTCGATGCCGGTTGGCTTGGTGATATCTGGGGTATCCCTGATCTGGATCTGGAATGGGAAGGCGGACTTAATGATCTGGCAGGTCTTATCGCTGACATAACGCTGCCTAACGGTACCGGGATAACCGATTATCAAAGCGACTATACCTCAACTAACACAACAATTACATTGTGGGCAGATGAGAGTGTGGTTCCCGAGCCTATGACAGTTATTCTGCTTGGCCTTGGAGCACTTAGCTTAAGAAAACGCAGATAGTCCTAACGCTATTAAATTTGGATTTTAGGTTTATAATAAGAGCCCTGTGAGTTCTACGGGGTTCTTTTTTGCATTTAGTTATGGCTAGTTTTGCGGTTTTAGCTGTTCAAAGCCCCGAAAAGGGTCAATGCTGATGTGTTTGTGATCATTACTTCTGCAAATTCCCCTGCAATTGATTCCGACCCGTTAAAGACGACAATATGATCAGTTGCAGTTCTGCCTATAAGCTGTGGGTTGTTTTTATTCTCGGCCTTATTAAGATGCGGTTTTTTGCTTGGGCCTTCTACAAGGACCTCAACAATCCGGCCCAGAAACTTCTTATTGTCCTCGCTGCTTATCTGGTTTTGTACTTCGAGTAATTCCATATTTCTTAACTTCTTTATTTCTTCCGGTATATTGTCCTGAAGTTTTTTGTCTGTGAGTGTTCCCGGCCGAGGCGAGTATTTGAATACGAAACAGTTTTTATATTTTGCTTTTTTTACAAGTTTAACGGTTGCCTGAAAGTCTTTATCGCTCTCGTCTGGAAAACCGACGATGAAATCACTTGCGATAGCTATATTAGGTACTATCTGCTTGGCTTTTTCAATAAGCTTAAGATATTCATCCGCGGTATATCCTCGGTTCATTGCCTTTAATATTCTGTCTGAGCCACTTTGAGCAGGGACATGCAGGTATTTGCATACCTTGGGTAGTCCGGCCATTGCCTTAAGTATAGACTCGTCAAAATTTTTAGGATGACTTGTAATGAACCTGATCCATTTTATGCCGTCAATTTTACTGGCCATTTCCAGTAGATCTGCCAACCGGTATGTTTTGTTGCTTTCGGTATATGTGTAAGAATTTATCGTTTGTCCAAGAAGTGTGACTTGCTTTACTCCACTGTCAGAAAGTTTATTTATCTGTTCCATTATTGCCTGCGGGGAGCGTGAAACTTCCGGCCCGCGAACCAGGGGAACGATACAGTAGCTGCAGAACTTGTTACATCCCCGCATTACACGTACAAAAGCCTGGTTGTGTATATGGTTTTCGTCGGAATCATATGTGAACTCAAAATTATCCAGTTCTTTGTTTAATTCCTTAGTTTTGGCGGTACGTATCTTTTCTGTAATACTGATACTTTTGGATTTGTTCAGCAATGTTTTTCTGATCAATTCCGGTATCTGTGCTATTTGTGCAGGTCCGGCGACAATATCCACCGCTTCATGCTCTAACAGTTCGGTGCCGAGCCGCTGTGCCATACAGCCAATAACGCCGACAATAAGCCCCGTTTTATTTTTTTTAAGATGTTTAAGATGTCCGAGATGCGAATAAACACGTTCTTCAGCATGTCCTCGCACAGAGCAGGTATTAATCAGCACTATATCGGCCTCTACTGCTTTATCAGTTATCAGGTATCCCTTGCCTTTCAGCGCAGAAGTTACCAATGATGAGTCAAGTTTATTCATTTGACAACCAAAGCTCTTTATATGTATCTTTTTTGTGTCCATTGAAAAAACAAGTATAATGATAGTGGACTAAAAAATCAATTATGACGATTAATTATATAACTAAACTGACTTAAAGTCATTTTTATGTCATTTGGAGACATGGATGCTTAAAATTAATCATCGCAGAGAACTTGTGGAACAAGAAGGGCGTCTTCATGCCATAAAAAGAGGTAAACGAGGTAAATTCCATTTTGAAAATATGCCATGGCTTAAATGCCTTTTAAAAGTCATTCCAAAGTTGATATTTGTTGGGGAACTGGGTCGTAAAAATGTCCTCGATATAATAACAGAACATGTCGAAGTTAAGCTTATAAATCTTCCTGATGAATTTGATGAAATGGTTATACTTTTTATTACGGATCTACATATTGATTGTATGGATGAACTAGGTGAGGAAATATTGGCAGCCATTCGGGGCCATCATTATGACTTCTGTATTTTAGGCGGAGATTACTCGTTCGGATGGGGCCGGGATAACGAAAAAGCCCGTAAACTTATGGAAGTTATTATCCGGCAGATAAAATCAAACGGAGAAGTATTTGCGGTCCTTGGGAACCATGACAGGTTTTCCATGGCACAGGCACTCGATGGCTTTGGAGTTAGAATGCTGCTCAACGATCATGTATGCTTACGGAAAGGTGACAATTCGGTTTTTCTTGTTGGTCTGGATGATTGTCATTATTTTGGGGCTGATGATCTGGACTCTGCTGTTGCGGGGGTGTCTAAAAACTCTCTTAAGATACTTATAAGTCATTCACCGGAGATTTACGAAAAAGCAGAAGCTTATGGCTTCGATCTATTGCTTTCCGGTCATACGCATGGGGGGCAAATCTGTTTGCCAAACGGCACTGCAATTGTAAAAAATGCTTCTGTTCCATCTGTGTTTGTAAAGGGTAAATGGAGCTACAAAGGGCTAAGGGGATATACGTCTCGCGGCGCCGGTTCTTCGTGTATTCCTGCCCGATTTTTTTGCCCGCCGGAAATCACTTTTCTTACTTTAAAAAAGCTATAGTTTTGATATAATAGCAAGTCTTTAATAGATTAATATTAAGTTATTTGCAGGGGAAACTCTATGTTTAAGAAATCTCCGAGTATCAGTTTTTTGGGTGCGGCACAAAATGTAACCGGTTCGCGATTTTTGTTGCAGGCAAACGGAGCTAAGATCCTTGTCGATTGCGGTCTCTATCAGGAAAGAGATCTCCGTGAGCGTAACTGGAAAAGCTTTCACGTTAAACCATCAGAGATTGATGCGGTTCTGCTTACGCATGCACATTTGGATCATTGCGGTCTTATCCCGAAGCTTGTTAAAGACGGCTTTTCCGGCAGGATATATTGTACCGATGCGACCGCCGAGATAGCAAAAATAGTGATGCTCGATTGCGGCCACATCATGGAAGAGGATGCAGAGTTCAAACGTAAGCGTCATAATCGCGAAGGAAGAAAAAGCCCTCAACCTGTTAAGCCATTATATACAGTGGAAGATGCTGAGGCCTGCACCAATCTTTTTTTGCCTGTTAAATATAAGCAGACTATTATGATAGCTAACGAGATAGAGGCCACATTTTATGATGCCGGCCATATTCTTGGCTCATCTATTATAAAAGTAAAAGTTAAAATCGACGGTCAGATAAGAACCATACTTTTTTCCGGAGATATCGGCAGGAACAGCAGGCCCATTCTTAAGGACCCCTCCGTATTTGAACAGGCCGATTATATTTTGACAGAATCGACCTATGGCGACAGGGTACACGATACGCTCGAAGACACTAAAGAAAAGCTTGCCGATGCAATAAATTCGACTATAGAAGCCGGTGGATATTTGATCGTTCCAAGCTTTGCTATAGAAAGATCTCAGGAGGTGCTGTATTACATCAATGAGCTGATACTCGAAGGAAAAATCCCGCATATAAAAATATTTCTCGACAGCCCGATGGCAGTTCGTGTTACTGATGTTTTTAAGGATCATCCTGAGATGTTCGATACTGAGATGACGACACATCTCAGCAATCATCAATCTCCCTTTGAGTTTAAAGACCTTACTATGGTCAGATCAACAAGAGAATCCAAGGCGATCAATGACGTTGAACCGCCAATTATGGTAATTGCCGGTTCGGGGATGTGTACCGGCGGTAGGATCAAACACCATCTTGTGAGACGTATATCCGACCCAAAAAATACAATACTTTTTGTAGGCTACCAGGCAGTCGGCACTCTTGGCAGGGAGATCGTTGAGGGAAATAAAGAAGTTCGGATCCTTGGCGAGATATATCCGGTTAATGCCAGGGTAGTGCAGGCTCTTGGTTTTTCCGCCCATGCAGATAAGGAAGAACTGATCGATTGGCTTGGTAATTTAAAAAATCCCCCAAGATGCGTCTATGTTGTACATGGCGAAAAGAATGCTTCAAGCTATCTTGCAAAATACATTACTGAAAAAACCGGCTTTAAGGCTGTTGTTCCGAAATTCATGGACGAGTTTGTGATTGATTAATGTTGTGGAAGTAATCTTCAAAGGCGGCGGTGGGATTCGAACCCACGGATCATGGTTTTGCAAACCAGTGCCTTAGTCCACTTGGCTACGCCGCCGAAAAAAGCATTTAAGACTCAATCATAGCATAAGATGCTCATTTCTTCAAGGTTTGACGATTATATAAATTAATTTTACGTTATCAAGTATAAAGGCAAAAAAACAACATATGTTGGCTGAGTATGTGTAAAAAGAAAGATTTCTAGTGTTATTGTGTCAATTTTACACGAGAAATTGATATTGCATTTGGATCATTTCATGACTATAATTTTCATCTTTGTGTAATATATAAACCGTGTATTTATGATAAGTTATGTATTTTTAACATTACGAGGCAAAAGTGGCTCACAAAATAGTTTCTAAAAAACAGCTTTCCGAAAATGTTTTTACCATGCAAATTGAGGCTTTGGAGATAGCTCAGGCCAGAAAGCCCGGTCAATTTGTTATTGTTGGTATAAATAACGATTACAGTGAGCGTATTCCGCTTACCATTGCCGGCTGTGATCCCGAAAAAGGCACGATTCGCCTTGTTTTTCAGAGGTTAGGCAAAACCACCGCAGAGATGGCTGATCTTAATATAGGTGATTCAATTTCAAGCATTGCCGGGCCCTTAGGCAATCCCACTTATATAGATAATTTTGGCACTGTTGTTTGTGTTGGCGGCGGTATTGGCAATGCACCTTTGCTGCCAATAGCTACCGCGATGAAAGAGGCCGGTAACAAGGTCATCAGCATTATAGGCGCACGTAACAAGGAACTGCTCATCCTTGAAGATGATTTTAAGGCCGTAAGCGATGAACTTATTGTTGTGACTGATGACGGCTCTTATGGCAGAAAAGCTCTTGTTACCGAACCGTTAAAGGAGATATGTACCGAAAACAAACCTGACATGGTTGTTGCTATTGGCCCCGCAATTATGATGAAGTTCTGTTGTGAAACAACCAGACCATTTGGAGTTAAGACGCTTGTTTCTCTCAATACCATCATGGTTGACGGAACCGGAATGTGCGGCGGCTGTCGAGTTGAAGTAGGCGGGCAAACAAAGTTTGTCTGTGTTGACGGCCCCGAGTTTGACGGACATCTTGTAAACTTTGATCAAATGATGAAAAGACTCGGAGCATATAAGGATCAGGAACGAAAAGCACATGACGAATATATTAAGCATAGGTGTAAACTTGGGTTGAACGATTAAGTGCCGATAAACATTTGGCAATCGATATGGATTATGGGAGTTTTATTGTGACAGAAGATGAAAAGTTATTGCAGCAGCTGCTTGATAAACAAAAAGCCGGTGAACTGAAGCCTAAAGACAGATACGAGATCCCTCCTCAGGATATGCCGGCCCAGGACAGCGTTGAAAGACGATCTAATGTAAACGAAGTTGCTGTCGGTTATACCGAGACCCAGGCCCGTCTTGAGGCGATGCGGTGTTTACAGTGCAAGACCGCTCCCTGCATGGAAGGATGTCCTGTAAAGATCAGGATAGGCGATTTTGTTTCTGCTATTGCAGACGGCAATTACAAAGAAGC
>JAFGKL010000143.1 GCA_016928585.1 Sedimentisphaerales bacterium
CTTGAAAGCACGACTTACCCGGGAACAACCCGCGATCTTATGGCACCGATACTCGAAAGATCAGGACTAAAAGCCGGCAAAGACTTTTACATGGCTTATTCACCGGAACGTGAAGATCCGGGCAACAAAAACTTTACGACCAAGACCATTCCGAAGGTCGTCGGCGGGCTCACAAATAAATGCCGTGATCTTGCATGTGCACTATATAACATCGCAATAGTCAATACCGTACCGGTGTCGTCGGTAGAGGCAGCCGAAGCAACGAAGATCCTGGAGAATGTTTACCGCTGTATCAATATCGCAATGGTGAACGAACTTAAGATGGTATTTGATCGAATGGGTATAGACGTATGGGAGGTTATCAAGGCTGCAAGCACAAAACCGTTCGGGTTTAATCCGTTCTATCCCGGCCCGGGTCTTGGGGGACATTGTATCCCCATCGACCCGTTCTATCTGACATGGAAAGCAAGGCAATATGGTATGCCTACAAGGTTTATCGAGCTGGCAGGAGAGATCAATACCGATATGCCCTCCTATGTTATCCAAAAAACAATGGAAGCACTTAATGAAAAACGCAAAAGCCTTAAAGGTTCGAAAGTTCTTGTGTTAGGTTTGGCTTATAAGAAGGATATTGATGATATTCGCGAGTCCCCTTCTATCGAGCTTATCGAGCTTTTACATGAAAAAGGCGCAAAAGTCGATTATAACGATCCTTTCATACCACGGACACATAAGCAACGTGAACACAATCTTAGGATGACAAGCAAGAAACTAACTGCGCAATCGCTGGCATCCTACGATGTTGTGATAATATCGACGGATCACAGTGATTACGATTACGGCTGGATAGTTAAGAATGCCAAACTGGTAGTTGATACTCGGAACGCTACATCAAAGATCAGAGCCAATCGCAGCAAAATCGTTAAGGCATAGTGTTACAATAAACATTATATCAGGAGCATTGCGGCATGCTTAAACCGAGTGAAAATCCACCTGTTATATGGCCAGCCGAGAAAAGCGTAAAGGATTTCGAGGGGACATGGTGGGTAGCTCACACTAAAAGCAGAAATGAAAAGGCGCTTGCCTGGCAGCTTAATCGTAAAGATATAAGCTATTTTTTACCTATGAGCTGGAAGGTTTCACAAAGTAAGGGCAGGGTAATACGTTCGCTGCTTCCTGTCTTTTCGTGCTATTTGTTTTTTTGCGGCAGTGAAGATGACCGCCTCGAAGTGCTTAGGACAAACAGAGTAGCCAATCTGATTGAGGTAAAAGACCAACAGCATATAGTATCGGATCTTTGGCCCATTGAGGTGGCCATTCGTAAAGGTGAAATGTTAAGGCCGGAAGCTTATATTAAAGAAGGTCAGAGGTGCAGAGTAATAGCAGGTCCGCTGATAGGCATGGAAGGTATTGTACTAAAGACCCGACACCGATACCGGTTAGTTTTGCAGGTGGTAACCTTAGGGCAGGCCACAAGCGTTGAGATCGATTCGGACATGCTGGAACTTTTGGACAAATAAACAGCATAAAAACTCAAAAAAACTTGTTTTCAGGGGGGTTTGGTGGGTTTTTCGTCCTTTTTTTCTATGAAAAATCAGTGTATTTTGGTATAATATCAGGGTGGGAAGGGAAAATGTTTCACCTATATCGGAGGAGTTTTGCCAGCACCCAAACGTTACATTATCATTTCGTGTGTTGTTGCGCTTTATCTCTGCGCTTTGCCAGGTAATGTGTGGGCATTGGCAGAATCCACAGCAGCAGGTGGAACTAATGCCCAAGCGGTACACACTCTGGGAATAACCGGAGCGGGCGTCAATATCGGCCTTGTTTCACAGGACAATACTCGTATAACGCACGAAGCATTTAAAGATGACCAAAGTGTCTCTCATGCATTCGCCTATGACTTTTCGGGAGATGGTCTGCTATACAGCAATCATGACACCTGGGTGGCCGGTGTAGCAGTAAGCAGAGGAGGCGCAGCTTATCCCAATCAGCTTGGAGTTGCATATGGATCTGACATACACAGCGCAAGGGTCGTAAGTGATGGCGGTAGTTTAAGCTTTTCATGGCTTGAAAATGCGCTTAATGAATTAGCGGTCAACCAAGACTGCCGGGTAATAGTTACCGGAATATCTATAACCAGCGTTACCGCTGACGGCCAGAGCAATTGGGCAAAACTTTATGATTATTATGCATTTGAACATAACGTATTTTTTGCTAACGCAGCGGGCAACTCAACTACCGAGATAAGTATTTTTGGAGATGCATATAACGGCATCACTACCGGCGGCCTTAATACTTCGACATCAAATATCTATGACTATGTCGGGCTTTTAAGCGGTGAAGGGCCAACTGTAGATGGACGAAAAAAACCAGAGGTGGCCGGACCTGTTCAAAATCAGACTGTTCCAAGCGGCGCTTCAGATACGAGTTGGTATACATGGCCATTATGGGAAGGAGGAGGTCAAACCAGCTTTTCTGCTCCTCATACTGCCGGAGTAGCCGCCCTCTTACTTGAGTTGGCAGACAATACGCCAGAATCGAATGATAATAAAAACGTAGTTCTTAAAGCAGTAATCGTTAATTCGACTTATCCGAATATTAATGACAAGGACGACAATCCGACAACCGGACTCGTCTGGCACAGCCAGAGAGGATACGGGCGTCTTGATGCCTTAAGAGCCTACGAACTGCTGAACTCCGGCAAAATCTCAAAAGGGGTTATTGTCAACCAGCCAAAAGGATGGGCCTACGCATCAATGACACTAAACTATCAAAACGATACTTATTTGATCACCGGCAAGAAAAACCAGATCCTTTTATTGACGGCTGTCTGGAACAGAAAGATAACTAAATCCGGATCCATCTATTCTGCTGAAACGGGATTTAATATTGATGTTTCCGTAGAGGATCCTCTGGGAAGTGTGATCTTCTCGGAAACTGACAGTCTTAATAATCTTGAAAAGGCCGAACTTCTGCTTGATATGGATGGAGTATACGAAATAAATATCAAAAATAAAACAATAATAGACAGAGACTACGGTCTTGCATTTGAACTGATCGATCCGCTCGTAGGAGATTTTGAACCAATAAATCATTCGGTCGATCTGGATGATCTAATTAGACTTGCTGAGGACTGGGGATCAACCGGTTCAGGACTCGAAACAGATATAAAACCTGATGGGGTTATCGACTACCTGGACTTTGCGATTTTCGCTCAAAACTGGCTCCAGATAAACCCTGCTTATTACATCCCATAATCCTCAGCTAATACCCCTTTTGAAAAGCAGATTATTTACGACAGGATTTTTTACAATCTCCGCAGGCGGGATTTTTTGATGTAAGCCGTCTGTAGTATGAGCGAACAACAAAAAACGAGACAATCAAAACGATAATAATGACAATGGCAGTTTCCAACATATAACTCCTAAGAAACAAACAATAAGCCAACCTGGTATATTGTCAGTGTTATAATATAAGCGAGAACAGTTAAAGATGCACCCTGAAATATCGCCCACTTCCAGGAGCCCGATTCCTGACGCGTCATTGCAATGGTCGCAACACATGGCATGTTTATCAAGCAGAATATCATTATACAAAAACCCTGCAGCGATGTGTAATCTTCAATCAAATGCTCTCTTAGAGTTTCCGATGTTTCATCGACTTCACCCATTGAATACAAAATACCTAACTGGGACACAAAAACCTCCTTAGCAGCAAAAGCCCCGACAAGCGCCGTGCTTACACGCCAGTCAAACCCAAGGGGTCTCATCGCCGGTTCGATAGTTGCTCCAATCCTCCCGACAACGGAATACTGTACCTGTGTTTTCTGTGCAAGTTGTGCGTCCATCCCCGTAAGCGAGGTTTCATCGATTTTCGGATAGGTCGTAGCTGCCCATAAAATAATGGATATGCCAAGAATAATGGTTCCGGCCTTTTTAATATACATCCATGCACGATGCCACATATGTATTAAAACACCGCGAAGCGTCGGCATTCGATACGGCGGAAGCTCCATTACAAAAGGCATGGTTTCACCTCTGAACAAGGTATTACGCAAAAGCTTTGCGAGGACAATAGCCAGAACTATCCCTATAAAATAAATCAAAAAAAGCATTGGCCCCCTGAGCCTCGGTTCGAAAAACGCCGGTATCATTAAAGCATAAATGGGCAGTCTTGCGCCGCAACTGAAAAGCGGGATGACCATCATTGTCGTAAGCCTGCTTCTTCTGTTCTCAAGAATCCGTGTAGCCATTATGGCCGGAACAGAACAGCCAAAGCCAATAAGCATGGGAATAAAACTTTTACCATGCAGGCCGATCTTGTGCATTATCTGATCCATGATAAATGCCGCCCGCGACATATATCCGGAATCTTCAAGAATAGAGATCGCAAGGAAAAGCAAAAGGATATTTGGCAAAAAGACTATAACTCCGCCGACACCGGCTATAACCCCGTCAACCACCAATGAAAGCAACTGGCTGTCTTCAGGGCCTGGCCAATGAGATGTTAAAAAGACCGAGAGCCATTCAAAAAGGTTCTCAAGCCAGCCCATAGGATATTTTCCAAGTGAAAAAGTGAGTTGAAAAATAATATACATAAGACAAATGAATATGGGCAGGCCCAACACCCGATTCGTCAGAACAGCGTCAACCCTGTCACTCATATCATGACGCAGTTCCGTGGTGGTTTTGACAGCCTCCTGACAAGCGCCAGAGATGTAGCCATACCTTCTATCAGCAATAAGTATCTGCGGTTGATCGCCAAATATCTTCCTTAAATGTTCTCGCGAAGAGCCGACAGCAGCAAGAATAGGTTCTGAAGCAATTTTATTAACTATCTCCTTGTCCCACTCGATAAGCTTTGTTGCAAGCCACCTTTTACCATATTTTTTCACAAGCGGCGACTCGACATCCAGAAGTGATTGAATTTTTGTCAACTCATTTTCGATCTCATCACCATATGACAAAGAACCGGTAACAGCGGGCGGCCCTTCAAGGGCCGTTTTCACAACAACTGAAAGAAGCTGATCAATACCCTTCGATCTATTACCTACAGTCATAACTATCGGGGCACCAAAAAAAACGGAGAGTTTATCCGTATCGAAAACAAATCCTTTTTGCCTTGCAATATCAGACATGTTAAAAACAAGGACAAGAGGAACGTTCATTTCCATAAGCTGAGTAGCAAGGAATAGATTGCGTTCAATGTTCGAGGCATCAATAATATCAATAACAACATCCGGATGCTGGTCAATGATGTAGTCTCTTGCAACAATTTCCTCAGTAGAATACGCTGTCAGACTGTAAGTACCGGGCAAGTCAACTATGTTGATATTAAGACCTTTATAACTACAGGTACCCTCTCGTTTTTCCACAGTTACGCCGGGATAGTTGCCGACATGTTGGCGAGCACCGGTAAGTGCGTTGAAAATTGTAGTCTTTCCGCTGTTGGGATTACCGGCAATAGCAACATTTATCTTTTGTGACATACAACTACCTTAAACTCACTTTGGTATAACCATGACCTTTTTGGCCATATCTCTGCCTAATGCGATCTTTGAACCCTTAAAACTGACTACAAAGGGACCTCGCAGGCTGTTGCTTATAACCGTAATTTCCGCATTGGGAACCATCCCCAAAGAAGCAAGCCTTGTTTTCAATTGCTCGCCAGCCATAACACCCTTAAAAATAGCAGTAGAGCCCGGCCTAACCAGCGAAAGTTGAATTTCATCCTTCTTATCTGTCTGATATGATGTTTCTATTGATTTTTGACCACACTCCTGCTGCCAGTAAGTTTTGAATTGTGCCACAAGATCGTTGCCATTTATTGAACTTTGCGTAACAAACTCAATAAACGCAAGAAGTCTGTCAACAATTTGCGATCCAAGTGCATGCTCAGATTTACATGCCGCAACACTGGCAACAGATCGATCAACGCCAAGAATATCAACAAAAAACGAACTGATAATCTCGTGTTTTTTTGCAATGGTGATCGCCTGTGAAAGCCCCTGTTCGGTCAATGTTACCAAACCGTAAGGTTTATAATTTACCAAACCTTTATCCGATAATATCCTGAGAGCACCTGTGACTGACGATCTGGTGACATCGAGCATTTCTGCAATATCCTTACTGCGAGCTATATTTTTTTTCAATGTAAGGTTATAGATCGCCTCAAGATAATCTTCGAGCGAAGCACTTAAGTTATCATCAATTCCAGAACTCAATATAAGACTCTCAATTAATAAAAACACAAACAACAAAATAAACCGCAAAAAAACACCATTAATGCCTGTTTGTTAGGACTAATATAGTTTGCCCGGGCTAACTTTGCAAGAAAAAAAGCATCGACTCAAGGCTTTTTTCAGACAAATTAGGGTGTTTTTTGTGTTAATCCGCCAAATAGCAATGCCAGAATTCACAACAATTGCTCGATTTTTCTTCAAAATTGCTTATAATGCCGGTTATATTGTTCGTTTCTACTGTATTTGAGGAGAGAATTGAACGATATAACATAACGACCCTGCGATTTAAAAAAACAATATTCAGAGGACAAATATATGTGCGGAATAGTAGCTTACCTTGGGGACAAAGACGTTCAGCCGATTTTGATTGAAGGACTAAAACGACTCGAATATCGCGGATATGATTCGGCCGGCATCGCCCTTCTATCAGATAATAAGATCCAACTGGCCAAGACAGCAGGAAGAATATCGGTGCTTGAAGAGCAACTGAACGAAAAACGTATACCGGCCAAACTTGGGATTGGTCATACCCGCTGGGCTACACATGGCAAACCAAATACGGTCAATGCACATCCTCATTTGGATTACACCGGAAAAATATCCATCGTTCATAATGGCATAATCGAGAATTATACAACGCTAAAAAAATGGTTGATAAAGCAAGGCTGCACTTTCCAAAGTGAAACTGACTCTGAGGTGGTAGCTAACTTGATTGGTTATCTTTATACGAGCGGAATGAGTCCTAACGGAACAAATCATCACGACGAACAAAATAAATTTGAATGGGCCGTACAGCAAGCACTTAATGAGCTTCAGGGAACTTACGGACTTGCTATAATTTGTTCAGATTATCCGGACATGATGATCGGGGCAAAAAAAGGAAGTCCCCTTATCCTGGGAGTTGGAGATAACGAATATATTCTCGCATCAGACGCTTCCGCTATCGTTGAGCATACCACACAAGCCATATATTTGTCAGACAATGAAATGGTGACGCTCACATCAGAAGGCTTTAGAACCAAAACGATCAATAATGTTTCAGTAAACAAAGATCTCAAGGAGATCGAGTTCTCATTAGAACAGATTGAGCTTGCAGGGTTCGATCACTATATGCACAAAGAGATATCGGAACAGGCAACGGCACTTAGAACGTGTCTTGGCGGAAGGATCGATACTAAAAACGCAAGAGTAGTACTGGGTGGAATAAGGGATCAGCTTCGTGGTCTTACTATGACGAAAAAAGTTATACTTACCGCATGTGGAACAGCCTGGCACGCCGGATTGGTTGGAGAGTTTCTTTTCGAACAGTTAGCAAGAATCCCGGCAGAAGTCGAATACGCAAGTGAGTTTCGATATCGCAATCCGGTTATCGAGGAGAATACAATAGTAATAGCCATAAGCCAGTCCGGCGAAACAGCAGATACTATCGCAGCAATAGAACTGGCTAAGGAACGAGGCGCAAAAGTGTTTGGCGTAGTAAACGTGGTGGGGTCTACCATAGCAAGAATGACCGATGCGGGGATATATCTTAGGGTTGGACCCGAGATCGGCGTAGCAAGCACAAAAGCCTTTACTGCACAGGTATCCGTCCTAACCATGCTTGCTATAGAGCTTGCAAGACGAAGGCATCTCAGCAACGAAGCTACTTCAACGCTGCTTGAGGAACTGGAGTGTATTCCCGACAAGATAGAACCGATTCTCGCCCAAAGCGAAGATATCAAGAAAATAGCAGCAGCCAATATAGACAGGAATAACTGGTTGTTCTTAGGGAGAGGTGTGAATTATCCGGTGGCTCTCGAAGGAGCTCTAAAGCTTAAAGAGATCAGCTACATACATGCCGAAGGCCTGCCGGCAGCGGAGATGAAGCATGGGCCTATAGCACTGATAACCGATGGCATGCCAGCTGTGTTTATCGCGACAAAATGTTCCCAATACGAAAAGATCATTGGTAATATCGAAGAGGTTCGCGCCCGCGGAGGCAAAACAATCGTTGTAGCGACCGAAGGCGATGAAAATATCAAGCAATATGCCGACCATTTGATAACGGTTCCCAACACGGTTGACCAACTCCAGCCGATATTAACTGTTGTTCCATTGCAGCTTCTTGCATACCATGCCGCGGTGCTTCGCGGACATGACGTGGATAAGCCACGTAATCTTGCCAAAAGTGTTACGGTGGAATAACACAGGGCCATTCAAACATTCTGAACTAAGTCTGATTTTCTACAAAAGGCTATTTGAGCTTAGAGGCAGGCGATCGTCTGGAAGCAGACTTTTTGCTTTTCGCAACGGGTTTAGCCAGAACTTTCATTGCCTTTTCTACATCAGCAACTTTCAAAATACCCGTAGTTCTTCCGCCACGAGCTCCTGCAGTACAATATGCATAACTGATATTGATATGTGCTTTTGCAAGTTTGGCAGTTACGTCAGCCATAGCCCCTGCTTTGTTCGACAGGTTTAGACAGAGGACATCCGTTTCGCTGTACTGCATATTCAGTTTATTAAGTACTGCTATGGTCCTGGTTGTTGCAGCAGTGGTGATACGCAGAACGCCATGCTCTACGGTGTCAACCATTGTCAAAGCAACAATGTTTATTTTCTCTTTTGCGAGTTCACCAAGTACCTGTGCCAAAACACCGGGTTTATTCACCATAAATATAGAAAATTGAGTGTCGAGTCGCATCTATCAACCTTTCCTAATCAGTTAGATCCTGCAATATCCACTAATGTAACTTCGTACTTTCAGGTCATAATCTTTATAAATAGTTTTTTAATCTAAAATAATTTTATCTCTGTCACATTAAATTATAACATATATAAAATGTCATGGCAGCTTAGAAATACTTTTAATAGCGGAATCCAGATCGGGATAGGCCTTAAACAGCTTGTCAAGATTGGTAATCCTGAAAACCCTTGTAAGTCCCGGATCTATGCCGCTAATGGCGATCACACCATCGTTATCTCTAAGCTTTTTCCAAATATCAACAAGTACTCCAAGCATCAGCGAGGAAAAGAATTTTACACCGGTAAAATCAACGACTATTCGCTGTGGCTTTGATCTGTCAATAAAATCTCTAAGATGGGCAGCGATCTGCTCTATTTCAGGAACACCGGATATTGAAGAGATATTGAAAGTTACAATCGCAACATTGCTATTTTGTTCGATATTGATTGCTTTTTCGCGATCCATTAATATGTTTTCCTTATATCAGATCATATCTCAAGACACTTCCAGCAAGCCGCAAGATGGTCAGTATCCTCTGATCTTTTATCAAGAGATTGAGTTTCATGCGAGCATCGTTCTTCGGCAAAAGGACATCTCGGGTGAAACGGACAACCCGAAGGCGGATTTGCCGGACTGGGGACTTCGCCTTTCAAGATCATTCTTTTGGAAGACCTAGCTGGATCCGGCTGTGGTATAGCGCTGATCAAAGCTTTGGTGTAAGGATGCAGCGGGTTGCTATAAAGCTGTTGTCTGTCGGCATATTCGACGATCCTGCCGAGGTACATAACGGCAACAAAATCGCTTATATGTTCAACAACAGCAAGGTCGTGGGCAATAAATAAGTATGTAAGTCCAAATTCAGACTGAAGGTCTTCGAGTAAATTTATGATCTGTGACTGTATCGAAACATCAAGAGCACTAACCGCTTCGTCACACACAATAAACCTGGGATTGAGAGCCAATGCCCTTGCGATGCCGATACGCTGTCTTTGTCCGCCGGAAAATTCGTGAGGATATCTTGATACATGGTGCTGTGCAAGGCCGACTTTTTCGAGAAGTTCGGAAACAATTTGCTTTCTTTTTTTGCCGCGGGCAATTCCATGAACGGCAAGTGCCTCTCCTACGATATTCGCAACAGTCATTCGCGGATTAAGGGACCCGTAAGGATCCTGGAAAATCAGCTGCATTTGACTTCTCAGCTTTCTTACAGACGAAGAAGAAAGGGAAAAAATATCCTGTCCTTCAAATTTAACAGAACCGTGTGTATGCGGAATAAGTTTAAGAATGGTTCTCCCAATAGTGGTTTTTCCGCAGCCGCTTTCGCCAACCAGGCCAAGCGTCTTGCCGGTGGGAATTTTAAAGCTTACGCCATCAACAGCCCTTACCTGACCAACGGTCTTCCTTAAAAGCCCCTTTCTTATTGGAAAGTATGTTTTTAAGTCGTTAACTTCAACTAATATGTCATTGCTGTTTTGCATATTTTTCCTGATAATCGTTAATTTCCTGCTGTGTCTGATAGCCCGGCGTAAACCAGCATGCCGAGCATCTTGACGGTGTGACTTCTCTTAGTTCTGGTTCGACAGTTTTGCACCTGGGATCATTTACACCAAGAGGACATCTTGGATGGAACTTACAGCCGGTCGGGAATTTGAGAGGATCGGGAACGGATCCGCTAATGACCTCTAATCTTTCCTTTTTTTGGCCAAGCCTCGGTATCGAACGTAATAGACCTTTGGTATATGGGTGAAGAGGTTCCTTAAAGATCGAGTCCGCCGGGGCGGATTCTACGATCTTTGAAGCATACATGACAACAATATCGTCGGCATTTTCCGCAACAACGCCAAGATCATGGGTAATCAGCAGGACCGACATATTGTTTTTTTTCTGGAGGCCACCAAGAAGATCAAGTATCTGTGCCTGGATAGTAACGTCAAGTGCCGTCGTCGGTTCATCTGCAATGAGCAACGACGGGTTACAGCTTAGCGCCATAGCGATCATAACGCGCTGACGCATTCCGCCGCTTAATTGATGGGGGTATTCATTGGCCCTTCTTTCGGGATCAGAAATGCCAACCAGTCGAAGCATTTCGACCGCATAATCATGAGCCCGCTTACCCTTTAACGACAGGTGCAGTTCGACGACCTCGACGATCTGCTGACCAATGGTATAAACGGGATTTAAGCTTGTCATCGGCTCCTGAAAGATCATGGTGATATGATTGCCGCGGACGGCCCGTATTCTATTTTCAGAAACCTTTAAAAGATTCTTTCCTTTGAAGATGATCTGCCCTTTTGTTATTTCGCCGGGAGGGTCCGGGATCAGACGCAGAATTGCTAAAGCAGTAACGCTCTTTCCACATCCGCTTTCGCCGACAACGGCAAGGGTTTTTCCTTTTTTGATATCATAACTTACTCCGCCAACAGCATTAACATCGCCCTCATCGGTATGAAACGTTACATGCAAATCCTTTATGCTTAACAGCGTGCTATTATCTGTCATGCTGCCCTCCTTAACCGCGGATCAATGGCATCACGCAGGGAATCGCCAACAAGATTATAAGAAAGCACAGCAAGAAAGATCGCTATACACGGCGGATAGACAAGATACGGAGCAACGCGAAGTGAATCGTAGGCCATCCTCAGGATATTTCCCCATGAAGGATATGGAGCCTGGACGCCAAACCCAAGCCAGCTTAGGCCGGATTCAACAAGAATGGCGCTTGCAATACCGAATGTAATGCTGACAAGAACCGGTGCGAGCGAATTCGGCAGGATGTGACGGAACATGATCGACGGGTGAGAAATGCCAAGTGCCCTGGCCGCGATAACATAGTCCTGACCTTTTATTCGGATGAACTCGGCTCTTGTGTAGCGGGCAATAGATGTCCAGCGGGTCAGACCTATCACAATCATAACGTTCGTAATGCTCGGTTCGAGCCAGACCATTATGGCAAGGATCAGAAAAAAGACAGGAAAACAGACGATGATCTCGATTATTCGGCTGATAATAATGTCAACTTTTCCTCCGCAATAGCCAGCAATGGCTCCAACACTTATGCCAATAACAGCAGCAATGCCCATAGATATAAAGCCTACCTTAACAGAAACCGAAGTTCCGTGGATCATCCTTGCCGCTACGTCCCTGCCAAGTTCGTCGGTACCAAGCCAATGCTCGGCAGAAGGCGGTGAAAAGAAATCCGAGGTTTGTTCATATTCACTGAACGGAATAAGTGGCCAGATGGCAAACTCCTCAGGATCAAGCTCTGCTTTTGCATCGAACTGAGGAAGGTTGAACGGCTTTGATTTGTTGATCCAGTGCGGGCCGGTACCGCGTTCCTGGAGAATCTCTATGATAGCCGGAAAATACAATTTGCCCTGATATTTACAAACAATGGGCTGGTCAGAAGCCAGCAAAGGGCTTAATACAGAGACCAGCAGCATAAGAAAAACGAAATAGAGACCAAACATGCCCCAGCGATTTTTTCTCATCCTGCGCCAAACAACCGCCCAGAAGGCCTCGGAATGTTCTTTGATATCATTGTTTTTGTTTTTTCTAGTCATACGAAACCCTCGGATCAACGAAGGGATAACTCAGATCGGCAAGAAGTGTTCCCAGCAGGACAAGGCAGGCAGTAATAAATGACAGTGCCATTATAGTCGGATAATCCCTGCTCATCATGCTCTCAAAAAACAGCCTTCCTAAGCCTGGCCAGTTAAACATAACTTCGAGGATCACAGAGCCACCAATGATAGCAGGCAGCAGCATGCCCATAAGCGTTACAACAGGAATAAGAGAATTTCTAAAAGCATGCCGCATGATGACACTGGATTCCTTAAGGCCCTTCGCTCGCGCGGTACGCACATAGTCCTGACGCAGGACCTCAAGCATATTCTGGCGAATAAATCTCGAATAGTATGCCAAAGCTCCAAAAGTAAAACAGAAAGTGATAAGTATGTAATGCTTCGTGATATCGGCAGCTTGTCCCATGGTGGTAAGTTCATCGTAATTATCGCTGGTCATTCCCTGAAAAGGCAGCAGGTCCCACTTAATGCTAATGAAGAGTATCAAGGGAACCGCCATAACATAGCTTGGTATCGAATATAGCGCATAGAGGATGGTACTGGATGCCCTGTCGAACAGCCGGTCCTGCCTTACCGCAGAGTAGACCCCTATCGGGATGGAAATTGACAGACTGATCAGTAGTGAAAGGATAGCCAATGACATGGTAGGCCACAGCCTTTCCTTGATCTTGTCGATGACGGGCCGCTGATCGGTTGACATTGACGTGCCGAAGTCAAGCTTTACAAGCTTGCCGATCCAATTAAAATAGCGGACATGAATGGGTTTGTCCAGTCCGTAATACTCGCGGAGCTGTTCATAAACACGGATAGAAACTTCCGGATCCATTATGCTTTGGGTTTGGAACTGGGCAGGATCACCGGGGGCAAGATTTATGATAACAAAGGTAACAAGGGTTATCCCTATAAGGGTCGGAATTACGAGCAATAATCTTCTTATGATGTAATTAAACATAAAATATCAAACCAAATCATGGTTTCATTTCAACGGGGCCTTTTGATGAAGCTTTTGGGACCCACCAGCCATAAAAACCCGGGTCAAAACTGAATATCCCTCTCGGGCTAAATTGAATGCCGCGGATGCTCTTGTTTATCGCGGAAAGAATTGGCTCATTATATACCCAAGTGTATGGTTGATCTTCGTATATTATCTTGTGAATTTCCTGATATATTTTTTTCCGCTTCTCAAAATCGAATTCTCTTCTGCCAAGCACAAAAAGCTCATCAACCCGCGAATTGGAATAGCCGCCGTAGTTTCGCCCGACTTCATATTCCTCAGTTCTCCACAGGTTCCAACTGGTATCAGGATCGGTACCCGTCCCCCACATTGCAGTTTCAGCCTGAAACTCATGTCCGCGAATTTTTTCAATGAAAGAAGACCATTCTATGGTACGTGTTTTCATGTCGACACCTATTTTTTTTAGGTCCTGCTGAAAAATAGCCGCCATTTGCGGAGCTGTCCTAGAACCCTGCGGCATAAGAAGTGTAAACTCAAAACGTATTTTTTCCCCGCCAACTTGTTTATATCTCCATCCATCATCGGGGTTGACAAGCCAGCCGGCCTGATCAAGATATTCCTTCGATTTTTCAAGATCATATTCTACTGGCTGAACTTCGGGATTATACATCCATGAATCAGGATGAAATTCTCCGACTGACCGGGTTGCGAGATTGTAAAGCACCTTATCAAGAAACAGCGGTATATTAAGAGCATGACTCATCGCATAACGAACGCGTTTATCGGCAAAGAATGGGTTTGAGCCATCCATGTTCCAGCCAATGTATGCAAAAAGCCATTGAATTCCCCAGAGCTTGTGGGCGATTTTTTTAAAAGATTCGGTATCTGTTTCGCGGGTAAACTGCTGCGCGGTAAGACGCTCGACAACATCGATCTGTCCCTTTTCAAATGACAGCAAGCTCATATTACGATCGGGTATGATCTTAAAAATAATACGTTTGAAATAAGGCTTTTTACCCTTGTAATCTTCCCATCTTTCGACAACGACCTTGTCATTCTCTTTCCATTCAATGATCTTATACGGCCCGGAGCCAACAGGTAAACGTGCCTGCTTGATATAGTAGTCGCCGGTTTTCAGGTCTGGATATTTTTCTTTTTCTTTCTCAAATATATGTTTTGGAATAATGGGGAATAAAAGATTCCATTTTCTTGTAGCAAGTGGTTCGGATTGAACGAACTTTACCGTATAATCGTCCAGGGCAACACACTCGGTAATTTTGTCTGTTCCGGGCTTTTGAGCAGGACAAGGAACCCGCGGATCAATTATCTGCGACCACGAATAAACCACATCGTGAGCTGTCCAGGGATAGCCATCCTGCCATGTATAGCCGGGTTTGATCTTCACAATAAAAGTTGTATGATCGTCTGACTCCTCAAAAGACTCTACCAGCTCTTTATTTATAAACCACTTCAAATCCTTATCGAAACTGAACATGCCGTCATAGAGGACACCAGAAACGACAACTTCGTTATGCGTAGAAAGAAAGATTGGGTTAAGCGTATTTGGGTTTCCATCGAGTTGCAGATGAAGCGTCTGGTCGTTATCGATCTCGGACAGGTCATCGGGGGCCTTTTCAAAAACAAAAGGCGGATTGACCAAAGGATCCTTTGAAGGGTCATAAGACATACCGGATGAGGACGATCCCGGTATTGGTTTTTTACAGCCGGCAACGGAAAGTATAATTATTGATGCAATGATTAATGAAACCAGCAGTCCTTTTCTAATGATCATTTTATCAAACCTCCAATGTTTGACATTATGGACAAGAATTCTAAATGATGCTACTTTTAATCCATTAATAATTTGATTATGTTCAACCTATTCTATAGCTTCCGGATCGGGAAGTGTCTTAGGTGCATTAATCGCCCTTCCGGTAGAGTTCTTTCCATAGTCATAATCAATCTTCCTAGCCAGTTCCCCGGTAAGTGAAGCAGTCCCAAGAAGCATGTCATGCTCTCTTTTTAAAGTGTTTAAGCTTTTCTTTTCAATCGCCCTTTTAATTGAAACTTGAGGCTTTTCCAATAGTTTACCAAGTATCTCTTGTTCAACCTCAACCATAACCGAAACAAGGTCGTTTTGTTGAGTTTCGCTCAAGAAATCTTTTCCTATGATATACCGCTGTATAACATAAGAATAAAGCTGGGCAAAACTTCTGACCATTTCTGTTCTTTGCTCTTTCCTCGTTTCAGTAAGTATCTCCGTTCCTATCGCTACCAGCAATTTGCCGTCCATAAGCTCACGTGAAACATTCCACGATTCATAGGATTCAATTCTTTTTTCAGCTATATCAAGGAGAAGTTGGATCGATTGTGGTGATATCAGTTGGCCGAGAAACTTGACAATCTGTTCGTTAATTGCAGAACTTTTTTCCTCTTCAACAACTTTTTCAAGGGCATTAATAACCTTTTCAGCCAGAACTTCATCAGGCATGATTTCGGAATTAATTCTGCCGGCAATAGCGGGGCTTGTAATGGCCTTCACTGCCCAATATCTTATAACAGTATCCTGTGAATCAATCCTTTCAAAAGCAAAATCAACAAGTTCTGGGCTGTCTATCTGAGCCGCAAGAATAAAAAGATTCATATTGATATTTTTTTTATGTTCACTGTTGTCCCAGTTTTTGATCTCATTGAAAGCAAAATTAAGGCTTTTTTTTGCGGATTGGGTAAAACCATTATAGTAATCATTAGCATTAACCTCAGGTTTTTTAGCAAGAATAAGTGTTTTGATCCTGAATATCTCTTTGGGATCTTCTGCCAGTAACAATTCTTCTATAGCTTCAGCCCAGAAATCATTAATAATCTGGTTGTCGTCAGAATCAAGCAACTGGCCTTCAAGAGATTTCTGGTAAACTTCATCGATCATCTCGGTATCGATGGCGTAGAGGGTTAAAGAACAAACAAGAAGAGTGGATAGAAACACGATGTGGAAAGGTGCTTTTTTATTGAACATCAGCTAAAAGATCCTTATTGCAACTTTATTAATCAAAAACAAGACTATCAGAAAAGAGTACCCCACTAATGGCCCCTTGTCAAGCCAAAACGTACCATTTGAGGGATTATAAGGCCATTATATATAATTATTTGGCCGATCTTTGTTCTAAATCTATGTAAAAATAATATCGACAACTTGAGTGATAACATTCGGCAAAAGTTATCATATCTAATCACAAATTTCGCACGGGAGTGGTCAATGGGGTGATTTTTGCCGATATGGATATAGAAATAATCTTTTTTGTTCGATATCGCGGCTTTTCAGTACCGATAGAAACCTAACTAATATGGGTTTTAAGGCCTATTTCAATATAAAGCAGTGAAAATAGCTTGGCAGAAGAACGCTGTTTTTTGTATAATATTACTGTCGTAATTTACAATGAATGAACACAGTTGACAAAAAAGCATTATTAATGAAGCAAAAAAAAACATTAGCAATCTTAATCCTCTTATTCGCATTATCAAGCATCAATGAAGGCTATGCAGCCGGTAACGATCCTAATATGCCGACAGTAAAAGCGCCCGAGCAACCATATAGCAATTCGGAGACAGATGAGGAAGAAAACGGGGACCTTGAAAATCCGAAGATCGTTAAGGACTCGATCCTTAAAAATTACGGCACGATACTTAAAAAATACGTCGATAAGGAAGGTTGTGTAGATTACAGAAATCTACGTAAAAAACGGGCAGAACTGCTTCCCATATTAAGGGAACTTAAGCAGTTGCACCCTGCGGAAATGTTGTCATGGAGCAAAGAAGAAAAGATCGCCTTTTGGATAAATACACACAATATCTTCACGATCAAATTGGTGATAGACAATTATCCCATCAAACCAAAATGGTATATGATAATCTTTCCTGATAACAGCATAATTCATATACCCGGAGGAAGAAACAAGAAATATTTTGAAGTGATGGGGCTCGAGTACACACTGGAGGAAATAGAGAAAGAGGCCCTGATGAATCGTTTTAAAGAGCCTTTAATAGCCTTTGGCCTTTCATATGCGACTATGGGCGGGGCATATCTTCTAGATGAGCCCTACACATCGAAAAAGCTTTACAATCAGCTCAAAAATCAAGCAAGAAAGATGTTGAGTGACAAACGGGGCATAAGAATAGACCAGGAAAACAATGTGGTTTATCTGACAGATATATTTAATTGGTACGAAGAGCAATTCATCGAAAAATACGGGGCAATAAAGAGGTTTCGAGACAAAGAACCTAATATCCGGTCATACCTTAACTTTATACTGGAATTTGCTCCTAAGGAAACTGTCAATTACCTGACAACTAAGGAATACACCGTAAAATTTCAGAATTATGACTGGCTTCTAAACGAACAAACAAAAAACTGATATATCCCCGATTTAGCCTTTTTTTGCAAATCGAAATGTTACTGATTGACTATCTGAAGATAAATTGCTATATTCCCATTTTGCTTGACAATTACATCCAAATAATTAGGAGACAAGGGATGCCAAAAAAAGCTGTAAAGAAAAAAGGGAAATCTTCAAATAGCTACCTTTTTACAAGCGAATCTGTAACTATGGGACACCCGGACAAAGTTGCTGATCAGATTTCTGATGCAATCCTTGATGCAATGTTAGCTCAGGACCCAAACAGCAGAGTTGCGTGTGAAACTATGGTAACAACCGGCCTTGTTGTAATAGCCGGAGAGATCACCACAAAAGGTTATGTCGATATACCTGACGTCGTTCGTAAAACTATTAAGGAAATCGGTTACACAGACCCTCATATGGGGTTTGACTACGAGAACTGTGCGGTTGTCGTAAGCATTGACAGGCAAAGCCCGGATATCTCTCAGGGCGTTACCGAGGGTTCGGGGCTGCATAAAGAACAGGGAGCCGGAGACCAGGGTTTAATGTTTGGCTATGCATGCAAAGAGACCCCGGCACTTATGCCGCTTCCGATATATCTTGCACACCAGTTAACTGACCAGCTTTCCAAAGTAAGACAAAGCAACAAACTCAAATGGGTAAGACCGGACGGGAAGAGTCAGGTTACGGTGGAATATGACGAAAAAGGCAAGCCGAAAAGAATTCACACTGTTGTTATATCGACACAGCACGAGCCCAAAGTAACGTATGCAACATTGAGAAAAGAGATCATTAGCAAGGTTATAATGCCTGTTCTGCCGAAAAAATTTGTTGATAATAAAATGATAATCCATGTAAACCCGACAGGTAAATTTGTAATTGGCGGCCCCAAAGGTGATTGCGGCCTGACGGGAAGAAAGATCATCGTTGACACCTACGGCGGTCGGGGAAGCCATGGCGGCGGTGCTTTCAGCGGCAAGGACCCTTCAAAAGTCGACAGAACGGCAAGCTACATGGCAAGATATGTTGCTAAGAATTTGGTCGCAGCGGGATTGTGCGATGCTTGTGAGGTTCAGCTTGCTTATGCGATCGGAGTCGCAAAGCCTCTGTCAGTGTTGGTGGACTGCGAAGGCACTGCTAAGGTAGATGAAAGATTGATAGAAAAGATCGTCAAAGACGTTTTCCCTCTCACCCCAAAAGCTATGATCAACCACCTAAAGTTAAAAAAACCGATCTACCAGGAAACAGCAAGAAACGGACATTTTGGACGCAAGAAATTTACCTGGGAACACACGGACATGGCAAACAAGCTTCGAAAAGCAGCAGGTCTGCCGGCCAAATGTAAAAAATAAATAATGAAACAGGCTAATGAAAAGAAAAAGCCCAGCCTGACCGGCTGGGCTTTTTTATTACCCTATTCCTAATGGCATTAGTGTTTGAAGTGTCGTTTTCCGGTAAAGACCATTGCAATACCAGCCTTGTCAGCGGCCGCGATAACCTCGTCATCTTTTACAGATCCGCCCGGCTGAACAATACACGCCACCCCGGCTTTTGCGGCATTCACAACGTTGTCCGGGAATGGGAAGAAAGCGTCAGAACCCATCGCAGCACCCTTTACTTTATCACCCGCCTGTTTGAAAGCGATAAGCCCGGATTCAACACGATTCATCTGGCCGGCACCTACGCCAACAATCTTCCTGCCATTGACCAGAGTGATGGTGTTACTCTTCACATGTTTTGCAGTGATCCATGCTATACGAAGATCCTCAAGCTGCTCAGGAGTTGGTTTTGCTTTCGTAGGATATACCAGCTTGTCCGGCTCCCATGCGAACAGGTCGCGTTTTTGCAGGAGCATTCCGCCAACAATGCAGCGTACATCGTATTCTGCCTCATCTATTCTTGTCCGATCGATCGGTCCTGTCTGCATAAGTCTTACGTTTTGTCCCCACTTCTTCATCGTCCTGATGGATTCAACTGCATCATCGTCAAATTCAGGTGCAATGATAACTTCGGCAAAGAAGCCGCTGGCACCGTTGGCCTTTCCAAAGAGGCCGTAAGAATCCATTATGGTTTCAGCAAGTTTCTTATCAACTTTTCTGTTGAGAGCAATAATACTGCCAAAAGCACTTACCACATCACCAAGATATGCTTTCTCATAAGCAACGCAAATGTCATCATCAACGGCACAACCGCAGGGATTAAGATGTTTAACAACGATTGCTGCCGGTTCTGCAAATTCTTTTACCAGTTCAAATGCCGCGTTTACATCAAGCAGATTATTGAAACTGATGGCTTTTCCGCCCGGCAGAATTTTCGCATTACCGACGCTAACCTCGTCATTTGCGGAAAGCTTATAAAACCCGGCTGACTGGTGTGGGTTTTCTCCATATCTTAACTCACATTCTTTCGTAATAGCAATGGAAACTCGCTCAGGGTATTCTACCTGGGCTTTTGCGTTGAGATATTTAGAAATGGCAGCATCATAGGACGCCGTCAGACCGAAAGCTACACGAGCAAGATCTTTTCTTAGATCTTCGTTAACGGTTCCATTGTTTGACTGCATCTCCTCGATCACAGGATCGAATTGGGTAGGATTTGTTATCACAGTGACAAACTTATGATTTTTTGAAGCAGAACGGAGCATACTGGGACCGCCTATATCGATATTCTCGATCGCATCAGCAAAATCACAGTTCGGCTTCGCAACCGTTTGCTCAAAAGGATACAGGTTGACACAGACAAGATCAATAGGTTCGATTGAGTGTTCTTTTAAAGCGGCAGCGTGTTCCTTATTATCTCTTAGTGCAAGTAAAGCACCGTGAATTTTCGGATGCAGGGTCTTAACCCTTCCGTTCATCATCTCGGGGAACCCCGTAACCGAATCAACACTGACTACATCAACACCGCCCTGTGCGAGTTGCTTGGCAGTTCCACCCGTACTGATGATCTTAACGCCCATATCACTAAGCTTTTTGGCAAAGTCCACAACTCCGGTTTTGTCCGATACACTGATCAGTGCAGTCTTAATTTTGACATCCATCGAGTTCAATCTCCTTATTTAATTTGGTTTCCGTATATTTTTTTCCCTATGCTAACAACCCTTCCGTTCCTGCTAGAAACATATATAGTTGAATCGGCAGTGTTAACGGCGTAATTCGTAACACCGGTAAAATTAATCCTTGATACCTCTTTGCCTGTAGTATTGTTCATGATCACAAGAAGCTCCGGTTCCGCAAAAACATAAGCCTTATCATCAATCTCTGTCAAAATATCTTTTGCTTCTGGTATGTTCCAAATGCCTTCTCCGGTGACCTTGTCAACAGCATAAAGACCCTTGCTCAAAGCAGACAGATAAACAACTTTCTCACCAACCCTTGGAGTTTCCGTAATGGGTGCACGTGCTTGGAAAGGTGATTTCCACTGGCTTTTTCCACTAAGAGAACTAAGTTTATATAATTTTGTATCCTCACTTCCAACATACAGCGACTTGCCGTCAATAGTGATCGGGGCAGTTATTTTTCCAGTTATGTCGTACTGCCATTTTTTTTTGGGTGCTTCGGCAAACGAGCAAACCACATTACCTTCTATGGTAGCAAAAAACAGATTTCTTTCATCTGCAGCAATGGAAGTGATCTTAGAATCATTGTCAGCAGTAACCATGAACTTTCTCCAGAATTCATCGGCAACCATAACGTTTATCCTGGACTTTCCGACAAGATAGATAAAACTGGAATTAACCGCCATACTGTCAACAACATTGCCAACAAGTTTGAGCTTTCTTTTTTGTTTTATGGCGCCGTTGTAGGGATTTACAACGACTAGTTCGTTCCCGACCATAAAGCATAGCATTTCATCGTGATAAACGCAGTTTGTAATAGGAAGTCCGGGGGCCGTAAGTTGAAGATCAAAACGTACAGAGCCTTTCTCCTTATCAATACAGAAAAGAAAATTGCTATCCAAAAGAACATAAAGATATTTATCAAAGCCGAATATCTTTTGAGCTTTTTCGGTCTGCAGGACAGGCAGATTTACCTGCCAGTTCATCTTCAGATCAGCTTTATCCAGCAGCACCGCAGGGAGCAGCACGGTAGATCCCTGAACCGGGCCATTTGAAAGAACTGTTAAAGAACAGCTTATTAGGCAGACAAAGAAAAAAAACTTTCGCTGCATTGTAAATCTCCTAAAACTAATCAGCAGAATATTAAATAAAAATAATCTAAAGCCGGGATCATTCGTTACAAACTAACATAATCAGCCAGATCAATTCCGTTTTGATCTTCAAAATCCTTCATCTGTTCAATTCTCTGGACATCATCCTTGATACGGTTGCTCAACTTGAAGATATACGGCTTACCTTCAAGCCTGTTTTCCAGGTCGTCCAGCATCGGCTCCCAACTTCCGCCATAGAGCTGAGCCTTTAGAACAACAAGCATTTTGTGTTCATTACTGAGCCCGTTTACATAATTTTGTACAAAAGTATCTAGTGACGAACCCTCATGATTTCCTGTTTTTCTAGTATCATTTGCCATTGGAAATCTAACCTCGGGAGAATATTAGCTGAGAAATACCAAAATTGCAAACAAAAACAACATTTCTTGCAAAAACCGGCGTTTCTAACAAAACAGCCGTCAAATAATACAAAAACCGGTAAAAAATAAATAACCGGTCATATCAGTCGTTTCCAATTTCAGAAAGATGTGCGAGCTTAACGATAAAAGCAGCCCTGTCCGGATCGATCTCTTCGTCAAAGTTGCTTACAAATGACCCTTTTGTAGCAACGGATTCTTTTGCGAGAGCCGCGGTTCTTTCTGCCTGTTCGCGATCCATTCCCTCAAAAGTAATAACCTCATAAGCCAGAATAGTTAGATGGTTTAGGCTGATGCGGGCAAAACCGCCATCTATAAGATAATATGCGTTCTTCCTGTCCGGAATGTTCTTAACTTGGATTATGCCTTTTTGCAATTCGCAAAGCATTGGGGCATGATTTCTGAGTATGCCGATCATGCCGTCATGGCTGGGCAAAAGAACTGAAGAAGCACGACAATCGAGAAGCCTGCCTTCAGGTGTAAGCAAAACCGTCCTGAATGTTCCCTGTGCAATAGAAACCATTATTGTTTTTTACTCCCTTTGATATTATCCTGAGCATCCCTTACCGGACCAATGAACAAGAATGCATGTTCGGGAATGTGATCCCATTTTCCCTCACAGATATCTTTGCAACTGTTTATGGATTCGTCGGTAGAAACATATTTCCCCTCAAGGCCGGTAAATTGTTTTGTAACAGTGAACGGCTGGGAGAAAAATCTCTCAAGCCTTCTTGCTCTTGCAACTGCTACCTGGTCATCTTTGCTTAATTCGTCAACACCAAGTATGGCTATGATGTCCTGAAGGTCATTATACCTCTGGAGATATTCGAGAACCTGCTGAGCAACCTGATAATGTTCTTCTCCGACGATATTGGGGCTGAGGATCCTCGAAGAACTCTCAAGCGGATCGACAGCAGGATAAATACCTTTTTCGGCGATTTTCCTGGAAAGAACGACAGAAGAGTCAAGATGTGTAAATGTCGTAGCCGGAGCAGGATCGGTCAGGTCATCGGCAGGAACATAAATAGCCTGAACAGAAGTTATTGCTCCTGCATTAGTAGAGGCGATGCGTTCCTGAAGCTGTCCCATTTCGGTCGCAAGGGTCGGTTGATAACCTACAGCAGATGGAATGCGTCCCAGTAATGCGGAAACTTCGGCACCGGCCTGGCTGAAACGGAAAATGTTATCGATAAACAGCAAGGTTTCAGAACCGCTCATCTCGCAAAGATGCTCGGCCATTGTAAGGGCTGTCAATGCGACACGAAGCCGGGCACCGGGCGGCTCATTCATCTGTCCGAAGACAAGGCAAGTGTTATCGAGCACGCTCATACCGGTATCACCAATCTTTGTCTTTTGCATCTCAAGCCACAGATCATTGCCCTCTCTGGTTCTTTCTCCAACACCTGCAAAAACAGAATATCCGCCATGCTCAGTCGCTATTCGTGCTATTAGTTCTTGTATCATAACGGTTTTTCCGACGCCTGCACCACCGAATAACCCTGTTTTACCTCCTTTTACGAATGGGCACAGAAGATCGATAACCTTTATACCAGTCTCGAACATTTCTGATTTAGCAGAAAGTTCCGTAAACTCCGGCGGCTTTTGGTGTATCGGTTTTTGCTGCTTTACCTCTATCGGCCCCCTGCCGTCAACCGGTTCCCCAAGAAGATTGAAAACCCTGCCAAGAGTTTCTTTGCCAACAGGAACTTCAAGCGAATCGCCTGTATCTATGACTTCCATTCCTCGTCTCAGGCCCAATGTACTCCCAAGTGCGATAGCACGTATCCTCGAACCGCCAAGGTGCTGCTGGACCTCCCCTACAAGATGACTGTCCTTCCCTTCAAGGTGATATGATATTTTCAGGGAGTTATAAATATCAGGAACCCTGCCGCCCGGGAACTCTACATCAAAGACGCTTCCTATAACCTGAACTATTCTGCCCTTATTCATCTGTAACTATAAGTCTCCGATAAAACTATTTGATCGTGGCACCAATAATATCCAATAATTCCATAGTGATCTGTGACTGCCTTGCCCTGTTATATTCCTGCGTCAGATCATCCATCATTTCATTAGCATTGTCAGTGGCACTTCTCATTGCAACCACCCTTCCGATATGTTCACTAAGAGCTGCTTCGAGAAAACACCCCTTAATAGAGGTCCTTACCATCATCTTTGCAATAGTATCAAAGATCTTTTCCGGCGTCGGCGAAAGTATAAAATCCTCAAAGTTAAGTTCCCATGGCCAAATAACGGTCGCCCTTGTAGTAAGATCATCAATAAGATCGGCAACCGGCAGGACAGTAAGGGTTTGAACCATTTGGCTTGCAGGAGAAAAAAATCTCGTATAAACCACGCCAAGCCGGCTGATCTGACCGTTGAGAAACTGATCGATAAAGGCGTCTGCTATTTCATTGGTCTGTTTTGCAGAAGGAATTTCATCGAAATCTTCGAAAGTTCCAGAAAGTTCGACTCCTTGGTTATTCAGATGGGTGATAACTTTTCTTCCTTGCGCATAGATATCAACATCCCTCCCAAAACGTTTTGCCATCTTGGTATGAACGTCGATCTGCCGATAAACGCTGTTGTTATATCCGCCGCAAAGCCCACGATCACTTCCGGTTACAATAATAGCATTGTTCGTTGATGCGTTCGGATAAAGTAATGGGTGATCCACTGTCTTTTCAGCAGTAACTATCATGTACGCAAGCTGAGCAAGAGCATCGTAAAAATCTATGCTCTCCCGCCAGCTATTATACAATCGGCGGTATTTAACGGCACTGACCATCTCCATGGTATGGGTTACCTTGCTGATGTTCTCAGTGGCCTTAAATCTTTGCAAGATTTGTTTTGTACCTGCCATTTATCTTCCAAAAGAAAATTTGTAAATCATCATATAAGCTCTTACCGCTTCCGTAAGTTCTTCTATGAATTCATCGTCGATCGCCCTGCCAGACTCGATATGCTCCAAATATTCAGCCGCTTCTAGCTTTACCCAGTCGATCATTTCGGTAACAAAGTGTGTAACATCCTTAATATCGATCTCGTCAATCAGACCTGCTGAGCCTGCAAGTATGCTTATAACCTGTTCCGAAGCACTCAAAGGAGAGAACTGCTTTTGTTTTAGTATCTCGACCATCCTTTTTCCGCGTTCAAGTTGTGCCTGGGCAGCGGGATCGAGCTCTGTACCCATCTGGGCAAAAGCCTGCATCTCGCGGAACGTGGCAAGATCGAGCCTTAGTTTGGGAGCGACCTTTTTCATTGCTTCCGGCTGGGCATCACCGCCTACCCGACTGACACTAATGCCGACATCAACAGCAGGACGAACACCCGAAAGGAAGAGATTTCTTTGCAAATATATCTGGCCATCGGTAATGGAAATTATGTTCGTGGGGATATAAGCCGAAACCTGCCCTTCAAGGGTTTCTATAATTGGCAAAGCCGTCAGCGACCCGCCAAGGTCATCTCTCAGGTTAGTACTTCTTTCAAGAAGCCTGCTGTGCAGATAAAATATATCTCCGGGGAAGGCTTCCCTGCCGGGAGGACGACGCAAAAGAAGACTAAGCTCCCTGTAAGCGATAGCATGTTTGCTCAGGTCGTCGTAAACACAAAGCGTGTCTTTACCATGTTCGTCCATGAAATATTCGGCAATGGCAGTTCCTGCGTACGGCGCAACAAATTGCATAGCCGCTGAATCCGAAGCACTGGCAGAAACAACTACAGTATGATCCATTGCACCAAAGCTCTGCAATATATGAACAACCTCGGCAACGGTCGATTCTTTCTGGCCGATGGCAACATAAACACAAATAACATCCTTATCTTTTTGGTTAATTATCGTATCGAGGGCAATAGCCGTCTTGCCCGTTTTCCTGTCGCCAATGATCAGCTCTCGCTGGCCCCTGCCTATAGGTATCATGGAATCAATACTTTTAAGACCAGTCATAAGAGGCTGGTTAACCGGCTGGCGATCAGCAATGCCGGGGGCCGGCGATTCCACAAGCCTCCTTTCTTTGCTTTCGATACTGCCCTTGCCGTCAAGAGGCTCACACAGGGAATTAACGACCCTGCCCAACAGTTCAAAACCAACAGGAACGGTAAGAACCTTACCGGTGGAACGAACGGTGGAAGACTCCCTTACCTTAAGATAATCACCATAGATGATCGCACCAACGGATTCTTCCTCAAGGTTGAAAACCTCTCC
This sequence comes from Sedimentisphaerales bacterium, assembly GCA_016928585.1. Lineage (GTDB taxonomy): Bacteria > Planctomycetota > Phycisphaerae > Sedimentisphaerales > Anaerohalosphaeraceae > JAFGKL01. The sequence continues at coordinate 26,687 of JAFGKL010000143.1, forward strand.
GATCACGCCGTTCTCAAACTCCAGCATTTCACCAGCCATTGCCGTATCGAGACCATAGATACGGGCGATGCCGTCCCCCACTTCAAGTACCTTGCCGACATGAGCAATGTCTACACTGGCCTTATATTTTTTTATCTCCTGCTTTATAAGGCTGGAAATTTCGTTTATATCAAATTCCATCAGTCAATTGACTCCATGAACTAATTCAAGTCCTGTGGCTTTATAAAGCCAACTGCTTTTATCCTTACCCGGGATCTTTCCATAACGGTTTTGACGGTATTTTTCAGAATGGTCCTGACCGAATTATCGATAACTTTGTCGCCTTTCCTGATAACAATGCCGCCGATAATGGCCGGATCGATATGAACCAGCAGTTTTACGTTACCGTTAATGGCTTTGGACAGACCGCCGTTAAGCCTGTTTAAAAATTCATCTTTGGGTGCTTTTGGTAAAGTTACTTCGATAAGGACCTTTTGCTGATGGGCATCCATCATAGCCTGGTACCTGTCAGCAATGGCAGGAAGGAAATTCATCCTGCCCCTTCGTGCAAGAACGCTGATAAAATCAAGAGTAAGATCGTTTACCTTGCCTGCAAAAACTCTTCTTATGATGTCGCTTTTTTCAGAACCTTTTATGGTTTGTGTACCCAAAAGTATGGCAAAATCTGGTTCCGAGCTAAGAACACCGTCAATACAGTTAAGGTCTTCCATAATGGCTTCTATAACACCGCCATCTCTCGCCAGTTCAAAAATAACCTCACTGTAAATTTCTCTGACTATATGTTTTGTGGTCTCGCTCATATCACGTATTGTCCGAGTTTAGCCCTGATTGCTTCTTTTCTTCCTTGCTTAGCTGTTGTATTGCCTGATCGACAAGCTTCTTATTGTCGTTTTCGTCGAGCGATTTACCAAAAATCTCGGTGCCAAGCTCAAGTATGATCTGGCCGGCCTGAGCCCAAAGCTCAGCCTGAGCCTGGCTTTGTTGCCGCTCGATATCGCCTTGTGCCTTAAGTTTCAAATCCTCGATCGTACCCTTGGCTTTTTCGATCAATTCAAGTCCTTGCTTTTCGGCTTGTTTTGTGTGTCTTTCGATTATCTGTCGGCCTTCGCGTTCAACATTATCGAGCTTGGCCCTGTAATCGTTAAGGAGCTGATTCGCATCTTTTTTTGTACCTTCGGCATCGGCTATCTGTTTTTCGATATAGCTCTGACGGGCGTTAAGCCCAGCGATCATCGGCTTCCACGCAAATTTACCAAGAACAAGCAAAAACAAAAAGAAACCCACGACAGAACAGACAGAGTCTAACGGATAACCGGCAAAAGGATTGGTTTTTTCTTCCGCATTGTGTGTGGACATGTCCTCAATATGGCCTTCCTGGGCCAAAACCAAAGGACAAAAGCACAGTATCACTGTAATAACACAACAAGCTTTCAAAAACATCGTTCTATCCCCGACTTGCTAACAAACAAATGATCAGTGCAAAAAAGGTAACGCCTTCAATGAGGGCTGCCGCAAGGAGCATACTCGTAAAGATCCTTCCACCAGCTTCCGGCTGACGGGCGATCGCTTCAGTAGCACCGTTGGCAATCTTGCCAATACCGGTCGCAGCACCAACAATAATGATCCCGCAGGCAATAACGGCGCCAAAGCTTTTAAATGAATCGCCCTCAAGGGTGATCTGAGCTAAAGTAGAACCCATTAATTCCAACATTTTAAATAAACCTCCAAAATATGTTAATATTTAGTCGTTAGTTTGGTTTTTTATGTTTAGTGTTCCGGATGAACAGCAAAACTAATAAAAATCGTAGTAAGAAAAGTAAATATATAAGCCTGCAAAAAAGCAACAAAAAGTTCAAGAAAGTTGATCAGAACTTCCGCTGTTATCGAGCCGATCGTACCAGGAATACTCCTAAAAACAACTGCAAGGCCGGCTATGGCAGCAATAACAACATGACCCGCAAAGATGTTCGCAAAAAGCCTCACGGCAAGCGCAAATGGTTTAACAAGTGCGGCAATAACCTCCAGCGTAAAAATAAAGGGAAGAATCGGCCAGGGAACCGAAGGAGCAAAGTTTTTTATATAACCAATAACGCCCTGCTCACGTATTCCATAGACATGGATGGCAAAAAAAACAATGACTGCAACACTACCGGTAACGTAGATATTGGCCGTAGCTGCTCCTCCAAAATGTGACGTTTCCCCCGTAATCAACCTGATTATACCAGAAATAGGGATCATACCAAGCAGGTTTAAAACAAGGATAAAGAAAAAAACAGTCCAGATAAAACCAATATGCTTATCTGTACTGCCTCCGAGGAACGGCCTTGCTATTTCTTCTCTGACAAAAACACATACCGACTCAATAAGATTGCCAAAGCCCTTCCTGACTAACCCGGTACCCTTTACCGACCTCGGAAGGATAACAAGCATCAAAACTGTGGCAATAATGATCATACAAAAATGGTTGCTGATAATGCATTCATATCCAAAAAGGTGGAAGGAAAACAGAGGTTTAGCAACAACATGTTCCAGAGGGTTTGAAGACGCCAAGATCATATTGTAAATATCAGGCACAGTTGTTTAGTCCATATAAAAGAAATCCATTTCCGGCCGGGTGAATTTCTCCCCTCGGCAGATTATTTATTCGCGTCCTTATAGAAGGTGTAAACCATCCCGATAAAACCGACAAGAAAACCTATGATCATCATTCCAGGTGCACAATCAAAATACCTGTCAAGCCAAAAACCAATATAGCTGAATATCCCGACAACAACACAAAACTCAATGCCGGCTCCAAGCCATCTTAGATTTTGCTTTGATAATCCTTTGTCTATCGGCTTTTTGTCAGGCATACATGCCTCTATAGTTAAACTCCACCTGACAGTAACTAATTAACTGCCTGGTCAAGTATAAGGTTTTTAACCCTGCTGCTTGGAAGATTAAGTGCCCCATAAGCACCGGCAGCAGTACTCCGTAACTGGGCATCGGCACTGTCAGAACCGATCAAGGCATAGATGCTGTCGATCTGGTTAGCATTCAACAGGTTAGTATTAAGCTTTGCGGAAATGGCCAGAGAACGAAAGGCTGCATTTCTAACATCCATATCGTTGTCTTCAAGAAGAGCCATAGCTGCGATTGCCTGTTGAGCGCCTGCGTCATTAATGTAAGCAAGAACCTGGCCGGACAGGATCTGCATGTCTTTTCGAGAGTCTTTTGTACCGTCAGCCAAAGCACTTAGGGCATGGGAAAGATTGACTACCTTGTTTCTTGTCGTAGCCAGTTTCAACATTACCCTGACAGCCCTTAAAGCATAGAGGTCGGCAAGGTTCTCTCCAAGTTCTTCATTGCCGGAGGTACCTATCGCCTGGGCAAGATTTTCAACAACACGTTCGCTCCCAACAAAACCCTGCACCGGCCCGGCCGAACCGATAGCTATGGCAGCACTGTATCTAACAGCTGTGTCCTCGAAACTAAGGGCCTTAACAATAGGCTGATCAACTCCGATCCTGTACATCAGCGACATTTCACCCGCATTTGCCGCAAGAGCCTCGACAAGACCGAGTGACACATAGGCATTCTTTTCTTTGAGGGCCATATCAAGAGCCTGATGCAGGTATTCAGGACCTGCCGTCATCGCATAAGCCATAGCATCCAGGTGAGCATCGCCAAAGTAATTCGGCTGGGGCACCGCGGAAGACTCGGCCTTAAAGAAGGAGGCAACCCAAAGAGCAATAGCTTTTCCGATATTCTCATCAGCTTTAAGCGCCCACTCGCACGAACGCATCGCCATCAGCTCGTTGAAGTAGCCCTTATCAACTTCCTCACGAATCAGCTTTCTTTCTTCGGCATCCCAAAACCATATGTTCGCATAATCGATCTCAGATGACGGGGCAAGTGACTCATTGTGAAAATAATATGACCTCCCAAGCATAAAAAGCAATTCTGCTGCAGGAATGTTCATCGCGGAAGAATCTATCTTTTCGATGGCCTCAGCGGCAAGAGCTCGCAACTGAGGGGAATCGTCATTTTCAACGACATATTTCAAATGGCCTAAGGGTTGAGGATAACCAATGTCACCAAGTGCCCTTATGACTTCGGCCTTAACCGCGGTGTCATCCATTTGAAGAGCTGTCACCAACGGCCTTATGGCATCTCTGCCGACCTTTGGCAAAGCCATGGCAATATTCGCAAATTCACTCTTCCGGTCAAGATCTGCTAAACCGTCAAGCATTAAAGGAATTGCAAATTCACCCGCATTCCTCAGCCTTTGCTCTGCAGCGATACGACCGCGAATAGTAGTGCTTAGACGCTGTATTTCATTAACAATGATCCTTGGATCGGTCCTTTTTAGATACCTGCCCTTCTCGATTATGGCAAGGATCTGGGAACTCAAAGCCCGTAACTCATCGCTTTCAGCATTCATCTTTAAAAGGATCCTGTAGCCATTGGTATTTTCCTCGCTAAGGGTTAATAGTTGGATGGGATCCGGATCCGAGTCGATAATCTTTTGAGCAAAGCCTGCGGCAAGATCAAATCTGCCAATCGCGGTGTAATGTAGGAAATCATTCCAGTCGTCTTCTACATCTTGAGAAAAAACGGGCTGAGAAAGGAACATAACGATAACCAAAAATGCGGCAAGAAAAACGGGGCTTTTGTAAAACATTAAACTTCTCCAACGAAAATTTCACATTATATGAAAGATACTCCCTAACAAGACCGAACACAGACCCTGCAGGATAGAAAATCAACCAGAAATACGACCGCAGTAGCAATGGGTAATTCTAAAGTCAACCACGATTAAAGTCAATTAAAAACCGTTAAACGCCGATTTTTCGGAATATTTTCAACTATTCAACTGCCGTACAAATTGTTCTGCCGGATATATCTTATGACATCTGATTCGAGAAGATCACAAACGTCTACACCTCTGCTTAGCTTTTCTCTGATTTCAGTGCTGCTGATGTCAACTAATGGTGTTGAGATCACATGTTTACCTAATTTATCTATGCGATTTTCCCCCAAATGTTCTCTAAAAACCGTAAAATCTGGTTTTTTAAAGCCTGCTCTGTACATTACGGACAAATTACAGGCATCGATCAGATCTTTTATTCTGTGCCACTTGGGAAGATCTTCGACGGTATCGGCACCAATAAGCCAGAATATCTGAGTCTCTTTGCCATATTTCTCCTTAAAAGCGGTAACCGTATCAATAGTATAGCTCGGATCGGGCCTTTCCAATTCGAGATCGCTTACTACGAAATTATCAATACTCTCGGCGGCAATTGAGAGCATGTTGAGTCTGTGTTCGCCGGAAGCAACAGGGAAATTACCTTTATGCGGAGACCTTTTTGCTGGGACGAAGATCAATTTGTCAGCACAAATCTTTTCGAAAGAATACCGAGCAACCTGGATATGTCCACGGTGAACAGGGTCGAATGTTCCGCCAAAAAGTATGAGTTTCATTTCTTATTCGATTCATAAAATAACAAAAACCTGTTATTTGTTGCCAAATCCTAACAAAAAAATAAAAAAAAAGCCATTTTTTTAAAAATTTTTTATATACCCGATTATGAGGATTTTAACGCTCAACTGCACGCCAACATAACAAATAAAATATATTAATAAATGATTAATAGAAAAAAACATTGAAAACCTAAAATGCATTATAACGCATCAAAACCGCGTTAAAAAGCAAAAAAACAAAATTGGGAACCAGGAAGTTTTTTTGAACATGATTAAGAGGTTTGCCATGCAGATCATAGCCTGACATCATATTGTAAAAGGAACACCAACCCTGTTGAGCCTTACCGGAACAACAAATAATAAAATATAATGAAGTATATGCGTGATTTTTGTCGATAAATATGTATATTGAATGCACTTAAGTAAATTAAATAATTATGTTTCCGAAAAAGCCCGAAAGGAGGTGATATAATTATGGCAAAAAAGAGAAAAGCTGCGAAGAAAAAAGCTAAGAAGAAAGTAGCTAAGAAGAAAGTCGCTAAGAAGAAAAAAGCTA
>JAFGKL010000144.1 GCA_016928585.1 Sedimentisphaerales bacterium
GCCGGGCCTGCTTGAGCTTGCGGAAAATTTTGTTTCGTTCATAGCGGCCAGTGTGCTGAAAAACAATCGCAGCGAGTTGGAGGCTTTAGGGGCGGATATTAAAGCACTGGAAAAACTAAAGCCGCCGTTCTACAGGCTGACGTATACCGAGGCGGCCGAGATATTGACGAGCGATAAGACAGTAAAATTCATGGCGGAACAATTAGCCGGGTTCGAGAATAGAAAAACAGAGATCGAAAATCAGCTCGCAGAGCTTGAAGCCGAGCTGAGCAGGGGCGGCAAAAAGTGGAAGATGGACAGGATCGCGCAGCAGACGGCGGATTTGCGGTCCGAGCTTAGCGAGCTTGAAGTGAAGATAGAAAATAATCCCAGGCACGCCCGGCTTGCCGCGAATTTCCAGTGGGGCAAGGACCTTGGCGGCTCCGACGAAACGATAATTTCGCTTATGCACGATAAGCCCGTCTTCGTTACGCACTATCCTAAGGAAGCCAAAGCGTTCTACATGAAGGCCGACAGGACCAATGACAGGGTTGTTGAGAACTTTGACATGCTTGCACCGGAAGGATTTGGCGAGATAATCGGCGGATCGGTGCGCGAGGACGACTATGACGTTCTTATAGAAAAGATAAAAGCCGAAGGTTATAACCCCGAAAGTTACGGCTGGTACCTTGACCTTCGCAAATACGGATCGGTTCCGCACGGCGGGTTCGGGCTCGGCGTGGAACGAACGGTGGCGTGGATCACCGGCGAAAAACATATCCGCCAGTGCATTGCGTTCCCGAGAATGATGGATAAAGTTTATATTTGATAGGTGATAAAATGGCTATGCGTTTTTCGATCATCAGTCGGTTAAAAAGTATTAAGTATGCCATCAGCGGTATTGCTTCTATGATCAAGTCGCAGCAGAACGCGTGGGTGCATGCGGTGGCGACGGCGCTTGTTGTGTTTTTCGGGTTGTTTTTTCATCTTCATGATCCGCAGTGGTGTATGCTTGTGCTTGCGATAATGGCGGTGTGGACGGCCGAGGCCCTGAACACGGCGCTGGAGTTCATGGCGGATGTTGCCTCGCCGGAGTTCCATCCGCTTATCGAAAAGGCCAAGGACGTCGCGGCCGGGGCGGTGCTTATTTCTGCGGCCGGGGCGGTCGTTATCGCGCTGCTTGTTCTCGGGCCGTACTTTATCGAATGGTTTGGCTGGTAACAAAAGAATCTGCGGTTATTGTCTTTTAAATATTAAAATTTGCATCTACGATCCCTGCCATGGAAGAATGGACCATAAAAAAACTTCTCGATTGGGTCACGGAGTATCTTGGCAAGAGCAATGTCGATTCGCCGCGGCTAAGCGCAGAGCTCTTGCTTTCGCATATAACCGGCCTGCAGCGCATCGAGCTTTATACGAATTTTAACAGGGTCTTGCCTAAGGATAAACTTGACCTTTTGCACGGTCTCGTTAAGCGGTGCGCCGCGCAGGAGCCCGTGCAGTATCTTGTTGGCAAGACGGAATTTTACTCGATGCAGATAAAGGTTTCGCGTGACTGCCTTATCCCCCGGCCGGAAACCGAACTGCTTGTCGAAAGAGCGATAGATTTTTTGCGGTCAAGGCAGGGCGTTCAAATGGTGTGCGACCTTTGCACCGGGTCCGGATGCATAGCCGCTGCCATTGCGAAAAACCAGCCGGATGTTGTGATAACTGCGACGGATATTTGCGACAGGGCCCTGGCAATCGCCGCCGAAAACGTCGAACATCACAAACTTACCGAAAAAGTCAACCTTCTTTGCGGCGATCTTTTCGCACCGATCATCGAGGGAATGGACCAAACGAAGTTCGACCTTGTGGTTTCCAATCCGCCGTATGTCTCGGCAGCGGAATTTGACAAACTGGAGGCGAGGGTAAAGGACTACGAACCTAAAGGTGCATTGTTTGCCGGCGATGAGGGGCTCGATATTTATAAGCGTATTGCTGACCGGGTTGGTGACCACTTAAAAGATGACGGCACGCTTATCCTGGAAATTGGCTATGCCCAGGGCGATGCGGTTAAAGAACTGCTTGAAAGCACAGGGCTGTTTGCGGAAATCGTTGTAGAGAAGGATTTTTCGAACAACGATCGTGTCGTCACCGCGAAAAAAGTATCATCCTAAGCTTGTCAAAGAATCTGTTTAAATAAACATTCAAGACAAACCACCTAGGTATTTTATGCCAAAAAGCGTAAATAGAGCGTATAAAGCATAAAAAATATGTGCTAGTAAGATATATTAGGTGTGCAAGTACCAGCAAAAGCTAGCAAATGCGAGCAAACTAGAGCGTGTCAGTGCAAATGTGGACTTAATATATCGCCAACAAACTGCTAGCAGACTGCTAGTAGGTAGTGGTGAGAGTGGGGTGTTTACAGTAAAAAAATATTAAATTTTAAAAAAAAGATTTACAAAGTAACCATTATCTGGTAATGTGACATAGTACAAAGGTTGTTTTAGGAGATATTTTATGGATTTTGAATTCTTTAAAGAAGAGGGCCGAGGTTATGAGCCTAAGGCTAGTATAAGAAAACAAGGCCAAATTGGCCTCAATCAAGGGGCTGTAACAAGATTTAAAATAGAAAACAACCAAAACGTTGTTTTAGGGTACGACAGAAATAGCAAAACAATTGCTATTAAATTTGTAGATGAAGCAGTGAAGGGCTCAAAACGCGCAGTTGTTAGAAGCGGCAATTGTTCAATATCTGCTAAAGCTTTTTTTGACTACTTTGATATTCCTTATAAGGCGAAAACAGAGTCATACAGTATCAAAGAAGATACAGAAGAAGGGCTTTTGGTGTTTAGTGTATTCAAGGAGGATGATATATCGTTTTAATGGTGCAAGCGCGTAATGCGTTTAAAAAGAAGGCCGATATAAGTGGTCGCTTACATCGGCCTAGATATTAATTTGGCACAGGGATCCGTGCCTCTTGAAACTCGCTACTAGTTTGCTTTATTTTCGGGTCTTTTGGCATCTTGTCAAGAAAAAAAAAGAGGCTTGTAGCGAAGAAAAGAAAGGAGTCGTTATGATTAATTCTGAAACGATTCAAAAAGTATGGGAGAAGGGCAAGGTTGCCCCTCCAAACTCCCCCAATGAATGGCGAAAAGATGACTGTGATGCTTGGATTAATAGGCAATCCTATGGTAATCGTTCAAGTAGTTATGGTTGGGAAATTGATCACATAACCCCTGTTTCTCATGGTGGAAGCGATCATATTTCAAATCTTCGCCCGCTTCAATGGGAGAACAATGCTAGCAGACAAGACTCACGTCTTGTTTGTGTTGTTACCTCATCTGGCGAGAAGAATGCTCATCTTGTTAAGAAGTAGTTAGAATTTGTTTAGCGCTTGCTCATTTACTGCCCTGGAAATTTTTTCTGGGGCAGTTTTATTTTACAGCGAACTGTTAAATCCCACCATGTCCTATGTAGTTTTTAAAATCACGGTAGATTGAAAAAATATTTGCTTGTTGCGGTTGCCTGTTCGGCGAAATCTTCGAGAGTCATCCCTTTAACTTCTGCTATCTTCGCGGCGGTGTGTTTTAAGAACGCCGGCTCGCAGGGGTGCTTGCTTCTGACCGGTTCCGGGGAAATGAACGGGCAGTCGGTCTCAACCATAAGTCTGTTCAGCGGGACCATCTTGGCGGCCGTTCTTACGTCGTCGGTTTTTTTAAAGGTAACGATCCCGGTAAACGAAATGTAATAACCCTTGTCCAGCAGGTATTTCGTCTGGCTTATCGACCCGCTGTAGCAGTGTATCACGACGTTTTTTAGTTCACCCTCGAACTCGTCAAGTATCTCCATGCTCTCGTCGAAGGATTCTCTCGTATGGACCACGACGGGTTTTTGAATTTCAGCGGCGACCTGCAGATGTTTTCTGAAAATTTCTTTTTGTATGTCCCGCGGCGAGTGGTCATAAAAAAAGTCCAGCCCCGTTTCTCCTACGGCGACGACTTTTTCGTTTTTGGCGGAGTCTTTTAAAAGCGCAAGATTTTCCGACGTGATAAGCTTTGCTTCGTGCGGATGAAAACCGATCGCGGCATACATGTTGTCGTATTTTTCTGTAAGGTCAAGCACCATGCCGATCTCGTCCGGACCGGTGGCGATGGTTATCCATGTTTTAACCCCGGCTTCCCGGCTGCGTCTAAGGTACGGCTCGAGGTCATCTCGGAACTGGGGAAAAGTTAAATGAGCGTGTGTGTCGATCAGTTCCATCCTAAGGTCCTTTTATTTAAGCACCTCGGCGATAGCCTTGCACAGGGTGTTCATGTTGCCCGCCGTCATGCCGGCTACGTTTATTCTCCCGGAGCCGACGATATAGATCGAATATTTTTCACGAAGAGTATCGACCTGGTCCTTGTTGAGACCGGAAAAAGAGAACATACCGTTTTGCTCCGTGATGAACGAAAAATCGTTTTTCACTCCGAGACTCTTCAAAGTATCGACAAAGCTGTGTCGCATTTCCTTGATGCGGTCGCGTATTTGTTTTACTTCGCTTTGCCACAGTTTTTTCAGCTCGGTGTTGTTCATTATTGTTGCGACAATGGCCGCTCCGTGCGCCGGCGGGTTGGAATAGTTCCGGCGGATGATGAGCTTTAGATTGCTGGCGAGCTTGTCGGCGGTTGCCGAACTGTCGCAGACAAAAGTGATCGCGCCTATGCGCTCGTTATACAGACCGAAATTTTTGGAGAAAGAGCTTGCAGCGACAAGTTCTTTTACCGAGTTGGCGATGAGCCGCAGGCCCTGGGCGTCTTCTTCGATACCGTTGGCAAGTCCCTGGTAGGCAAAATCAACGAACGGCAGTATTTTCCTTTCGACAAGAATATCGCATATCTGCCCCCACTGATCGATGTCAGGGTCGATGCCGGTCGGGTTATGGCAGCACCCGTGCAGAAGAACAACGTCGCCTTCCGGAATGGTCTTTAAGGTTTTTTTCATTGCGTCAAGATCGATCGCTTTTGCCGCGGCGTCATAGTACGGATATTTTTTTACTTCAAAGCCCGCGTTCGTAAAGATGCCGGTATGATTGGCCCATGTCGGGTCGGATACCCACATGGCTGCATCGGGCCTGACCTGCTTTAGCAGATCGCCGGCGACCCTCAGGGCTCCTGTTCCGCCGGGTGTTTGAGCGGTGACTGCACGCTTGTCTCCGATTATTTCGTGATCCGACCCGAAAAGAAACTCCTGAACCACCGCCGCGTATTCGGCAGAACCCGGTATGGGCAGATAGCTTTTTGTTGTCTGGTTCTTAAGGATTATTTCTTCGGCTTTTTTTACCGATTCCATAACAGGCGTAGTGCCTAATGCGTCCTTATATACGCCCACGCCCAGGTTGATCTTTTTGGGATTGGGGTCTTTTTTAAACGCCTCTGTCAGGCCTAGTATTGCGTCCGGCGGAGCCATTTGAAATTTCTCGAACATCGTTAATACCTTTCACAGGAAATAAATATTTTCTTTGGATGAAGTTATACCAAATATCCTCACGGAGTAAAGGCATTTTTGTAGTGCCTTATTTGTTCTCGACCGCTTTTGCTAAGGACAACTGCCATCACGTCAAATCGCATCGGCCGGTTCTTTATATTGTATTGTTCGAGAAAAAATCGAGAGCACTTGACCAGGGATCTTTGTTTTTTGTGGTTCACCGCTTCCTGTGCCTGTGCCAATAGTTCGTCCTGCCGGGTTTTTACCTCGACGAATACTATCGAGCCGTTTTCAGCGGAGCAGATAAGGTCTATCTCACCGGCTTTGCAGGAATAATTACGTGCGATGAATTTATAGCCGTGTGATTTAAGAAAGTTTTCGCAGCGCTTTTCGCCCCACCGTCCAAGCAGTTTTGGATTCGAGAGAAGTTTTTTTCTTTTTCCCGGCATCCAAAGCATTGATCGAGACCCTGATTATTTTGCCGTAGTGTGCTCGCTGTGCTTTTGGGAAAGTTTAACTCCCTTTCCGGTGCGGTCCCTTAGATAGTACAGCTTTGCCCTGCGCGTTTTACCGCTGCGTATCGGGGCTACGTCGATCACGTTTGGAGAATGAATGGGGAAAATTCTTTCAACGCCTTCGTTGCCGACTACGCGCCTTACGGTGAATGTTTCGTTGATCCCGCGACCGCTGTGAGCGATAACGGTACCGCCGAAGACCTGAACACGGGTCTTGTCGCCTTCCTGTATCTTGCACTTTACATCGACGACATCGCCTATCTCAAAGTAAGGAAGCTTTTCCTTGAGGCTCTTTTTTTCAACAGAATCTATAATTTCGGTCTTCACGGGTACATCTCCTGCGATCAAGCAACAATTTTTTCCCCGGGCAAACGATAGGCCCGGCTCTGTAGAGAATCGCCCAGTATAGCGATTTTTTTACTACAGACAAGTAATTTTTTTGAAACTTTCCATAAACACCCTCTTTTAACACGGCCCGAGCGTTAAATTTGTACAAAAACCGCCTTTTACGGGCTAAAACCGGCATTTATAGCATAAAAACAAGGTTTCTCGTTATTCATCGCTTATCATTCGTAATTGATATCCGTAATTTATGCCCAAGGTGTTTATGCCCTAAGTATTGCTTTTTAACCACCGCCAACGTTTACGCCTCAGGTGGTGACATGCCATTAAAAGCCCTGAAAGGGCGATATATGTCAGGAAAGCCAATCACGAATCACGATCCACGATCCATTCCATCCGCCAACGGTGGACGACTAAATACTAAATACCAAATACTATTAACTGTCTTTCAGCATGTCCGGCCGGTTTTGCTGTGTTCTTTTTAGTGCCTGCTCGGCTCGCCATTTTTCTATCTCTGCATGGTTTCCGCTTAGCAGCACGTCCGGCACCTTCATCCCTCTAAACTCTTCCGGCCGGGTGTACTGCGGATACTCCAGCAGCCCGTCGCTGAATGAATCGTTAGCCGCCGAGTCCTCATCGCCAAGCGCCCCGTCAAGCAGGCGCACCAC
>JAFGKL010000016.1 GCA_016928585.1 Sedimentisphaerales bacterium
ACCTGGTCCTTGAACTGTACCTTGTCTCCCCAATACCAGTATGCGATGTAATGATAGTTCTCGATCCTTTTTTCGTCATTGGTAGGCGGCAGATAAACATAAACAGGCATCAGGTTTTGAAATCTTTTTTTCCGCAGGCCGGCGTGTTCCACATCCCCCTTAGCCGGGTCGAACGGAACCCAGCCGTATTTTTCGAGATAAACTTCCACCCAGTCATGCCGCGGCTCTTTTTCCCCGTCAAATGCGTATCCTTCGACGAATTTTGCCGGGATATTATTCGCCCTGCACAGCGCCGCGAACAAATATGAATATTCGCTGCAGTCGCCCTTTTTCTTCTTTAAAGCATAAACCGCCCCGTGATCCGCTTTCAGATAGCCGGAATATGTTATGCTGTCTATTACATACTCGTATATATTTTTTACAGTCGAAAGTTCGTCTGTTCCTTTAAGGCCGCCTGCCGCCTGCTGTATGAGAGGGTCATCTGCTTCTATATACTTTTCTGCCGCAAGAAAACTTTTAAGATCGTCCTGTAAAAGGGGGTCCTTTTCGCTTTTCCTTGCTATGGAAAGATCGTACCTGTAAAGTTTTGCCTTGACGTCGATCTTGACCGTAATACGCTCCTTCGGTTTGCTAAAAAGAAACTCCGCGTAATTGTTCGAGTCTTTGGAATGGATCCTCCGGGGCTTTACGGAATACTTAACGTCGAGGACTTCCTGCCTGTCAGGTATCGATATCGGCACCGGAACCCGAAAAAGTATCTTTGAGGTATTTCCGGTTACATGAAAATCGTATTGAAGCTGAAACTCGACGGTGTTTATGTTCCTGGCGGACAATACATCGGGCTGACAGTATGCAAGGCCGCTGCACAGCATTAAAATAAGGATTAAAAAAGATTTTTTAAAAATCAACATATTAAATTCTCTGCATACCGGCTTAAGGGCCTACCCTTAATTAAATAAAGCCTCGACAAATTCTGCAGGATCGAATTCCGCGATATCTTCGGGAGTTTCACCCAGCCCGATAAATTTTACGGGTATATCGAGCATGTCTTTTATGGCTATAACGATGCCGCCGCGTGCGGTACCGTCAAGCTTTGCCAGGAATATTCCGGTAACGTCAATAACTTCCGTAAATATTTTTGCCTGCATAATTGCGTTTTGCCCCGTTGTTCCGTCGACGACAAGCAGTACTTCATGCGGGGCGCCGGGCAGTTGTGCCGAAACGACTTTTTTTATCTTCGCCAGTTCTTCCATCAGATGTTTTTGCGTATGCAGCCTGCCGGCCGTGTCAAGTATCAGGTAATCGGCTTTTCTTGCTATTGCTGCCTGGCACGCATCGAACGCTACTGCCGCAGGGTCCGCGCCGGATTTGTGCTTAACGATCTGTACGCCTATGCGTTCGGCCCAAATCGTAAGCTGCTCGACTGCCGCCGCACGGAATGTATCGCAGGCCGCGACGATGACATTTTCTTTGTTCCTGCTGAGAGTATAGGCAAGCTTTGCGATGCTCGTGGTCTTGCCCGAGCCGTTGATACCCGCTACAAGTATCACCGTCGGCCCGGATTCGGCATGCCGCAATTGCCTGTCCTGGTCCGGCCAGTAGCTTTTCATGTGTTCCTTCAAAAACGGGATGATATCTTCTGATTTTGCGATCTGTCTTTTTTTGTAGGCATTTCTAAGATCACCGATAAGTTTGTCGGTGGTTTCTACGCCTATATCGTCGCTTATCAGGGTCTCTTCAAGCTTGTCCAGCAGTTCGTCGTCAATATTTCGCCCGATCGTCAAAACCGCCGAAAGGCTGGAAGATATTTTATCCCGGGTTTTTCCAAGGCGATCTTTTAAATAGCCGACGGTTTTGGTAAATAGTCCCATTTTTGCTCCCGCATCGCAGCACAAAAAAAATAATTTCAACTCCCGCAATTCTGGATATTCATATCGTAAAATTTAGGGGGTTCTTTAATAATACTCATTAAGTTTCGCAAAAGTTCCGCAATTTATCAAGTATAGATAAATTTTTTGTTTAAACCAAGTTATCATGCGCATGATACGCATAATTACAATGTAAAAAAAAATTGAACACATCGAATATCTGGCATGATTTTTGTTATACGATCGTGCGGAATTTTTACTCTTATGGCTAATAATTTTCTTTGACAAACAACTTGCCTGCGGTTAGATTCTTACAAGCGGCGGGCCACGGAGGGCAATTCCTGGTAGCAAAAGCACCATGAGATCTGATCATTTAGTACGGATACTTGTTTTGGTATATGAATTTTGGCCTGTGTTCACTTTTGTTTGAAAGCAGCGTTAGAGAGATTTGATATGCAGGATACAATAGAGGTTTTTTCGGAAATACTTGAACGCGTTAAGGGTTTCGATCCTGTAAATACGCGTAAATGGTTTGACGATCTTGTTGTGTTGGAGTTCGAAGGGGGCCTGCTTGAGGTAGGATGTCCCGACGAAGCTAAGGCGCAGTTCCTTCGCGATCATTGTCTTGCAAATTTTACCAAGGCCGCACAGAATGTTACCGGCCATCTCGTAAGCACAAAGTTTTCTGTCACCGGTCAAAAGCCGTCCCGGTTTTCCGAAGAGCCTTCGATGTGGAGCCTGAAGCTCCATCCTGATTATACGTTTGAAAATTTCGTGGTCGGCCCGTGCAATCGGCTCGCCCAGGCAAGCTGCGTTGCGGTCTGTCATTCGCCGGGCGATACATACAACCCCCTGTTCCTCTATGGGAACGTAGGACTCGGCAAAACACACCTTCAGCATGCTATATGTCACGGCGTAGAATCCAGAAAAAAAGACGCAAAGATCAGGTTTTTAAGCTGTGAAGAGTTTGTTAACCGGTTTATTACTGCCATCGAGCAGGGCAAACTCTCGGAATTCCAGAATAAATTCAGAACGGTCGATCTGCTCGTCATTGACGACGTCCAGTTCCTGCGGGAACGAGAGCAAAGCCAGGAGGAATTTTTCCACACGTTCAATGCACTCTATAACAATCATAAGCAGATAGTATTGACCGCAGACTGCGCGCCAGGAGAAATACCCTCGCTCGAAGAAAGACTCATAAGCAGGTTCAAATGGGGACTCGTTGCAAGACTTGACGCGCCAAGCTACGAAACAAGGGTTGCCATTGTCCAGAAAAAGGCGCACCTGAGAGGTTTTGATATCTCCGAAGAGGTCGCCGCATACATCGCCGGAAAAGTTCACGCCAATATCAGGGAACTCGAAGGCGCACTTACCATCATCTATGCAACTGCAAAAACTTCAGGACAACCTATCAATCTCGAAATGGCAAAACGTGCGCTCGGCGATCAGGACATCCTCGCAAAAAAGAGCGTAAACATTTCCGAAATAATAGACGCCGTAACAAAATACTACGATGTTCGTCTTACCGATCTGCAAAGCAAAAAACGCAGCCAGAGCATCGCCCTGCCGAGGCAGATATGTATGTATCTTGCACGCCAGATGACGCGACACAGCCTTGAGGAAATTGGAGGCCACCTGGGGGGAAGGGATCATACGACCGTTCTGCATGCCTGCGGAAAAATAAAGGACCTTAGCGTCTCCGACCAGAAGATGAGAAAACTTATCGAAGAACTTACTTCTTCAATAAGACAGGGCAATTGAGAATAAAAAGTTTAATAAAAAAGGCCCGTCAGGAATTTCCCGCGGGCCCTTTTTCATGAGGGGTACATAAAGCGGTTTAATCTATACGCAGTGGTATATATTGTGCAAAGTATTCGTGCTTTATCAGCATCAGGACCTTTTTGGTCTTTTCGCTTGGTTTCAATGCCTCATCAAATTCTTCTACATTACTGATCTTCTTGCCGTTTACTTCAAGTATGACCATACCCGGCTCAATACCCGCCTTGTCAGCAGGCGTCGAGTCAAGAACTTTAGAAATTACCACACCGTCGAATCCTTCAAGATCAAGCTGCTTTCGCAGGTCCTTTGTAATATCTATGACCTCGATGCCGAGCTTTTTGCTGACTTCCGAACCGGTTCCTTTGGCAAGTTCGTCATCTCTTGAGCCGATCTCTATTTTCAGCTCCATCTCTTCCTGGTCCCTGATGATCGTCAGCGTCACTTTCGTGCCCGGCTCAATAAGGGCGATGGAATTTTTAAATGCCGACGGACCCTCTACCGGGTTACCGTTCAGCTTGGTAATAATGTCCCTAACTTTCAATCCGCCTTTTTCAGCAGGCGAATCTTCGATAACTTCGTTAATGAGAACGCCTTTTTTATCGCTTAATTCGAAGTATTCTGACATCTCACTCGTGATGTTCTGCATGCTTACGCCAAGAAAGCCGCGTGTAACCTTGCCGTTCTTTATCAGTTGATCCTTGACCGTTGTTGCCATGTTGATCGGGATCGCAAAACCCACACCCATGTATCCGCCGCTCTTGCTGTAGATGGCGCTGTTTATGCCGATAACCTGACCGTCAAGATTAAGCAGGGGCCCGCCGGAGTTGCCCGGGTTGATCGCTGCGTCTGTCTGTATGAAGTCTTCGTAACCGTCATCGGTAAGACGAAGATTTTTTCTGCCCTTGGCGCTTACAACACCGACCGTTACCGTTTCGGACAAACCGAATGGGTTGCCAACCGCCATCACCCATTCGCCGATCTCAAGCTTATCGGAATCTCCGAGCTCGATAAAGGGAAGATCTTTGCTGTCGATCTTAAGGACCGCCACGTCGGACCCGGGATCGGCCCCTATGACCTTTACGTCCTTAAATTCCCTTCCGTCATTCAGTGTAATTATTATATTGTCGGCATCTTCGACAACATGATTATTCGTAAGCACATACCCGTCGTCGCTGATTATAAAGCCGGACCCCTGACCCATTTGCCTGTGTTCTTTCGGTGCTTGACCTCGATATCTTCTGCCGAAAAATCTTTCGAAAAATTCGTCGTCAAAAGGAGAATGATAACCAAACGGAGAATTGGGATAACCGGAACTTACCTGTATAACTTTTTCCACCCGAACCGAAACCACCGCGGGAACCGCCTTGTTTGCCACCTCGGTAAATGCTTTCGATGTTTGACGCAGAGACTCTATTCCGTTATCCGCAAGAACAGGCGGGGCCGTAACCAATATAACTGTAATTGCCAAAAACAACTTTTTGCTTAAGCTCATCATGTTTCGTTCGTTCATCTCTGGTTCCTTTCAATAAAACATTCATACATCATCGGTACATACGAGCTTTCCGATTTTGAAAGCTTTATTATTTTAAACACTCGTTAATATACGGTTTTTTTGACAAAAAAGTTCGCTTAGTGTTTACAGTGCAAATAACATGCCGGGAAACAGGCGTTTATTATAAATCCTTGATTTACAAAATGTTAGAAGGGCTTCGCTCGCCGAATATTCAATAAAAATCCCTGTCAGTGCCAAAATTGCGCTGCCATATCGGCAGTTTGCCGCCGGACAGGAAAGGACAACTCCGGACTTTAAACAGTATCGATCAATGCACGAACATATCCGGTCGATTCGGCAAGACCGGCAAGCGGGTCGTCCCCGTCTTTTTCGTATTCGATGGCCACTACCCCGCTGTAGCTGACTTTCTTAAGTGTTCTTATGACTTTGGGCAGATCGACAACACCTCTGCCGAATTCGACGCCTCCCCCCTTAGCGGTTGATTCGCTTACGTCTTTTATGTCAAAGTCATAGATCCTGTCGATGTATCGTTCTATCGCCTCAGCCGGATCAATGCCGCTGCGCTCGGTATGCCCGATGTCAAGGCAAAGACCCACTCGCCTGTCAAGATTCTTTACCCTTTCATAAACCGACTCAGGTGTAGGATACCGCTTGTCGCCCGGCCCGTGATTATGTATTGCCATTTTTATATCATATTGCTGAACTTTGTCGTTAACTAATCCAAGCAGCTTATAAGAAGGAACGCCTACTATAAGTTCCATACCCGCTGCTTTTGCATAATCGAATGCCTGATGTACCTGCTCTTCCTTAGACATGTAAACAACACCGCACCCGTAAAGCTTTATCCCTGCCGCCTCGATCTTTGCCGCAGCCGCCTTGATCTGTTCCGGGCTGCTGTCAAGCGGAAGATGCATGCTTTTAAGCTTGATGTATTTTAGATCGAGCTTTTTTGTTGTCTCGATGGTTTTATCAAGATCAAATTTTCTGAGTGTATAAGAAGCCAGTCCCAGCTTTAACTTGGTTTCGGGCTTAATACCTTTGGATATGGCTAAGGCCTTGCTGCTGTGTCCCCTGGTTAAACCGGCTGCCGCGGCAAGACCGGCTGCACATAAAAACTTTCTCCTGTTCAAACTTTCAGCCAATTAAAACTCCTCTTCTTTGTTTTCCTCTTCTTCGTCTTCTATATCCTGTTCGAGTTCCCTTAGCAGGTTGTCTTGTTCCAGGTTACTTATCTTTTTTTGTTCCAGTGCCAAAAGTTCCGAAACGGTCGGTTTGTTCAGAGACTTGCCGTCAAGGAGCATCTTTACGTCTTCGGCGTCAAGAGTTTCGTATTTCATCAAAGCCTTTGCTACCGCTTCAAGCTTGTCCTTGTTGGCCTCTATTAATTCAAAAGCCGTCTTATAAGCATCGTCGATGAATTTCTTCACTTCTTTGTCGATGACTTCGGCAGTTTTTTCGGAATAATCAGGAGACATGCCAGGGTAATACATGTTTTCATTTTGATTCGTGTTGTAATTGATAGGGCCGATCTCTTTACCCATACCCCAGGTCAGAACCATCTCCCTGGCTATGCTTGTGGCCTGCTTAATATCCGATTGAGCGCCGCTGGTTATATCGTCACAGAACATCTCCTCGGCTATCCTTCCGCCAAAACAAACCTGCATTTGGGCCAGGCAGTATTTCCTTGAATAATGCGTGCGGTCCTTCTCCGGCAGGGAGAACGTTGCTCCGCCCATCGGTCCTCTCGGAATAATGCTTACCTTATGCAGAGGGTCGGCATCTTCAAGCAGCGACTGGACAATAGCGTGTCCCGCTTCGTGATAGGCGGTCAATCTCTTATCGTTTTCGTCAACGACACGGCTCTTCTTTGCGCGTCCCCAACGGACCTTATCGCGTGCCTCTTCCAGGTCGACCATTTCAACATAGTCCTTGTCGGCCATACTCGCGCTGATGGCGGCCTCGTTAATGATCGCTTCTAGTTCCGCGCCGCTGAACATCGGTGTACCGCGTGCAAGCTTTTCAAATTCTACATCCGGCGATATCTGAACCTTCTTTGCGTGTATCTTTAATATTTGCGCCCTGCCCTTAAGGTCAGGCAAAGGTACGACAACCTGCCTGTCAAATCTGCCCGGGCGGGTCAGTGCATGGTCGAGGATATCTCCGCGGTTCGTCGCTGCCATAACGATAACCTGGTCGTCAGTATCGAATCCGTCCATCTCGACAAGGATCGCATTTAAGGTCTGTTCTCTTTCGTCGTGCCCGCCGCTGACAAATCCGGGACCGCGTTTCTTACCGATAGCGTCGATCTCATCGAGAAAAATTATGCACGGCGCATTCTCTTTGGCTTGTTTAAAAAGGTCCCTTACCCTGCTGGCACCTACGCCGACGAACATCTCTACAAAATCGCTTCCCGAAATACTGAAGAACGGAACGTCAGATTCACCCGCGATCGCTTTTGCTAAAAGTGTTTTACCGCATCCGGGAGGCCCGACCAGCAAAACACCCCTTGGTATGCGACCGCCGATCTTTTTGAACTTCTTGGGATTCTTCAAGAACTCGATCGTCTCGGTAACCTCTTCTTTGGCCTCTTCGATGCCGGCTACATCGGCAAAAGTTATCTTTTGCTGGCCGCTTCGTACCTTATGCTTGCTTCTGCCAAAACTCATCAACATCCCGCCGCCGGCGCGGGCGTTACGCATGAACACAAAATAAATAATACCGACAAAAAGAAGGATCGGCACTATATTCCACAAAAGCGGCGCCCATATATCAGGATCGGCCCAGCCTACCTCAACTCCGCGATCTTTAAGACGTTCAATAAAATCATCCGGCATAAGCTCGGGGTCGAAGTTCAGCTCGAAGCTCTTTGCGGCGCCGTCCCCCTTTTCGGTGGACCATTTCGACGAATATTCTCCGACGATCTTATTAGATCTCAGTTTGATGCTCTTTATATAACCGCTGTCAATGTAATCCTGAAACTGAGGAGAAAAACTTTCGATCTTATCGACTCTGTGCATCCTGCCAAGCAGCATCATCAGGCTCATGAGAATAAGTGCTATCACAAGCCAGCTGAACGGACTGTGGTTATATTTAGGCAGGGGCTTTTTGCCCGGACCAAAAGGAGGCTTGTTGAGTTTTTTTTGCTGTTTTGGATTGTTATTCATTGCAGTAAGCCTTCAACTTTAAATGTTTAATTAATAAAAACAAGACCGTCAGAATATCGATCTATTCCTCCCAGGGCAACTCCATCATTTCTACTATTCTGTCGGCAGCCTTGTTAACAGCAACATTAGAGGCATATTCGAAATCCTGTCCAAGCTGGGTTGAATAGGAACCGGTTGCTTTTGCTGTTTTGTTATTGATCAGGATCTTACCTGTCTTCAGGTTTTTCCATTTTACTTCAACTACGGCAAGAACTTCGTATTCGAGGGGACGACCTGAATATCTGTCTGTTGCCAAAATTGCCGAACCAATGCTGGTGATCTGGCCGGAAAGAACCGTATCCGCTACATTTATATCGGAAACGATCTTATAAGGCGTCTGTGCTTCGATCTTTTTACAAACAGCGTCCGTCAGAACGTATTCGTGCCCTCTTCTAAAACTCAGGCTGTCGAACATCTTAACATAAACCGTCTCAACGTCATCCGGATAAAGCCACTCGTTCGTGTATCCCTGCTTGCCCATATCGCAGCCGGGCAAAGCAAGAAAGACAATAAATAGAAAAAACATCGATACGAATAGATAGCATTTTAATTTTGTCAGCTTCACTTTTTATCTCTCAATTTAAAGGCTCTTTCTTTTTAAAAACATTGAACCAGTTGTCCAGAAGATCGTTTCCTGTGTCGAAAAGTTTTCGCTTAAAATCTCTCGGTGCAGGCTCTTGACCCTCGGGAGAATTATTCTGTCGTATTTTTTCTTCCGCCATCTTCGCGGCATTTGAGTCGGGCCAGTTTTCGATCACCGAATTATAATAAATATTAGCAGCCTGCAGGCTGTCGGTTCGATGATAATATTCGGCTATCTGGAACTGCTTATAAGCCGCCTGCTCGTCGATCATGGCAATATTCTCGCCAATTTTATACTCCTGAGAAAGCTCCGGGTGCCTGTCTTCGAAATCCTTGTAATAACTTTGAGCGCTTTTCAGACTTGACGGATCGTATCTCGGCCCCTTGTATGCCGAATGAAGGGTCTCGGCCATCTTAAGCATCGCAAGCTTGCCCGTCTCGCCGGTCGGCCATCGGTTAGAAACCTCCGCCCATGCTTCGTATGCATCGAGATATTTCTCCCGCTTTTCATAACTGTTTGCGACCGCGATCAATGCACGCTTTGCAATAGGGGCATCTCCGGCTCTGTCGGCGATCTTCTCCATGATCTTTTCGCCTTCTTCATAAGCCGCAAGCTTAAATATTTTAAGTGCCGTGCGTTTCTGGCCGCCAAGAAACGCCGTCGCTATAGAAAATTGCCTCTCAAGCGCCGCCGAAAACAACCAACTGTCCGCATAAGATTCCAAAAATTGATCGTACTGCATTGAAGCCTTTGACCATTTCCCCTCGGCAAAAAGTATTTCGCCCTTCATATAAGAATCAAGATCTGCGCCGGCAAGTTCAGGATAATCTGTTTTTACCTGGTTAAGTTCCTTTACGATCGAACTTTTGTTCCCTTCGGCGACAGATTGTTTTATTCGGGCAACGGCAAGCAAATAATCCCCGTCCTCCAAAGTCGCAAGGTCCTTCCATTCTCCCTGTTTGTCAAGTACCCATGTCTGCCGCCCGTCGTCTATTGTCTTGGCTGCTTTTGCAGTGTAAACCGTCGCACCTGTAGACATCAAAATTAGCCACACAATTATTGTTATTCTCATAAAGCTTCCTGCTAAAAATTCAGATTCGATTTAGACAGGGCATTATAACCTATAGACAATATCTTGCAAACTAAGTTTAGCCCGTGTTTTTACTATGAAAATTGGCGCTCACCGATCCGCGCCCGGGCCCAAAAGTCGCATTGACAACATAGAAATGGTTTTATCTTGGGGGAAAACCCCAGTCCTTGCTTGCCTAGATTAACACCCGATCAAGGCAAACCCTTACCTGTCGCGGCCCATAGGACCGCCGCCCATAGGTCCACCCATCGGACCGCCGCCCATCGGGCCACCCATCGACTGGCCCGTTTCCATCATTCTCTGTCGCAGAGCCTGCCGGTACATCCTGCTCATGATCCGAACCGCCGGATCACTGCTCTCGGATCTGACCCGCTGGTTTTCCTGGCTGGATCGTTCCCGCATGGCACGCTCTCGTTCTGCTCGCTGCTCGTCTGTCATTTCTCCGCGCTGGCCTTGTCCGTCCTCGCCTCTGCCGGGGCCGCCGCCAAAGCCGCCCCTTCCAAATCCGCCGCGACCTCCAAAACCCATTCTGCCAAAATCGTTGGGGTCAAGCCCGCGACGAAATTCCGTCATCTCTTCACGACGCTGCTGCATCTGTCTTATTTGCTCGTCAAGGAAAACATTTTTCATATCGTCGGGCGTATGAAAGAACTCCATCGCAGTCTGTTCGCTTTGTTCACGCCTGGCCCCGAACATGCTCCGCATATATTCCCTGCGCTGTTCCGGCTCAAGCTCGCGGAACTTATCCGATGTAATAAACTCCCACGACTCCTGGCGTGTTTGCCTGGCTGCGTTCGGCATAGACCCGCCGCCGGTAAACTTGATAATTGAAAAACCTGCCGCCGAAACTCCGATAACCGCGCCGGCGATTACGATAAATGTCTTTTTCTTTAGTTTCATACTATTGTTTCCCCGAATATCCGATATGCAGATCGGCATAAAGATAATTTGTGCTGCCTCGCTTCCCAGCCTTCCCGTGGAACGGACGAAAGTCATAAAATATTTGCAGGTTCCGCTCTTCGATCTTTGTAGGCCGTCTTGACGACGCTGCTCTTGCGGTTATATAGTCCTTTATCCTCTGCCCTCCAAGACGGGAATTATATGAATAGCTCGTCTTTTCCGTTTCGTAATAAGACTTCTCGGAGTCGGCTCGTTCCACCGCGTAAGGAACATCGGCAGGACACTTAAGGTTTTTTTCACCGGAAAGGAACGGACCAAGATACGTCGCGATCGACGGACGCATCGGCATCAATGATGGGAACGGGGACGCAGGGGGCATATAATCGTTGTTTTCGTCGAGGTACATTTTAAAGCCTACCGCCGATGCGTGAAGGTTGGCCTGGCAGGTGGTGCGTTTTGCAATTTGCTTAACCTTACCGATCGCCGGCAAAACAATGGCCATAAGCATTGAGATTATGGCTATTACGACCAATAGCTCGATCAGCGTAAAGCCCTTAAGTTTTCTTCCTTCTTCTTTCTGGCGCATAGAGTCGCTCCTCTAATACTTTTAGCAAAGTACCAGGACGATTGCAACTCCGGCTTTATTGCATAAAACCCCTTAATTATTACTTACCCAGATTAACATCCGGCTTTTTCCCCATGACGAACGCCCTTGCAGCCGAATAGAAATAGAGTGTCTTTATTTCTTTGGCTCCCACACATTTCGCACCCTTCTTCATCACACTAAGCGTATTCGGTATTATCTGTTTTCCCACCCACATCGGAGTTGCACTCGAGGTGACTGGCACCGCTTTTTTATGGAGTTGTTCCATGCGGGATTTGGGTATCATAACTTCCCATGGCCGGTATGCGTACACGATCTGCAGTTTGTGCAAAACTCGATATGTTTATCGATTAAATATTTTTTTTGTCAGAGCCCCCTTAAGAACTTCCGCAACCGCACTGTATATATATTCTGCCTTTGCGATAACTCCCGACTATAACCGGCATTTTTTCGGCCACCCGCTTTTGAGCAATTTTTGTTTGCATCAAATTCGCAAATCTCCTAACCTGATACCGGTTTATTGTTGCCGCTCGGTAAAACCGACGAGCTGTACGTACAATAATCAGGAACATCCGGTAAAAAAGGGGCCATTAATGAAAAAAATCAATGTTTTTTTAGCCGTCCTTACAATTCTGCTGTTTATAAGCCCGGCTTTGCTGTTTGGTCAGGATACGGTCTTTTCGGATGATATTGTAAGTATTTCGCTTGTTCAGCTGTTCGAAACCGTAAGGCCGGAGTCAAGCTCTGCGGTTGCCGTTAATTTTTCTTTGGCAAAGGACTGGCATTTTTATGCGGATGCCGAAACTGCTCCGGGCCGAATGAACCTTAAGATCACACCGCAGGCCGGCGATATCAGTTTCGATCAGGCTGTTATGCCGGACTCAAAACCTTATTATGACAAGGGACTGCAAAAAGAACTCCAGGTTTTCAGCGATGAGTTCACCGTTTATATTCCGTTCAATATTCATAACCCTAATCGCAGTAAACTCGATATAGATCTTAAGATCGAAGGCGCCGTTTGTTCCGGGGCGATGTGTCAATTGCCGGGGATCGGTACGGTCACCACCTCGATCAACATAGACCCCGATGCCGAGATGTCTAAACCGGCGTTCGCGCTGCAAATACAAAAAAATAAAACAGGCACCGAGTCTTATTCTGCACCGATAGCTTTTATTATTGCCGTAATAGCTGGTTTGATCCTTAATATCATGCCGTGCGTCTGGCCGGTGATCCCTATCATAGTGATGAGAATATGGAACTTGTCCGGTGAAAAAAGGACGAAAAGTATCACCATGGGACTTGGGTTTTGTGCGGGAATACTTTTATTTTTCGTTGTGCTCGCAGCGGCAAACATAGTGCTTCGACTCGGTTACGGCGTGGTGTTCCAGTGGGGAGATCATTTCAGGAACCCTGCATTCGTAACAGCCATGACGCTGCTTATGGTCGTACTTGGCCTGTTCATGTTCGGAGTGTTCAACATCGGCATACCCGCCTCTGTTACCGGCAGGGCAACAGGCGGTAAAGGCGGGCTTGGCGGCAGCATAGCGATGGGGTTTTTAGCGGCGCTTTTGGCAACACCATGCAGCTTTGCGATACTTGCGGCGGCGTTTGCATGGGCACAGACACAAACGCTGCCGATAGCAACATTTACGATAATGCTTATCGGTGTCGGTATGGCGGCCCCTTATATGATCCTTACATCAATGCCGAAATTGCTCGAGAAGATGCCAAAACCGGGACAGTGGATGGAACGCGTAAAACAAGGTATGGGTTTTTTGCTTTTGCTTATCGGCGTAAAACTTTTGGGCGCTCTGCCGGGAGAATCGAGGGTAGATGTCCTGTTCTATATCCTCATACTTTCATTTTGTGTATGGATGTGGGGAACCTGGGTTACTTATTCAACGACCCGCCGCCGTAAGTATGCTGTAAGGCTTGTCGCCGTCAGTATCGCGGTTGGAGCCGGTTTTATCTTTCTGTCGGACCAAAACTCGAAAAACTTTATCGAATGGCAAAAGTATGACCGCGACAGGATAGCACAGGCGGTAGAACAGGACCGGCCCGTGCTTATAAAGTTCACCGCGGACTGGTGTACTTCCTGCATGGTAGTTGACAGATTTGTTTTTAAAAGAAAGGATGTCGCGGAGCTAATAAAGCAAAAAGGTATTGCTGCTTTCAAAGGGGATACTACATCGGCTTCTGCCGCAGCGACCTTCGATCTTGCAAACGTCTACAACGAGCCGGGCGTACCTGTTACGGTCCTGCTTTTATCGGACGGAACTCAGCCGCACCTAAGAGGACTTATCGGTAAGAAAGACATCATGGAAATCCTCGAAAAACTGCCCGATAAAAAAATACAATAGTAAAATTCTCTTTGAGTAAAAAAAAACAACTATATATTGCTCAACAAAAAAAATTGCCTTTTCCTTGCAGCGCCTTATGACTTTTTCCTTGACTTTACCTGGTATTTTGAAGTATAATGCTCTTATAGATTGTTGTTTTGTTCCCGTCAGGGTGCAGCGGTCAGGTATATAATTCAGTACCTTCGGAGGGGGGTTGAGGAGTGAGGAAGAATCCATTTCTATTAACTGCAGCGATTTTATTGTTTGTTCAGC
>JAFGKL010000145.1 GCA_016928585.1 Sedimentisphaerales bacterium
CTCGTTTTTCACTTCGTATGACTTCGATGATCGATGTTATCTTTCTGCTTCTTATCTTTTTTGTTCTTACGGCGAAGTTCCGCACGCCGGAGCAGTTTCTGCCGGTACTTATGTCGGCCTCCGCCCAGACAACACCTGTAGGTCTGGTCGAGCCGGTATTGATCGAGATTGGCGGTTCACCGGACGGATGCAACATTAGATTTGGTTCGGGAGACAAGTTTAAAAGTATTCAACTAAGCCGGGATGATATCGATCCGGGGCTTGTATCTTTTGCCGAGGGATTTTCGGGCATTATAAAATCGCAGAATCGCACCTCATCAGACCCTGTGCAGATAAAGTGTGACGATAAAGTCAAATGGGGCATGCTTACAAAGATATACAATGTTCTTTACGGTATGGGTATAAGCGATATTACATTCGGTTTGAATGAATAACGTTATGTACAGAGTTTTATTTAATCCACTTTTAAAGATCATGTTCTTAATTTCTTTAGCTACAACTTCCCTGATGGCAGCAGACCTTCCCATGGCGGATGATATAATCCTTTTGGCACAAAGATCCGATCAGGCAGCGGAGCAGTTTTTCGAAAAAAGTTTGTTTGCAAGGTTAAAATATCAATACGCCGGGCAATTTCTTGGCGATGGTCATAAAAACGAACTGCTTGCTCTTGCCAAGAGTTCCGAAGATAGCCTTCGAAAGGTATTAAAGGAACAACAGCAGCTAAGAGCTGACATTGAAGCTTATGATGGGGATGACTGGGACGAGCTTTTTGGCGACACCAAGCTTTGGCAGAAGATATATGGTGACGAGGTCCGGACAATCGGCTCGAAAATGCAAATAACTTACTACATTGCGCTTGCAGGCAATAAAACCGGGCGTTTAGAAGCTGCTAAGGAGATAATAACATGGTGTGATCTGCAACAAAA
This sequence comes from Sedimentisphaerales bacterium, assembly GCA_016928585.1. Classification (GTDB taxonomy): domain Bacteria; phylum Planctomycetota; class Phycisphaerae; order Sedimentisphaerales; family Anaerohalosphaeraceae; genus JAFGKL01. Next base: position 927 of record JAFGKL010000145.1, read on the forward strand.
CCAATTAAGAAGCCCCCAAACAGAACTTTTAAAAGCAAAGGCAATGTCAGTTGCCTGTTCCGATGATAAAGAGTATGTCAAGTATGCTTTAGAAGTGCTTGATGAACTGATCGGCTCTGTGCAGGATCTAAAAGTTTATTGCGAAGCCGCTATTTTAAGGGCGGAGCTGCTTGAGGATATGAATGAGCAGTTATTGATGAAGTTGTCCGGTCGGATCAAAGAAAGCGAATATAAAGACGATTTTGAGCTTAACGCCAGGCTTGCCTTTACGGGCCTTAGCCTGTCAAATACAAAACTGCTCGAAGAGGTTATAGCGGTCTGGCCGGAGTCTGAGAAGCTTGTCGCAGGCTGTATACTTTCCGAGATGGACCATCTTAGGGGGGAAAATAGTCTTACGGATGAATACCTTAGTGCAAAAAGTGCTTATGAAATACAGCTTGCGTTAAAGGCCGTTCTTGGTGACAGCCCTTACGATCACAGGGAGCTCATGGAAAGATTTAACAGTATCGAGAAATTTAAAAGTGCGGTGCTATATTACGCACTAGGGGAGTCTTATCTTAAAGATGAGCCCGTGCTTGCCGTGGAATTTTATATATCTGCCGCTGGCGCAAGCGACAAAGGAGACGAGACTGAGATCAACACAGTAGATCTTGCCGAAAAAGCGGCATTACTTGCTGTTGAGCTTTATAACGGGGATAAGAACTATTGCGATATTGCCAATACGGCACTCTTGTCTTATTGTCAAGCGGCCGGCATGGATGCGAAAGAATATCTGGCAGAACTGTATTTCAAGATCCTCGACGACTGTAATTCTCAAGAGCAAGCTGCCGAGAAACTGCGGGATGCTTCAGAGTCATCGGGATATTTTGCTGAGACGGTTCATCTGGAACTTATGAAACGTGAAATAGCAAGAGATCCGACAGGACAGAACTATTTAAATATCATAAATCTTCTTGATAAGAGTGACGATCTTTGCCGCCGTGGTGGTTTTGCGGTGTTTTTTCTGGAAGCGGTTATAAGCCGGGTCGAAGAATATTTGCGAACCGAAGCAGATTTTGCTGACGAGTGTTATACGCTTGCATGCAGGTTGAGCGATTGCGATGATAAGGACTTTGCATTAGAGGTGGATCTTTTGAAAATAGAATACGGTATTATTGCAGGCAAAGATATCGAACAGTTGGGTGATGCCTTAGAAGAAATCAATGGCGAGAGTATGCAAAAACTAAGATGCACGGCACGGCTTTTGCAGGCCAAGGGTGAGTATGCAGAGTCCGCACGGACATGGGAAAAAATTTATACGTTTTTGCAACAAAACGAAGATCCTGGGGCTTGCCATGCACGATGGCAGGCGAAATATTATCAGCTTTTGTGTGTTTCAGAACTGGGGGATATGGAAAAACAGGACATAATACATGCTGTTGAGATACTGCAGAGCAGTTATGACGATATTCCCCCATTCTGGGCAGAAAAGCTGAACGAACTTAAGGAATAGGTTTAAAACAGACCTGTGAAAACCTAAATATCTGCCTGGGTTAAAAATCTTTCTGCTGCTTCCGAATGAAAGTGGCGATTTTGGCGTCTTAGCGGGCAAAGTAAATTTATGGGCTTGATTCTCCTTTGTAATAATGTTATCATAAGTATGTAATTATAACGTAGTTAATAGAAGTGCGGAGTTTACATAAATGTCAAAGACATCATCAGGCGGAAAAAACGAAACTTGCAGTTTTTGCGGGCGATCAAAAAAACAGGTTGATGCGTTCGTAGAAGGGCCGGGCGGTGTGTTTATATGTCCGGAGTGCATCGATCTTTGCTACAATATAGTCAGGCAGGAAAAAAGAAGGGCGAGGGGCGAATCGTTAAAACTTAAAGACACGCCTAAGCCGAGGGAGATCAAGGAGTTCCTCGATCAGTATGTCATTGGTCAGGCCCAGGCGAAAAAATGCCTGTCCGTTGCTGTCCATAATCATTACAAAAGACTTCTGCATGCCGATATGGAAAATGAAGATGTTGAGATCGAGAAATCTAATATTCTTATGATCGGTCCTACCGGTTCGGGAAAAACACTGCTTGCCAAAACGCTTGCAAGGGTGCTTCATGTTCCGTTCGCTATTTGCGATGCGACGACTGTTACGGAGGCAGGCTATGTAGGTGAGGATGTTGAAAACTTTTTGCTCAGGCTGCTGCAAAGTGCCGATTATGATATTGAGGCCGCCCAGCGTGGTATTGTTTATGTCGACGAGATCGATAAGGTTGGCAAAACGAATCAGAATGTGTCAATCACTCGTGATGTTTCCGGGGAAGGCGTTCAGCAGGCTCTCCTTAAGATGCTTGAGGGCACAATCGCGAACATTCCTCCACAGGGCGGCAGAAAACATCCCGAACAGTCTTATATCCAGATCGATACTTCACAGATAATGTTCATATGCGGCGGGACATTTGTAGGTCTTGATAATATTATTAAAAAACGTCTTGGCAAAAAGATGATAGGTTTTAGCAATGATCCGTCAAAAGGTGACGATGAAAAGGCCAATTACAGCGAGACCTTAAAACAGACCACGCCGGAGGACATTGTTCAGTACGGGATGATTCCGGAGATAGTCGGCAGACTGCCTATTATTACGGCGTTGGAGTCGCTTGACGAGGATGCTCTTGTCAGTATTCTTACGGAGCCAAAGAACGCACTTGTAAGACAGTATAAAAGACTTTTCGAGATGGAAGATGCAGAATTGGAATTTACTGATGAAGCACTTATGACCCTTGCCAAAAAGGCCATCGAGCGTGACACCGGTGCCCGTGCCCTAAGAGCTATTACTGAACAAGTGATGATCGACCTTATGTACCGTTTGCCCGAAGAGCCTAAGGGGAGTAAATACGTCATTACGACCGACGTTATTGAAGGCAATGCAGATGTTTTCGAGCAATCCAAACAGGCCAGAAAAGAATCTGCCTGATCTTCCATTCGGCCAATCTGACACAATTTTTAAAAATAAATCACTTCTGAATTGATTTATGCCGGATTTTTGCATTAAATTCCCATGTTATTGCGTCTAATATTGCGAAAATTGTCTATACTTACCTGAAAGGTTACCAATATTATGAAAATCAAAATTTTTGTTATTTTGACGTTAATAACATTAAATCCGGCTTTGGCACAGGATGAAAAAACCGGTTTGATACGAAATGAAAAAGGAACTTTTGATGGATTTACCTTGTTTACACCTCTTTCTTCCACTTCTACATATTTAATCGATATTAAGGGCAATGTTGTACATACCTGGCAGAGTGATCATACACCGGGGCAGTCGGTATACCTGCTTGAAGACGGTCATTTATTAAGGGCAGCCAATCTCGGCAGGATAATGGGAGGCGGTACATTTTATGGCGGAGGAGTAGGCGGCGGTGTGCAAAAATTTAATTGGGACGGAGATGTTGTTTGGGAATTTTTTTATTCCGATGATCAGCACTGTCTCCATCATGATATTGAGCCAATGCCTAACGGCAATATTCTTATGCTTGCCTGGGAGAAGAAAACGAAGGAGCAGGCCATTGCTGCTGGGCGTGACCCGGAGTCAGTTGGCGATCAGTTGTGGCCGGACCATATTATAGAGGTAAAACCTGAGGGGAAAAACGGCGGCGAGGTCGTTTGGCAGTGGCATGTTTGGGATCATTTGATACAGGATTATGATCCTAGAAAAAGTAATTACAGTTCCATAGCCGAACATCCTGAATTGATAGATATAAACTACGATACCCAGGCGATGCAACTGCCTCCTGCCCAGCTTCAGCGATTAAGATCAATCGGCTATGTTTCCGGTCCGGCAAAACCAGACAAAAGGCATGGTAGTAATCCGGACTGGAACCATACCAACTCTATCGCATACAACGCCGAGCTCGACCAGATAGCTTTGAGCGTGTTGAGTTTTAATGAAGTATGGATAATCGATCACAGCACCACAATTCAACAGGCCGCAGGGCACACCGGTGGGAAATACGGTAAGGGAGGAGATATTTTATATAGATGGGGAAATCCTCAGGCTTATAAGACCGGTACATCTAAAGATCAGAAGCTTTTTGGCCAGCATGATGTAACATGGATCGAGCGGGGTTCGCCGGGTGCCGGCGATCTTTTATTGTTTAACAATGGTGACAGAAGAGGCGGCCGTAATTATTCGTCGGTCGATCAGATATCACCGCCAATAAATAAGGAAGGCGGTTATGATCGCGATGCCGGCAAACCGTTCGGGCCTAAAAAACCAACATGGGTATATACAGCGGAGAATAAGAGCGACTTTTTTTCAAGCCATATTTCCGGTGCACAGCGTCTGCCGAACGGCAATACGCTTGTCTGTTCCGGTGAAGGGGGTCAATTTTTTGAAGTTACTGCTACGGGCCGGACCGTTTGGGAATATATAAGTCCGTTTGTCAGTGAGATGCCTCCTGGTGGCGATATGGGCGGGCCACCTGGTATGGGCAGGCGGGCCGGTATAGGCAGGCTGCCCGGAATGGATAGGCCGGGTATGCCGTCCAGCGGTCCGGATAACGGTGATGCAAAAAATGGCAGGGCTCCTGGTTTTGGTAAGGGCCACTTTGGTAACGGGAATAATCCTCAGGCGGGGATATTTCGTGCAACCCGGCTGCCGAAGGATTTTGCGGGTTTTGCCGGTAAAAGTATTAAGGTCGGTTCAAGCAGTGAGTAGCTATTTAGTTACTGCCATTTTAATATCCGTTGCGATGCTTGAGCTTATTGCAGCCAGGGCGTATTGGCTGTGCTTGTAGTCAATGTCTTTATCTATCCGTAGGTTCACTGTTTTGCTGTTATCAGGAAGCCTGCTTAGCTGCATATCGATCTTTTCTGCAATCAGATATGGAAGATCTTCCTCTTCGGCATATATACGCTCGGAACCGACGGCGTATGAAATATCGCCTTCGTCATCGAACATTACCGTTACTGTGGTTAATTTTTCGCTGACTTGAATTTTGTCCTGTGCGGATGTTATTTTGTCCGGGACGATGACGTCGAAATTTTCGGCGACGATGAACTGGCAGACGAGCATAAAGAATATTATCAACAGAAATACGACGTCAATGATCGGTGTCATATTAAAAGAGCCATCCTGCTTTTGCTGAAATTTTAAAACCATCATTTAGTCTCAGAATGATCTGATCGGCTGGATATCCGTGTCCAGCTTAGTTTGGATCTTATGTTTTTTTTGTTCCAGCGGCACTTGCGTCTTTGCTGTATAAACACTTGATTCCCTATTTGCAAAATGTGTTATAAGGGTATCAATTTGCCTGGCGGCATCTGTAACGATCGATTCGATGCGTGCCCTGAATATCCCATATAATGCAAGCGACGGTATCGCTATCAAGAGCCCCCAAAAGGTTGTAATCAGTGCAATGGAGATTGCCGATGCGAGCTGGTCTGGTCTTGGCTGGCCGGCGGATATGCCAAGCAAGTTGAAGGCCTTTATCATCCCGAAAACCGTTCCGAACAATCCTATCATAGGTGCGACGTTGCCAAGTACGCTGAACCATTCTATTTTTCTGAGAAGTTCGATCGCCTGGTCATTTAGTGACTGCGAAGCCGTCTGCTGCATTGCGTTGGGAGAAGAGCCGGTAAGTTTTCTTTGGCTTATCGCGGAACCAAAGGCCTTGCTTACAAGATCCTGCCCATTGGCGAAATTACTGATGAGTTCCGAAGAGCCCGACTTGCTTGCCATAAGCGATATACTTGAGGTGATGCCGGAGGGCAAAAGTTTTTTCCTGCTAAGGGAGAAACACGAATCTATGGCAAGGTAGGAACAAAAAAGCGACATTGGCAGGAGTACCAGCCAGACGATCGGACCGCCTGCGATAACGAATTGTGTAAAGAATGTTTTATTCTGCAATTCCGCGGTCTGAGCCTGCTCGGGAGTTTTGCTCATTGATAGATTTGCAAAGATCAACATTACCACGATCACCAGGACGAATGCACCGATCTTTACCGTGTTTGCGGTACTGATGAGTTTGAGTTTATTCTTCATTGATCTGCCACTCCTTTGACCGGCCAAAAACAGCCAACATTATTCAATATTGACAAATTTTCCGCCGCTTGATCCTGCAACTTTGATCAGTTCCGATCTATCGTACAGCTCCGTCCAGAAGCCTATCGTATTAATTACTGTCGAAGGTGCGAGTTTTTTTCTTTGTTTTTCTATCCGTTTGGAAAAATCCATATTGTTATCATTCATATCTAAGCCGTCAGTTAGAAAATATATCAATTGAGCGGCATTTCCTGCAGAATCTTTTACGCCCATTGCATAATTAAGTGCCTTTGCGGCGTTTGTTGTTCCAGAGGGGCTTACACTGTCGATAAATTTAAACGCTTGGATTTTTCGGTTTTCGGAGGCCCTTACCAAATGTTTATTTCCGAAGTCGAAAAGATCTTCACCTTTGAAAAAGATAATATCAAAATACTGGTCCTGCCTTAGCCTCGATATAGAGTCTTTCAGATTTCTGCGAACAATTCCGAACGTACCCTTCATACTTCCGGAGCAGTCGACGACAAAGCAAATTTTGCGAAGATCAGTCGGGCTGCCGAAAAACTCTGTGCTGCATGAAAACAGCGGTACCGACGAAAGTGATGTATCGGAGGTATGAAGATTTGTTTCGTCAGTTTTACCCGGCAAATCTTTATCCGTGACTAAATTTTCGTTTTTGGACATCAATCTTGGCTGCTTGTCAGAAGTGTAAAGTTTTTTTACTTTTGGCTTAGCTACCGTCCGCGAGGTATGCGAAAGAGCCTTTATGTTCTGCAGGCTTATCGAATTGCCCGAAGCTGCAAAAGTATTTGTTTGTGAGGAAGAAAAACTAACAAGGGAAAATATTCCGAGTACCGCTATATGCAGTGCGAAAGAAAGAAGCATTGCGGTGATTGTTATTTTTCCTTTTCTGCAAAAAGCAGTCATTAAAGTTCCCCGCGGGTTCTAAAAGATCACTCGACTATGAGAACTTCTGAGTGGCCCGGCATCATTAAGTTGTAGACTTCTATTATTTCTCCATTGTATAGCCTGATGCATCCTCGTGAAGAATGTGTTCCTATGGATTCAGGATCCTTTGTTCCGTGCAGGGCAAAACCGGTTCTTCCTTCAGCATCACCGTCGAGTCCGTCAAGTCCGATCCATCTGCTTCCAAGCGGATAGTCCGGGTCGTCAGCACTGTATGTTTTTCCGGTAAACTGATCTGTCCATGTAGGTGAAATAAGTTTTCCGCCTTCCTTTACTCTCCACCTTCCGGTTGGTGTTTCCTGTCCTACTGCACCAAGACCGATCATATAGGTCTTTACGAAAGTATTGTTTCCAAGATAGAGATCCATTGTAAAAGTACTTCGGTGTATTATTGCGTGGAAGGGCCCTTTGATCACTTTTATCTCTTCCCCAGCCTGCAGACTCTTGGCATCTTTTATATTATTTATCGTCATTAGTATTTCGTATGGTACCTTGAATTTTTTTCCGATCCCCTCGAGTGTTTCGCCGGGTCTTACGGTATAGTTATCTGTAAGAGTGTCGCCGGGGTAATGTATATCGCTAAACAGCCATCCATTATTGCCGAATCTTACATTTCTGTACAGCGGGTTGTCAACATGCGTAGCAAGTTCGGTTAGCATTGACTTGATGCTCTTTAGAGACTGTGGGTTCAGTTCTGTCAGAGCCTTATTGAGTTTGTCTCTTGCTGCGATCAAATTGCCGGAGTTCTTATCCTGCAAGGCTTCTTTTACGAGCAGCATTGCCATTGGATCTTCCGAACCAGACATTTCAGCTGATGCTTCCGGATTAGGCAGGTCTATCTGGAATTGTGCGGATTCTGTTTTTGCGGGAGTGTCCTCTTCGGACGGGGTGACATTCTCAGGCTTGAATTCAAAGTCCTTTTTTTCTCTCACTTCAATAGGGTTCGCCTGATCGCCAGTATCTATGATCGTATCGTCTGAGGCCGTTACAGCCGGTTCGTCACTGCGTGTTTTCATTAGCACGAAAACGCAAGCGGCAATTACTATCAACGATATCACAAAGAAGCGGATATTCTTGCTTCTGGACTTGCTCATTCGAGACTTATATGTTCTTTGGCTAAATTTGCTCATTTGCAAAACCTCCGAGTATTACTTACAATTAATAACGCCTTCATCGGTTACTATCATATCGATTTTTTTGTCATGATCTTCCATTGGTATCGAATCGACAATCTGCTGACTGAAGGCGAAACCTATTTTTATTGCGTTAAGGTTCTCCGATTCGAAAAATCTATCAAAGTATGCCCCCCCTCTGCCCAGTCTATTGCCTTTTTTGTCAAAGGCTAAGCCTGGTGTAACAACAATATCGATATCTTCTAGAGGCATGGGAACGCCTGTTACCGGGTTTCTCAAACCGCTTTTATCTTCATCAAATTTGGTTTCCAGAGAATTAATCTCTACCGGCAGCATGTGTCTTTGCTGCCAGGATACTTTTGGCACCGCTACGGTTTTTTCCTTTTGCCAAGCGTAGAGGATGACCGGGGTGGTGTCGACCTCGTGCGGCAGGGACAGGAACAGCATAATTGCCGATGCTTTTTGGAATTGTTCGATCTGGATCAGTGCCTGACAGGCTTTTTTACTTTGTTCGTTTCGCTGTTTATCGGAAAGGCCAACCAAACGGGTTCTCAATTGCTGTCGTAATACATTTTTATCCATCCGTGAAGGTCCCTAAAATCAAAATTGCCCTAAAAGTTCTTTATTTTTCCCCAGAGCTTCCTTAAATAGGCACCGATATTTTTTTCACGGCCGATATCTTTTGGCTGATAATAAGTTTTACCGATCTGGTCAGAGCCGTAATCCTGCTCGACAAATCCTTCCGCATAATTATGCGGATACTTATATCCGACACCATGGCCTAATTTTTCGGCACCCTTATAATGACCGTCTTTAAGGTGCTTTGGTACATCAATGGTTCTGCCTTTTCTTACGTCGCTCAACGCCTCCGATATAGCCATCGTAGAGGCGTTAGATTTTGGGGCACATGCAACATATATCGCCGCTTGTGCCAGCGAAAGCTGGGCTTCCGGCAAGCCTACAAACTCGGCTATTTGAAGCGCCGAAGCCGCCAGCATAGTCGCGACCGGATCGGCATTGCCCACGTCTTCTGCGGCACAAACCGCTATCCGACGGGCAATAAACCGGAGATCTTCACCACCGGCGATCATCCTGGCAAGCCAGTAGACCGTTGCGTCCGGGTCAGATCCGCGCATGGACTTTTGAAACGCACTCGCAAGGTCGTAGTGCGTATCGCCTGTACCATCATATTGAATCGACTTTTTTTGGACAGATTCTTTAGCAATATTGATATTTAGGCGGATTTTTCCGCTTCTATCGGACTTTTTTTGCGAGAGGACGGCTACTTCCAGTGCTGATAAGGCTCTTCGTGCGTCCCCGTCACTTATGACGGCGAGGAACTCCAAAGCCTCGTTATCAGCCTCGATATTGAGCTTTCCGTAGCCTTTTTCGGTATCTGAAAGTGCACGATCCAGTATCGATCTAACCTCCCGGGGCTGAAGTGATTCGAACTGGAATACAGTGCTTCTGCTGATAAGCGGCGAATTAACCGAAAAAAACGGATTTTCTGTGGTTGCTCC
>JAFGKL010000017.1 GCA_016928585.1 Sedimentisphaerales bacterium
TGTCAGATCGAGACGAAGAGGCCCCTGCATGGGAGAGTTTGAGCGAGGACAAAAAAAAGGAAATGGACCTTAAAATGGCGGTCTATGCAGCACAGATAGACCGGATGGACCAGGGGATAGGCAAGATCGTAGAAGCGATCAAGGACAAAGGTCAACTTGACAACACTTTGATATTGTTCCTGTCCGACAACGGGGCCTGTGCCGAGAGCGGTCCATTTGGATTTGACAGAAGAAAGAACGGGCTGCCGCCGGGCGGGGGCGATTCATACATGAGCTACGGGCTGTCGTGGTCCAATGCAAGTAATACACCTTATCGACGTTACAAGCATATGGTACATGAAGGAGGAGTCGCGACGCCGCTTATAGCACACTGGCCAGGCCGGATCAAAGACAAGGGGGGCCTGAGAAAACAGGCAGGTCATGTTATTGACCTTATGCCGACATGCATCGAACTGGCAAACGCAAAATATCCTGCAGAATATAAAGGCAAAAAGATCCTGCCGCCCGAAGGCAAAAGCCTGGTGCCTGCTTTTTACAGCAAGACAGTGCAGGAAAGAACCATCTTTTTCGAGCATGAAGGCAACAAGGCCGTACGCGAAGGCAAATGGAAACTCGTGGCAAAGAACAAAGGCAAATGGGAACTGTACGATCTTGAAGCCGACAGAACGGAGACGAACGATCTTATCGAGGAGTTGCCGCAAAAAGCGAAAGAATTAATATCGCTGTGGAACACCTGGGCCCAAAAGGTCGGTGTAAAAGAACCTTAAGTTACCATCTTAGAAACTGGTTGAATTGTTTTTCTTTGCCGATGGTTGTTTCCGGTCCGTGGCCGGTGCAGACCCTGGTATTATCGGGAAGGTTCAAAAGTTTTGTTTTTATAGAATTGATAAGCAGTTCAGAATTGCCTCCCGGAAAATCCGATCTTCCGACAGAGCCGTCAAAGAGCGTATCGCCGGCGAAAAGTATGTTTTCGTCTTTTTTGTAAAGACATATCCCGCCGGGGCTGTGGCCGGGCGTGTGGAACACTTCGAATTTGATACCGATAAATTCTATGGGTTCTTCTTTTTCGATAATGATATCAGCGGGGTCCGTAATAAAAGAACCACCCAGCATCGCCGAAAGATTTTTTAACGGATCGACCAGTGCTTCGGCATCGTCTTTATGAATGGCAACTTTTATGTCGGGGAAGGTTTCTTTTAGGGCCCTTAACCCGAAGATATGATCGATGTGTCCGTGCGTGATAACTGCCGCAACGGGATTTAGCCGGTTTTGTTTAAGATGATCTATGAGGGGTTCAGGCGAAAGACCCGGGTCCATGACGAGGCAATCCTTTGCAGAATCGTCTTTCCTGACGCAAAAACAATTTGTCTGATAGTCACCAAGCACAAAAGCCTTAATATCCATTTGCCTCTCCTGAAAAAAATCAGATTTTATCAAAGAGATATGTTTTTAACAAGTATATTAAATATGAACTTACTTGAAGGTCAGGGGAAATCCGATATAATCGATCCGTACACAGAAATTAATTTTTTGAAAGGGCCCACAAGATGCATGTTCTTATTCCATTATTATTTTTCGTCGTTTATATTAGTATTCTCGTATTCGTTATCACAATGTTTATCCGGCTGGTCAAAGCCGTCGAGCATATTGCCGAGAAAAGCGACAAGACTTCGTGCATGCTGGAAAAGATGGTTGAAAAACTGGAAGGTCGGCCCGGCAACCTGCCGCCGGCCCAATGACGATGAAAACGCACGCCTTATGCCATCCAGCCGCGAGTGCGTGACTTGTTGTTGGCGATGACTTTTGCCGCAATGCTTACGTCCTCGTCTACCTGAAAATCAAACATGCCTACGCAGGCAAAATCCGCACCGTTGGCGAAGGCATACTCAAACCCCTCAGCCGGATGGATAGCACCGGCAGCTAAGATCTTGTAAGCTATCCACGGCGTCTTGATCTCTTTGAAGGTTTCGATGGTTTCTTTCGGTGTCATCGACCAGTAGTTATCCACCTGGTAGTTGTCGATCACGGATTTGTTCTGATCGGGGCGACGCTTCGACCAGTAGTTGTCGGTGTGCAGCGTTTTCATATAGAAATCCAGCTCGATTCCCGCGGTGTCGATATCTATGACGGTATTAAGCGAATGGGCCGCGGTGCCCGCGATGATACCAAAGCTCTTGATCGTATCGATAATTTTTTCCGTTTTGTCGACACGATTGTCAACAGACCACTGGTCGGCCTTGTTACCAACGAGAAACGCACCGACAGCACCCGCATCGACACAGCGTTTTATGTTTCCCTTAATATCGTCTTCCGGAGGTTCGACCTGTGCGAGCCATTGTATTTTTCCGCCATGCTCGCTGCGGTATTTTTTATAGACATCGATCGCATGCTCGTCGTTAGCATAAAAGACCATTGTGTTGACGCCCTGCTGCTCGCAAAGCTTCCAGGTGTGCATGATCTTTTCGTCGGTAAAGTAATGCTTCAAGAGCGGCGAGACATAGATAAGATCCCGTGAGTGGGCATAGCCGCTGATAAGATTTCCGCCGGCGATGAGCCTGCTGATAGTAACGCCGCCGATTTTGCCTCCGGGCATCCTGTCCGCTTTTGTGTCGGATTTAGCGACATCTGCTTTTGCAGACTGGCCAAGCAGCGCCTTGTCTTCGAGGCTAAGCCCGACAGCAGCGGTACCTGCAGCTATATTTTTTAGAAACTTCCTACGATCAATCTTTCTTTTCATAAGCTACCTGCTCCTTATAACGGGAATATCGGATCAAGGCCCGAGGCCATCGCGATAAGTTTTTTGTTTTCCTCGACTGTCAGCGGCTTGCAGTCAGCCACCATATCCAGAGCCAGCCTGAACAGCTCCTCTTCGCCCGGCGGGATAAGCGCCGTGACCGGCTGAGACAATGTAAACGACAGCGCAAGCCGAATATCATCGGGATCGGTCAGCGGCTGATACCAGCACTTGCTGTATTTTTCTTTTAACGGATCGTTCTTAGGCCATCGCCGGCAAGCCATCGACTTTAATGCCAAGACAGCCATGGATTTTTCTTTTGCCCGCTCGATCACCGCAGGGCCAAACCTGTTTTTATAAAACGTTGCGAAGTTTATCGGAAACAAAATCGAATCAAAATCATAACGATCCATCGCCTCAAGCGCCGCTTCGTGTGAGTGTGCCGAAAAACCAAGATGGCGAATTTGTCCGTTCTTTTTCGCTTCCACAGCAAGCTCCATCGCGCCACCCTTTGCAAACGCAACGTCAACATCGTTTTTGACATCGGTAATCGCATGAAGCTGGTACAGATCGAAATAATCGGTACGCATGTTTTTCAGCGATCGTTTAAACTCGGCCCGGGCACCTTCTTTGGTGCGTTCTGTGGTCTTGCACGCCAGGAAAATATCCTTACGGTACGGTTCCAATGCAGGGCCAAGCTTTAACTCCGCATCACCATAGCTGGGCGCAACATCGAAATAGTTAATGCCCCGCTCAACAGCATCGGCTACAACCTTGTCTGCAACCGACTGTTCAGCGTTCATAACAACGATCCCGCCAAAGCCGATCACCGAGAGTTTGACGCCCGTATTACCGTACGGACGTTTCGGTATCAGGCCAAAGCCGGAGTCTTCAATATCGCGCAGATTATTTTTAAACATATTACTCATGCCAAGTACACCTATGCCGGCTACAGCGTTCTTAAAAAGTTGTCGCCTGCTTAGCTCAGGCATGGCCGTTCCCGAAGAACTTATGCTTTTTCGCCGCGGCGAATTTTTTCCAGCAGTTTTTTTGTGGCGATGATACCTTCTTCTTCGCTTAATCTGCTGCCTTCATATTCCACTCCGACATATCCGGTGTAGCCGTGTTTAAGGACTACATCCATCATCCTGTAATAATCGATCTTTGTTTCGTTGCCATCTTCATCGAAGTCATAGCTTTTTGCGCTGACCGCTTTTGCATACGGCATCATAAGATCGACAGCCTCGTAAGCGTCAACCTCTTGAGGGAAGTTGCCAAAGTCCGGCAGCGTTCCGCAGTTATCCATCCCTGTCATCTCTATAACTTTCGGCAGCCACCTGCCCTCGCTGCTTAGGCCCCAGTGGTTTTCAACGATAACATTTATGCCTTTCATCGTTCCGTACAAGCTGAGCCTCTTTAGCCCGTCGGCTGCCAGCTTCATCTGCTGTTCGTATGAGCCCTCAGAGGCGGCGTTTACTCTTATCGAATGACAGCCGAGAAATTTTGCCGCGTCAACCCACCTGTAATGGTTCTCGACGGCCTGCGTTCTTTTGTCATCATCGGGATCGCCAAGGTTGCCCTCACCATCGCACATGATAAGCAGCGACTTTACACCGTTGTCGGATGCCCGACGCTTCATCTCCGCTAAATAATCTTTGTCCTCGGCCTTGTCTTTGAAGAACGCATTTACATACTCAATACCTTCGAAACCAAGCCTGCCGGCCTCAGCGGCAAAATCAAGATTGTCCATCTTCTCGCCGGCCTGACCGAAAAGACGTTTGTGGAAGGACCATTGAGCGAGCGATATCTTAAAGTTTTTTTTGCCGGAACCTAATGGACTTTGAGCTGATTCAAAACAGCCCGCTGAAAAACCGCAAACCGTTCCAACGCCGATCTTAAGAAATGTTCTTCGCTGCATAACTGACCCCTTCAATAATAATCTTTAAAAGCTTATATTCCCTATTATGGTTTTAATACAAATAACCGCAAAATGCTTTTAAGTCAACTTATTTCACAGACAGCTAAACCCGAAAAGGCTTGAATTTGCCGGAGAAAGAAGATATTATCCTTATTAGTAATCATTGCCTTAGTTATTTTTGACGAAAGGAACAAAATGGATAATTTTGAATCCGTAAACGATATTCTCGACTTTGCCATTGCAGAAGAGATGGCGGCATGCCATTTTTATACGCAAATGGCCGAAAAGGCAAAAAATCCGGAGATAAAAAAGATATTCAATGATTTAGTTCAGGAGGAAAGAGAACACAAAAAAAAGCTTGAGAATATCAAAGCCAACAATGAAACCTTTGGTGCAGAAAA
>JAFGKL010000146.1 GCA_016928585.1 Sedimentisphaerales bacterium
GATAAAATCCTTCAAATGGACGAACACCAGATCGATCTGTGTACGGCATCACTGGTTCTTTCAAATGAATGGGGAAGTCCCAAGACACTTCATCGCTATAGGAATAAAGTCGATCAGATGGCAGAAGAGATACTTGAAAGACTCGAAGAGAAAAGACTTATTGCCGATTACAGGGCCATCCCTATTGTTAACGAATACCTCTTTGACGAACTTATGTTTATGACAGTAGAAACTGCTGATAATCCGGAAGACCTGTTCCTTCATACGGTTATTGACGAGCGAAGAGGATATTGTCTTAGCCTTTCTGTTCTGTATTTATCCATCGCCGAAAGAATCGGAATGCCGCTGTATGGAGTTGTTGTTCCCGGGCATTTCTTTGTCAGATACGACGACGGTCTCAATAAATATAACATCGAAACCACAAGTAAAGGCGGTATCGCTCCGGACCAGCATTATATAGATAAGTTCAAGCCCCCCGACAAAGACAACAGCTTATACATGAAAAATCTCACAAAAAAGCAAACCTTAGGCTGCTTCTTCAATAATCTCGGCAACAGTTACAGTGCCGTCAATGAGATTGATAACGCCAGAATAGCTTTGGAACGAGCTGTAAAAATAAATCCAAATATGGGGGAAGCACATACGAACCTCGGAAATATCTACTTAAAAAAGGGATGGTTTCAAGACGCTATCGATCAGTATCTCATTTCGATAGAGATCATAGGCGGAGAATACAAAACACATAATAACATCGCAAACGCTTACAGCATTGCCGAGCAGTATCAAAAGGCAATATATCACTATAACAAATGCATAAATCTTAAACCCGATTTTCTCGACGCTTATAGAGGCCTTGCCGATGTATACCGCAAGCAAAAAATATTCAACAAGGCTGTTTACGGATTGAAAAAAGCTATCAATATTGATATAAACGATGCCAAATCCTATAAGCAGCTTGGTGATGTATACATGGATATGACAAATCACGGAGCCGCGATAACACAATATCAAAAAGCTATCGCCCTGTCTCCGGGGCTGGCCGGAGCAAACACTAATTTGGCTTACGCTTATTATAACACAAGCAGATTAGATGAAGCAGTACAGCATTTCAATACTGCACTCGGACTTGACCCTTATGATATTAACGCCTATTTTGGCCTGGCACTTACATATAATGCACTCGGTTTTACAGACAGTGAAATCGAAACATATCTTGCATTGTTACAGATCGAACCAAACAGTCTTGGTGCTCTTCAGAATCTTGGAAATGCCTACATAACAAAACAAATGTACGACCAGGCCATAGAACAATACTCAAAAGCCCTTAATATTTTCCCGGAAAATGCCACGATCCTCTATAATCTTGGCGTAGCTTATGCCAACCTTGAAAATTACGAAATGGCGATCGAGGAATATTCAAAGGTTATTTCTCTTGAACCGGATAACGCAACAGTGCATAATGCTATAGCGATCAGCTATTATATGCTCAAAGAACGCGATTTATGTAAAAAACATGTACGTATAGCTCATTCGTTAGGCTTTAAGGTTCAGCCGGAGCTTTTGAAGTTAATAAAGGATTGATATTGAAAGGAGAGAAAATGAAAGCCGTGAAAGTTCTTAAGTCTATTATAATTATCCTGCTGGTTCTAATCATATTGATCGTTGCTATTGTTCATTTTGCAGGTGACAAAGCTCTTAAGGCTGGAATCGAAACCGCTGCTTCAAAGGCTTTAGGAGTAGATGTTTCCGTGGGAAACGTTTCTTTGTCCATACTTGCAGGGAAGTTAGAACTAAAAAACCTAGTCATAAGCAACCCTGAAGGCTATCAGCACCCTGAAATGCTTAAAATAGGTCACGGTCTTATTGACGTATCTATAGGCTCTCTGCTTGACGATCCTGTTAAGATCGAAACAATAAAATTCGATCAGATCGACATGGTCCTCGAACAAAAAGGACTCACAAATAATCTTAAGGAGGTCATCAGTGCCCTTCCTTCAGAAGAAAAAACCAAAGAAGTGTCTGACAAAAAATCTAAAAACCTTGTTATTTCAAGTTTGGAAATTTCAGACGTAACCGTTAAGGCCAAGCTGCTGCCTGTCCCGGGCAAAGCCGATACCGTAACTATCAAGGTCGCACCGATAAAGATGACCAATCTTGGAACGAAAAACAAACTTGACACTGCAAAACTCACCGGCAAGATACTTGCTGCTATTGCTGCAGGAATTGCCAAGCAGGGAGCTGACCTACTACCTAAGGACATGGTCGGTTCGATCGACTCTGCCTTAGATAATATTGGTGGAGACGTATTGGAAAAAGGTCAAAAAGCAACCGAAAAAATTCTCGAAAGCGGAAAGGAAATTGGCGAAGACGTAGGCGGTGCACTAAAGGGGCTTCTTAAGAAGTAATCCGGCGGTTTTTCGCTGCAACCCTCTATTTGAGGGTAATTTAGGTTGTTTTGGACATTTTATAAGATTGACGCACATGCCAATGTCGTTATAATCATGCCCTGTATGGGTCTATAAAAAAGGATTGAGTTTATGCGCACCAGAACATTGGAAGAACTGGCAAAACATGTAGGAGGAACTATTCACGGTGATCCCAAAATCACCGTAAGCAGCGTTGCGACTATGGAATCGGCACAGCCGGGGGATATCACCTTTTACAGTAATGCCAAGTACGAATTTCAACTTAAAACCACAAAAGCAAGTGCTGTAATCGTTTCAGAAGAAATAGAATCCAATGCAGCTCTTCTTATTGCCGATGATCCGTATTATGCCTTTATGCAAATTGTAGTTTTGATATATGGGCATAGAAAACACAAACAGACCGGAATAAGCAAAAAAGCTTCCATATCCGAATCCGCAAAGATAGGGAAGAATTGTAATATCGCAGACTTTGCAACTATAAGCGATAATGCAAAGATCGGGGACAATTGCACAATATACCCCGGAGCATTCATTGGTCCGGATGTTACCTTAGGCAGCGACTGTATTATTTACCCAAATGCTGTTATTTATAACAACTGCATTATTGGAAGCAGAGTCATTATCCATTCCAATGCTTCAATCGGACAGGATGGCTTCGGCTTTGCCACTCATCAGGGCGTTCATCTTAAAATCCCTCAGGTTGGCATTGTTATCATCGAAGACGATGTGGAAATTGGAGCCGCAGCCTGCATTGAAAGAGCAACACTTGGCGAAACTATCGTTTGCAAAGGAACGAAAATCGGTGACATGGTCGCTGTAGGTCACGGCACAAAAGTCGGTGAGCATTGTCTGCTCGTCCCTCAGGTTGGTATCGCTGGTTCGGTAACGCTGGGGCATCACGTTGCCCTCGGGGGCCAGGCTGGTATCGCCGGACATATAACTATCGGCAATATGGTTCAAGTAGGAGCAAAATCGGGATTATCCAACAATGTACCCGACGGTAAGGTGCTTCTTGGCATACCCGCAATGGATGCTAATAAAACAAAAAGGATCTACGGTACACTTCCTCAATTGCCGGACATGAGAAGAAAGATCAAACAACTGGAAAAAAAACTTGCTAAGCTGGAAAAGAACGAAGGATAGCTTAGATGAATGATAATGGTGTTATAGGTTTGATTGCCGGACAGGGAAGACTGCCGTTCCTTATTGCCGACGGAGCTAAAAAAGCAGGGTTAAAGGTTGTTTGTGCGGCTCTCGTCGATAGTGCCGAACCGGAACTTGCTGAACATGTTGACGTATTTGCGACTGTTCCGATAGCACGGCCGGGAGTATGGATAAAAAAGCTTAAAGCATGTGGCGTAACCAATACTATTATGGTTGGACGCATCGCAAAAAAACGTATCTATACCCCTTTCAGATTAGCAAGATATCTTCCTGATTGGCGCGGTCTTAGGATATGGTACTGGAGACTTCGTGGAAGAGACAAAAGGAACGATACTCTTTTATGCGCCATTGCCGATGAACTGGCAACCGCAAATGTCATCCTGGAGGATTCGACAATGTATTGTAAAGAACATCTTGCCACAGAAGGCATTATGACCAAAACCAAACCCGGTCCCTCGGCTAACGGTGACATTGAATTCGGCTGGAAGATCGTAAAAAAACTTGGTGAACTTGACATAGGTCAGGCAATCGCCGTAAGAGAAAAAGAGATCATCGCCGTGGAAGCCATAGAAGGAACCGCCAAAATGATCGAACGCGCCGGACAGTTATGTAAAAAAGGCGGCTGGACACTTATAAAAACTGCAAAGCCGGATCAGGACATGCGATTTGATGTTCCCTGTGTCGGACCTGATACGATCAAAGGCCTTGCTGATAATGGCGGAAAGTGCCTTGTCGTACAGAAAGATAAAACCATCATTATTGATAAGCCTGAAACCATTGTTCTTGCCGATAAACTCGGCATCGCAATAGTTGGCTGCTGATAATTAATATGACAGATCTGATTAACCACATTAATGATTTTACAAATGTTCGGATCTCGGGATGGAAACTCAAGATAAGCAATAGGTTTCCTACTGACGTACTCGGTGAATTTCTTGGTCAATGTGCTATTGACAACGTTCGCGGCCCCTTCAGCGAGATACATGCTTCAAAATTCGCAAAAACCTTCAATTGTTCCATCGGTTTTTCCGGCCGATCTGAAAACGTCTACATAAAACATTATTTACATCGCTCATGGCTGGATTTCATAAAACATCTTTTCCGCAAGGGCCGTGCACAAAGAGCTTTTGATGCATCTTTAATGCTTCAGGAAAATTCTTTTAATGCCCCTGATATTATCGCTTTAGGCCGGCTTGGTTTCGGCCGGGCTGTAATAAAAAGTTTTCTGATCACAAGAGAGCTTAAAAATGCCAAGGCGATCCATAAATGCCTTGAAGAAAACTGGGAATGTTCTAATGGAAGCACACCTCCTGACAAAATTGATTTTATAATCGCTCTCGGCAAAACGATCGGGCGAATGCATCGTTCAGGAATATTTCATGGCGACCTGCGAATTGGGAATGTTTTCGCAGAAAAAGAAAATGGAAATTGGAAATTCTTCTTTCTCGATAATGAACGAACCTGCAAATTCAAATATCTGCCACAAAAGCTCGTTGTCAAGAACCTTGTCCAGTTGAATATGCACCGCAGCGATATTACTGATCTTGATAAGGATACGTTCTTCAAGGCATACCTTTCAGCACACCCCCTTGATGATAATAAAAAAAGACAGATCATATCAGAAGTATTTGAATTGACAGACAGAAGACTCAAAGCTAAGAACAATTGACAGAACATTAACCGTGTTATCGTCCCGAATACATACTTTTATAATATTTCTGGTATTCGCCGGAAACAACCGTATCAAGCCATTTTTTATTATTTAAATACCAATCGATCGTACTGACAATCCCTTCTTCAAAAGTTACCGTCGGTTTCCAGCCCAACTCCGCCATGATCTTACTCGAATCAATAGCATACCGCCTGTCGTGTCCGGGACGATCCTTAACATGCTTGATCAGTGAATTGTCCTTTCCAAGACGATCGAGGATCAAATTCACAACTTCAAGGTTGGTTTTTTCATTATTGCCGCCGATATTATAAGTAGTACCCGGCTTGGCTTCCGTAAGAACCTTCCAGACCGCCGCGCAGTGATCATAAACATACAGCCAGTCACGAACATAAAGCCCGTCACCATAGATCGGCAAATCCTTATCGTTAAGAGCATTGTTAATCATAAGAGGGATCATCTTTTCCGGGAACTGGTATTGGCCGTAATTATTAGAGCATCTTGTAATGTTATATTTTAATCCCCAGCTATGGCCAAACGACCGGACAAGATGATCGGCCGCCGCCTTGCTTGCAGAATAAGGCGAGTTAGGACTTACCGGTGTCTCTTCGGTAAACATCCCCTTTTCTCCAAGAGAGCCATAAACTTCATCTGTGGATATTTGAACAAACCTGTCGATATCTTTTTCAAGAGCTGCCTTTAAAAGTGTAAGTGTCCCTGTTACATTTGTATCGATAAAAACTCCAGGCTCGACCAGGGATCTGTCAACATGACTTTCAGCAGCAAAATTGATTATCGCATTAATCTTATAATCATCGATAAGTTTTTCTACAAGCGGCCCATCGCAGATGTCCCCTTTGATAAACTTGTGATTTTTGTTGTCGATGTATCCGTCTAAATTGCCAAGATTCCCGGCATAAGTCAACTTGTCAAGATTGACAATGAATGTATCTTTACTTTCATCAAGAACCATCCTGACAAAGTTGCTTCCGATAAACCCTGCACCGCCTGTTACAATTATATTCATGATCACTCTCTGAACTGTTCCAAATATTTTTCCAGATATTTCTGCCAGGGTTCGACCGGATCCCTGAGTAGTGATGATATCTTACTGCAATCAAATCTGCTGTTCAACGGTCTTTGTGCCGCTGTTTCAAAATCACTGCTTCTGCACCTTGAGGGTTCCGCATCTATCCCGATCTTATCGAAAATAAACCTGGCCATATCAAATCTGCTGACATATCCCGATGCCGCATAATGATATAAACCGTCCGGCAAATCCCTTATAAGCTCACAAACAGCAGCAGCAATCTGTTTTGTTGCAGTTGGCGAGCCAACCTGGTCGTCAACAACGCGAAGAGGTTTGCCCTGTTTTGCGATATCTATCAGCTTTTTTACAAAATTATTACCGTTATCCCCATATGTCCACTGAACGCGAATTATACAATATTGACATCCGCAGGACTGTAAAAGTTTTTCTCCTTCAAGCTTACTTTTGCCATAAACACTCAGGGCATTTGGCGCATCAGTTTCAACATAGGGTCTTTCGAGCTTCCCGTCAAAAACAAAATCTGTGCTGATATGAAGTACTTTGGCACTTCGCTCGGCAGCAATTTTCCCTATCTGCCCGACAGCTTCGGCGTTGACCTTAAATGCAAGCTCACTCTGGGATTCCGCCTTTTCAACATCTGTATATGCCGCACAATTTACAATTGTTTTGTTTTCTGCTATTGCCTCAGAAAGCTGATGGTTGTCGGTAATATCTAATTCTGGAAGATCGAATACCGTTGGTTCAAGTCCTTTCCTGCAGAGAGCTTTAGCAAGGTCTGTCCCCAACATCCCCCTTCCCCCAAGAACCACAATTGACCGATCATTATCTGCCATTTAAACTTTCTCAAAACGAGGTAATAGACTGGGGTCAATGTCTTTCAGCCGACAATAATTCGCATCTTTTTCACTGAGTAATGGATTTTCTATGGGCCATTTGATCATAAGGTCGGGATCATTCCATAAAATCCCACCCTCGCAGGAAGATTCATAGTAATCCGTACATTTATATGAAAAAACCGCACTCTCACTCACAACACAAAAACCGTGTGCATAGCCCGGCGGAACATACATCTGCTTATGATCTTCGCTGGAAAGAGTTACACTGAATGCC
>JAFGKL010000147.1 GCA_016928585.1 Sedimentisphaerales bacterium
ATGACGAGGGGGTAGAGGGGGTCAATCTTCCTCTGGTACGGGTTCCATGAGGAGTGTTAGTTTTTCATTCTCTATGGTTACCTTAGTAATACGTACGGTATCATGATATATTTTAAAGGTGGGCTCTACGGGTTCGTTGTCCAGCAATCCTCTCCACAGGCGTCTTTCCCAACTGTCGGGATCGAAATCCTTAAGCTGATAATCGGTTATCTTTCTTGCGATATTTCTTGCAAGCGTTGTTACCGGTACCGAGCCGAGCATCACCGATTGGACATTAAAGACGATCAAGCCATTTTTATCTATGAGGGGCTCTGCTTTAACGGTTGCAACGGTTGGTAAGCCCGACAGTTGTACGGTTGCCATTAGGTAAATCTGTTTTGGTGCAAATACCGCCGAAGGTGCAGAAATCGTTACCGGTTTGAATACGACGGGCCATTGGCCCCGGGCGACGATGTCGTTAAGCCCTTTCTGCTCTATCAGCATGTTAAAAGGCTTATCGAGTTGTGCATTGTTGAAAAGATCTGCGAGCTTATACGTAAGATATGGCGAGACCTCAGCGGCGTTCTCCAGATGTATAGGTTTATATCGACCCGGCTTGTGCGTCAATAATGCAAGTAGAATAATTAAAGCAAGCACCAGCGACAAAAAGATTTCCATCTTTAAGGAGGATATGCGTTTAAGCCAGTTTTTGTCGGTTTGGCAGTGAGCCGCTCCAGCATCTTTTTTTTGGTTTTTTGCTTCCATAAAATAATCCGAATTGTTTTGCTGTTAGTCGATAGTATTGTTATTATAGCCGTTCCGGGGTTTTTTAAAAGATTATTATTGAAAGGAGTTTTTTGTGGCGAGTAATTTCGGAGACAGGATCGGCCAGGCAGTAAAGTCGAAAAACACACCATTGATAGTAGGCATCGATCCGGTTTACAGCCGTCTGCCTGTACAAATACGGGAGCATCGATCAATGAATGACGAAAACGACATAGGAGCAGCGGTTGACGCGATGTTCGAATTTTGCACCAAGGTTGTGCGAATAGTGGCACCTCTGGTACCGGCAGTTAAGATAAATATTGCTTACTTTGAGAAATATCTATGGGAAGGCGTGGAGACGTATTACTCGCTGGTAAGCGAAGCAGATGCGCTTGGAGTAGAGACGATAGGCGATGTTAAGCGCGGCGACATTGGTCATACGGCGGTCAGCTATGCGAAGGCTCATTTGGAAAATCCCGAGTTTGCGGAGATGGAAGATATTATCACGCCGGATGCGATCACAGTTAACGGATTTGCAGGGACCGACGGTATAGTTCCGTTTGCGGATGTTGCGAACGAGCAGGGCAAGGGGATATTTGTATGGGTTCGTGCATCCAACCCGAGTGCGGCGGCTATTCAGGACTTTGCAGGTGCCGACGGCAAGATGATGTATGAAGTGTTAGCCGAGCAGGTCGGCGAGATCGCCGCACAGAGCAAGCGCATCGGTTCGGAAGGTTACAGCAATATTGGTATGGTGGTAGGCGGGACGGCACCGGAACAAGCGAAGAAGCTTCGCAAGAAGTTTGAAAAGGTTTGGTTCCTTGTTCCGGGTTACGGTTCACAGGGTGCAACGGCGCAAGATTGTGTGCGTTTCTGCAATGATGACGGACTTGGGGCTCTTATCAATGCTTCGCGATCCATCATATATGCTTATGAAAAGGACGAGTACAAGGAACAGTTCGGGGATAACTGGGAGAAATGTATCGAGCAGGCAACGATCGATGCTAAGGTAGAGATATCAAAGGCCATGAGTTGATTTTAGCGGTTTTTTTTCTTCCTGACGGCGTTCTCGGCCGTTCGGCAATGCTCAACGTACTTTAGTACGCCTCCGCTTGCCTCAGACCTGCGGCCTTGTCAGATAAGAAAAATTCCGCGCTAAAACAGACTACATGTTTGGTTGGATTTGATGCTTCTTTTATTTTAAAGGGGTTGGAGTTTAAATTGAATCGTTTTGGAAATAAACGTGTTTTAATAATGGGGCTGGGGAGGTTCGGTGGAGGAAAAGACAGTGCGGTGTTTGCATGCAGGCATGGCGGCAAAGTTACCGTTACGGACCTCTCCAGGGAAGACGAGCTTGCCGGGACGATAAAGAGCCTGGAGAATTTTGACATTAATTATGTTCTCGGCAAGCATGACAAGAAGGATTTTGAGAATACTGATGTTCTTATAGTCAATCCTGCGGTCAAACCCGACAACGAGTTTATAGCAGCAGCAAAAAAAGCCGGCAGGGTTATCACTTCACAGATAGAGCTTTTCTTCGAGCTTTGTCCGTGCAGGATCGTCGCGATCACGGGGGCGAACGGCAAGAGCACGACGACGGCACTGACGTATCATATTTTAAATAACGCACGCCCAAATGACGGTGGATATGAGAATGTCTGGCTTGGGGGGAATATAGGGAACCTGCCATTGCTTGAGCTGCTTGACAAGATCGGTCCTGACGATATAGCGGTGCTTGAGGTGAGCAGTTTTCAGATAGAGCAGCTTGCGTGCAGCGGAAGGAGCTGCCATGCGGCATTGATAACAAACCTGACGGCGAACCACCTTGACCGGCACGGAAGCTTTGAGGCTTATTGCGGTGCGAAAGAAAAATTGTTCTCGATGCAGAAATGCGACGAGTCAAATCCTTGTGTTTCTATCTTTAACGGCGAAGATGAAATAACAAAGGGGTGGTTCGATAAGTATGGCGGGGAATCCGGAAGAAAATGTTTTAAATTTTTCGCAGGTGACATTACGGAAGAACTAAAGAAGCATTTTGTTTTGGCAGGTAAGATGAATTTGTCGAACCTGGCGGCGGCGAGGGCAATTGCCATGTGTTTCGGCATTGGTTACGAAACAATCGTGAGGGCACTGGACAGTTTTGAGGCGTTGCCGTGCCGGCTGGAGCTTATCTCAGAGATCGGTGGTGTCAGGTGGTATAACGATTCGATATCTACAACTCCTGTAAGTACGATAGGTGCGATAGAGGCGTTTGACGAGCCGAAGATCATTATTGCGGGGGGGTACGATAAGGGACTTAGCTTTGAGGAGCTTGGAGAAGCCATAGCGAAGAGAGTAAAGGCGGCGATACTTATCGGGGCGACGGCAAGTAAGATAGAAGATGAAATTTTAAAAGAGACTGACAGCAAGATTGTGATAAAAAAAGCGGTGTCAATGGGTCAGGCTGTTGAGCTTGCCGAGGCAACGGCGGTAAGCGGAGATGTTGTTTTGCTGAGTCCGGCGTGTGCGAGCTACGATATGTTCGAGAACTTTCGCCACAGGGCGGATGTCTTTATAGATCATGTCAAAAATATGGGGAAAAAATTATAGGACCGGTGCGGATAGTTTTGCTGTAACATCAATTTTTTTGTAAAGAATACATCAGGGCCCCTCTAACAATTCATTTTGGCGGAGAAACGAATCTGTTTTGCTTCCGGTCAGCGTCAGAGCAAAGCCGCTTTATCCTCTAATAAAGCTGATTTTTCTTCCTTGCCGGAAACAAAAATCTTCTATTTTCCGCTCAAAAGCAATTATTAGAGCTACCCTTAAACGCTCCATAGAGCCTTAGTAAGAAGGCAAAAAAGCACGATGCCAGTAAGTCTAAAGCGGGTTTTTCGGACGGGTCCCTATCCTGCTGATAAAGTGAGGTGCTCTATCTGTCGATACCGGGAAGACTAATAGAAAAATTTATTTCCGGAGAACAGAGAGATGAGCGAAGCAGATCGCAGGAAAGAAAAAAGACTTCAATACAACTGGCCAGTGTGGTTTGCCGAGCAATACGATGGGGATAACGAGCTTTCTCAGGGTCAGATGTTTGACATCAGCAGCGAAAGCGCGACTTTTACCTGTTATAACGACAAGTGTCCCTGCGAGGGTGATTATATAACGGCTCGTTTTTGTGTTCCAAAGTACGGATCGGACGAGTCTTTCGATATGGAGCATTTTGTCCGGCGTGGTAAGGTTTTCAGGATCGATCATATGAGCGCTTTTGTGCGTAAGGTTGCCTTGAGCTTCAGCGAGGTTCTTCCATTCAAGCCAGGTGAAACAGAAGATACCAAGGCCCTGGTGATAGAGGTAGATGAAGAACTTACAGTAGATGAGGCGAAAGCTTTTGCCGAAGATATCAGTGCGACGATAGAGGAGGCGAAACAGGGTGGTGTAACGAAAGATGAAGTTGTCATGCCGGAGATGTTTGGTGGAGATACGGGAAGTTTTTTATGATGTGAAAAGGCGGCTTTGACAATAATTTTTGAGAGGGCAGAAAATGGACCTGTTTGCGGGAAGCAAGCGGGTCTTTTTTATGTCTAATGTGTTATCATCATGGGGGATAGAGCATTTATTAGAGTTGTCCTTAAATTTTGCTTTTCATGGGGTAGTTTTATGCTTATAATTATTATCGCTGAAGTCTTAAATAGAAAGGGGCCAAAAATGTATTGTCCAAAATGCGGATTGGAAAACGAAGAGGGCAGAGAGTTATGCAGTGCGTGTAATTGGGTTCTTAGCAGCCAATTTAGCGAACCGACAAAAGATGCCAGAACAAGCGGGCTGGCTATAACAGCGCTTGTGCTGGGACTATTGAGTTTGTGTACGGGTATGCTGACGGCACTGCCTGCGATAATCTTTGGGATCGTTGCACTCGTTAAGATCAGCAAGAGCAGAGGGCAGTTAAAAGGTAACGGCATGGCTATAGCGGGTATCGGGGTGCCGGCAGTTTTTGGTTTGTTTATTCTTCCGATGATGCTTGCGATCCTGATGCCAGCTCTTAGCAAGACCAGACATTTAGCAGAGCGGTTGGTCTGTGCGACTAACTTAAAGGGTTTAGGGACAGCGATGGTAGTTTATGCCAATGATTATGACAATAAGTTCCCAACGGGAGATAAGTGGAACGATCTTTTGGTATCGGAGACAGATGTTAATCCGTTGATCTTTAGATGCAAAAGTGCGGATGAAGGGCCGAGTAATTATGCGATGAACGAGAACCTGGCAGGTAAGAGTACGAGTGTACCGGCACAAACGGTATTGCTTTTTGAAAGCGGGCCGGGATGGAACCAGGTTGGCGGGGCCGATGATCTAAGTGTTGAGAATCATTGCGAAGAAGGATGCAATATTTTGTTTGCGGACGGTCATACGGAGTTTGTTATGTCGGAGGATATTGATTCGTTAGAATGGGGTGATGAAACCACCGAGTAATCAGGCAAGATCGAATATTTTGGAAACTATATCCGAAAGGGAGAGCATGGGCAATAAATGTTTTAGTATTAGTGATCTAGTGGGTTACGGGTGGCGCGTGACGACATCTAACCTTGGATTCTTTATCATTTTGGGTTTGATATTCTGGCCGCTTACTTATGTGTCTTCAGTATTGCATATTGTCCTGGGGCATTCAGGTATCGGTCCTCCGCTATATGCAGTGTTGTATATTTTGATAATGATATTGGGTTACGTAATTAGTTTCATGCTTGCTATCGGCCTTATCAAAATCATCTTGAGCTTTATCGACGGACGGAAGCCTTCTGTTAGTGAGCTTTTTGATTTTTACGGTTGTTTCTGGCGATATTCAATGACGTGGGTTCTCTATTTTCTTATTATTTGCGGAGGATTTATACTTCTTATCGTTCCAGGCATAATCTGGTCGATACAGTTTAGTCTTGCTGTTTATTATGTTGTTGATAAGAGATTAGGTCCAATCGAAGCACTTAAGGCATCCAGCAGGACGACAAAAGGTGTTAAGTGGGAACTTTTCGGGCTGGGCATTATTGGTACGCTTATAATGGTGGTCGGTTTACTTTGCCTTGTTGTTGGGATACTTGTTGCATATCCTCTGATGATGATCACTTATGTGCTTGCTTACAGGCAACTTCTTGCACAGACGCCCGAGTTGGCAGAGTTCGGTATAGGTCCGGATCCTATTGTAGAGCAGCCTTTGGCAGAGCCGGTGCTAAAAGATCTGCCAGTCAATGAGAATATGCAATAAATATTTTGAATTACAGGGATCGTTAAAGATGAAAAACGTGGCATTGATAATGTGTGCGGCGGGAGCAAGCAGCCGGTTTGGCGGGGACAGGAAGAAGCCGTTTATTGAGGTTAAGGGTCAGGCTGCGTTTTTGCGGAGTTTTGGTTTTTTTAACAAGCGTGAGGATATCAAGCAGAAGATACTGGTAATATCACCGGATGACAGGGAACTGGTTGAGATAAAGTGGGGGGCCAACCTTGCGTTCGACCAGATAAAGCTTTGCGAAGGCGGCGCAGAGCGGTTTGAGACAGTGGCGAAGGCGCTTAAACTTGTAAAAGACGATATAGACCTGATCGCGGTGCATGACGCGGTTCGCTGCTGCCTGAAAGACGAGTGGATAGATGAGGTTATCAAGGCTGCGGGTGAGACGGGAGCGGCGATGCTTGCGAGCCCGGTTGTTTCGACGCTGAAGAAGGTTGAGAGGGGTAAGGTTACCGGTACGGTGGATAGAGAGGGAGTTTTTGAGGCGCAGACGCCGCAGGTTTTTGACGCTAAACTTTTGAAAAAGGCTTATGGTAATTTGAGCAATGTCGATACGAGCAAAATCACCGACGATTGCGGGCTGGTTGAGGCTTTGGGCGAAAAGGTGAGTATTGTCCAGACCGACAGCACTAATATAAAGATCACGGTCAAAAATGATGTGGTAATAGCCGAGGCGATAATCCGATCCCGTCCCAAGCCTAAGCCAGATGGTCCGATCGGACCTTATGTTGAGGCTCAATGGTGATAAGTATCGGTTCGTTATTTGGGGGTGTGGTAAAATAGGTAAAGTTGCTTTTTGCGGGGATTTAATCGCTTTATTTAGCTTGACATAGCGGCTTAAAATGTTATTTTTGCGTTGTTAACAGATCATAAAGGCCGCATCAGAAATTGAAAGGAGCCGGTAATGTCGAGGTTATATATCACAACAGTTTTTGTATTTTCTATTTTTGTATTTTCTATCTTTGTGTCCGGTTGTACCGATAGTCAGCTTAGGGACGACCCTCGTTTCAAGGTCAGCCCTGAAGATGCCGAGCTGGTTAGTACGGGATTTATGATGCCTGATGCAGCGGAAGTTGATCTTGTAGAAAAGATGGCATTAGAGCGGAACGAATACCGCGCAAGCCTTAGAGACCTGATCGATTATTACCGCAGGAACGGAGCGGCCGGCAAATTGGCGTGGGCACAGCGAGAATACGGGGCGCTTGTTCTTTACCGTTATCTTATGCCGGGAGAATCGAGTGGTTCCGGTTTGATGGCGACGGATTCTATCGAAGAGGCAGATGCTCTTTTTGCGGAGGCCGAGAAGTATTTTCTTGAGGCAGGCGGACCAATCGTGGTTATCGATGAAGCTAAGCTTCGTGTGGCTCTTAGCAAGTATAACGAGGTGATCGAAAAATATCCGACGAGTGACAAGGTCGATAATGCGGCGTATCGTGCGGGAAGGATCTATGAACATTTCAAAGATTATGAGATCGCAGCGATCTATTATCAAAGAGTTTATCAATGGAACGAGTTCACACAGTATCCGGCAAGGTTCAGGGCGGCGTATGTTATGGATCGCAGGCTGCATATGAGAAAAGAAGCACTTGCAGCATATCAGCTTTCAATTGAAAAGGAATCCCGGTACGAGGACAATGTCGAGTATGCTAAGAAGCGAATCCTCAAGATGAACACAGGACAAGATATCGACGAAGCTGTGGAAGCGGCGACAGGATCTGTAGAGGCTGAGAGCCTGGAATAACGTTTTGAGATGATATAATAATGGAGAGGCGGGCCTGTTTTTTTGATAAGCAGGCCCGTTTTTTTTGCTATGGATTTTGAGTTTGAAAATCAGATTTTGGGGTTTATAGGGTCAGAAGGGCTGTTTGACGGAGCCGAAAGGGTATTAGCGGCAGTTTCCGGCGGTGCGGATTCTGCAGCACTGCTGCAGACTTTGATACGGTTAAAACAGGCGGGTCAGATCGAGGTCGAGCTTAGTGTCGGTAATGTTAATCACAATTTAAGAGGGGCCGAGTCCGACGGTGACAGTGAATTTGTGGCGGAGCTTGGGGAGAAGCTTGGAATAGAAGTTCTGCAGTGCGGCGTTGAGACGAAGACTTATGCAAAGGAAAATAAAGTTTCGATAGAGACGGCAGCGCGCGAGCTAAGGATAGAAGCTTTGTGCAAGATGGCGCGTAAGGCGGGGGCCGAGAAGATCGTAATGGCGCACCATATGGACGATAATGCGGAGACGATCATTCACAGGTTGGTGCGGGGGACGGGATTTAGAGGGTTGGGAGGAATATGGCCAAGGAGAAGGCTTGCCGGTTTGGTGGAGGTCGTTCGGCCGCTGCTTTGTGTGAGTAGAAAACAGATCGAGGAGTATTGCGGAGCGAACGGTTTTAAATGGCGAACGGACAAGACGAACGACGAGGTTGTTTTTACGAGGAACAGGATCAGGCATCTTGTGTTGCCTGAATTACAAAAGGATTGCAAAGAAGATCTTTCCAAGATACTTTTTGAACTTTCGTCAAAGGCACAGAAGCTTTACAGGATGATCGAGGCGGAGGCGCAAAAAGCTATCGACGAGATAAAAATAGATGACGGTGTTGAAAAAATTGTATTGAACAAACAAGGATTGGCGAGACTGGACAGGCTTGTTGCAGTTGAGGTTGTACGAAGGGTGCTGGTTCTTGTCGGCAGCGGTGAAAGAGACCTAAAGCAGGAGCATTATGAAAGAGTTCTGGAACTGACGGGCAGCGGCGAAAGCGGGAAAGTGATCGAGCTGCCGGACGGGTTTGCGGCAAGTGTTGAGTATGAAAAGATCAGTTTTTATAGAAATGCCGGGAAAACGGCTGCGAGTGCTTTTGACAAGGTGTGTCTTAATGTGCCGGGCTTAACAGAGACAGGCGGATATAAAATAGAGACCAGGGTTTTTGAGGCAGGTGGGACTGATATTGAAAGATTTAAAAAAGAAAAAGAGGATATTGTTGAATGGTTCGACGCTGATAAACTTCACGGCAAGATAGCGGCAAGAAGCAGAAAAGAGGGGGATAGGTTTTTTCCGTTAGGGGGTGAAGGAGAGAAAAAAGTTGGTAAATTCCTGACAGCGGCTAAGGTTGAAGGTGATTTGCGGGATAAAGTATTTGTAATCGAAGACGATGAAAAAATAATTTGGCTGGCTCCTGTCCGCGCAAGTGAATTGACAAAAGTTGACAGCAAAACCAAAAGGATCCTGGAAATCAGTTTGCTTTAATCAAGAAAAGCTTAGTTTTTTCATTTTTTCTCTTTGAGTGATAACTTTCATAAGACTGTATGGTTTTTGGGGTTTAGCCAAGAAATATGCAGTTTTGTATGGTTGTTTTGGGGGTATATAATAAAGGCTTGACATGGGGGGCCTTAGAGCTTAAATTGTGCCCTCAGTTTGTGCGCAGTCTGCGAACGGGGGCTATTAGCAGTGCGCAGATAATTAAATTAACTTATTTAAGATTAAGGAGTTAGAGATGGCAACAAAGGTTGCGATTAACGGCTTTGGCAGGATCGGACGGGCTGTGGCAAGAATACTGTTAACAAGGAACGGAGACCTGGAACTGGTTGCGATCAATGATCTGGCACCGGTTAAGAGCTTGGCTCACCTTTTTAAATACGATACCGTAATGGGTAAATGGGGTGGTGCCGTGAAGGTTAAGGACGATGCGATCGTTATCGACGGCAAAGAGATCAAGGTGCTCTCCGAGAGAAGTCCAGCAAACCTGCCGTGGGGCAAAATGGGCGTGGATATCGTGGTCGAGTCAACGGGTATATTCCGCAAAAAAGAATCCGAAAAGGGCGGATACGGCGATCACATCAAGGCTGGTGCAAAAAAGGTCGTACTGACCGTTCCTGCAAAAGATGCTATTGATGCGACGATCGTACTTGGTGTAAACGAAGACAAGCTGACCGCTGACATTGCATGTGCATCGAACGCAAGCTGTACGACAAACTGTCTTGCTCCTGTGGCGAAAGTTCTTAACGATGTTTTCGGTATTGAGAAGGGCCTGATGACAACAGTTCACGGTTATACGAACGACCAGAATGTTGCCGATATGATCCACAGCGATATGCGTCGTGCAAGAGCGGCCGCTCAAAATATTATTCCTACAACAACCGGTGCGGCAGTCGCAGTCGGCAAGGTTATTCCGGAACTGAACGGCAAGCTTGACGGTATGGCTCTTCGCGTTCCTGTCGTAGACGGCAGTTGTGTTGATCTGGTAGCAGATCTTAAGAAGGAAGCAAGTGTAGAGGAAGTTAATGCAGCCATTAAGGCAGCAGCAGACGGCGAGCTTAAGGGCATCCTAGAGTATTGCAATGAGCCGGTTGTCAGCAGCGATATCATCGGCAATCCTGCCTCAAGTGTTTTCGATTCGCTTTGCACGATGGTTATGGGTAAGACCGTCAAGGTCATCAGCTGGTATGACAACGAGTGGGGTTATTCTAACCGTACCGTCGATATGATGGAAAAGATGGCCAAGCTGTAATCAGACGAGTTTGAGATTTGCGGGCCCGTTCGAAACAGAGCGGGCCCGATTTTTGTAAAGACAAAACGATCAGAAAAAATGCTTTATCATGAAAGGCGTCGACAATGGCGAAGAAGACAGTAGCTGATATTGATGTAAACGGTAAGAAGGTATTAATGCGGTGCGATTTTAATGTGCCGCTTGACGATAACCAGAATATCACCAGCGACGATCGTATCGTTAAGGCGTTGCCGACGATCAAGCATGTTCTGGATAACGGTGGTTCCGTAATTCTTATGAGCCATCTCGGCAGACCTGAGGGAGCAGTTGTTGCAAAGATGAGTTTGCGGCCGGTGGCGAAGAGGCTTAGTGAGCTTTTGGGTAAAGATGTTGTGTTCGCAAACGACTGCATTGGTGCTGACGTTGAGGCGAAGGCATCGGCTTTGCAGCCGGGTGATGTGATGCTTCTTGAGAACCTGCGGTTCCGTAAGGAAGAAACGATCAAAGACAAGGCTGCCAAGGAAGACGCCCAGCTTCGTGCGGCGAAGGACGACTTTGCAAAGCAGATCGCGGCGCTTGGAGATGCTTATGTTTGCGATGCTTTCGGAACGGCACACAGAGACAATGCTTCGATGTATACGGTTCCTGTGATGATGGAAGGCAAGGACCGGGTTAGCGGATTTCTTATCGAAAAAGAACTGAAGTTTTTGGGTGAAACAGTTGATAATGCCGAAAAGCCGTTCGTTGCGATCCTTGGCGGGGCGAAAGTTTCGGATAAACTAGCGGTTATTGAAAATCTGCTCAGAAAGGTTGACAGCATCCTGATAGGCGGGGCGATGGCTTATACATTCTTTAAGGCACAGGGCATAACTATCGGCAACAGTCTTTGCGAGGATGACTTTGTCGATAAGGCACTTGGCCTGCTTGAAGAGGCCAAAGACCTTGGGTGTGAGATCGTTTTGCCGGTAGATACAGTTATTGCGAAGGAATTTAAGGCAAATGCGGACAACAAAGTTGTTGCCGGAAATATCGACGAAGGCTGGGAAGGGCTTGACATCGGTCCGGAATCGAGAAAACTGTTCGTTGGAAAACTTTCCGGTGCTAAAACTATTGTGTGGAACGGACCGATGGGGGTTTTTGAGCTTGAGCCATTCGATGCGGGTACCAAAGCAGTTGCCCAGGCAGTGGCAGACGCAACGAGCAAAGGCGCTCGAAGTGTTATAGGCGGCGGCGACAGTGCAAGTGCAATCGTTAATATGGGTCTTGAAGATAAAGTGAGCCATATTTCAACCGGCGGCGGCGCGAGCCTTGAATTCCTGGAAGGCAAGAAATTTAAGTGCCTTGATATACTTGATGAGAAGTAGAACTTGCTTTTTTGAATAAATATTAACAGGGACAATTATGTCAAAGTTAAGATTACCTGCAGCAGGTACAATAGAAGTGGCACCATCGATACTGAGTGCAGATTTTTCCAACCTGGCCTCAGAGATAGCCGAAGTTGAGGCCGCGGGCGTAAAGATGGTTCACCTGGATATAATGGATGGGCATTTTGTGCCGAATATGACCATAGGCCCGGTGGTAGTTGCCAAACTTCGAAAGCACAGCAAGGTTGTTTTTGATACGCACTTGATGATAAGCGATCCACGAAAATATGCCAAGGCCTTTGTCGAAGCCGGTTCCAACCACATTACGTTTCATATCGAGACGGTCGATGATCCTGAAAAGTTTATCGATGAACTTCACGAGCTTGGAGTTACATGCGGGGTAACTCTGAATCCGGAGACGCCTGTTGAAAGCATAGAAAAAGTGGCCCCGCTTTGTGATATGGTTTTGGTAATGACAGTTCATCCCGGTTTTGGCGCCCAGGAATTTATAGACGAGGCTGCAAAGAAGTGCATTCGTATTCGTGAAATAGCGGGTCCCGGTGTTCGTATAGAAGTTGACGGCGGCATCAACCCTGATACAGTATCAAAGGCGGTATCTTACGGAGCAGACACGCTTGTTGCCGGTAATGCGATATTTAATAAGCCTGACCGAGCCAAAGCAATAAACGATATATTGCAGGCATGCAATACCCTTTAGGGTAATAAATTTCCGCGAGTAAAATTGTAATTTATTATTTTAAAGTTATTTGCCCGCGACTAAAGGGGAAAATTTAATTGTAGTAAGTACAAAGAATTCATGGTGAAAAAAACAAAAAAATCCCAGTGGAACGGATTTTCATTAAAACCCCGCAAGGAGATGCCGGAGGGGTTGTGGATGGCGTGTCCTTCCTGTTCTCATATGCTTTATAAAAAGAAGGTTGCGGAAAACCTGCATGTTTGCCCGGAATGCGAACATCATTTTCGTATAGATGGTCCCACACGTGTTTCGCAGCTTGCAGACGAGGATTCTTTCGAAGAACTCTGTAAGGATATGTCGTCTGACGATCCACTGGACTTCAAGTGGATGGACAGCAGTTACAAGGACCGCCTGAAAGAAGATGCGAAAAAAGGGGTATCGAACGAGGCGATGCTTGTCGGCAAGGCATTTATCCGCGGCAGAGGAGTTATGCTTGCGGTGATGGATTTTAACTTTCTCGGCGGGTCTATGGGTCTTGTAGTCGGAGAGAAGTTTTGCGTTGCGGTAGAGCGTGCGATCGAGGAATCCCTTCCCCTTATAACGGTAAGCTGTTCGGGCGGAGCCAGGATGCATGAAGGCGTGGTTTCGCTGGGTCAGATGGCCAAGACCAGTGCTGCTATCGCCAAGTACGATGAGTCCGGAGGGTTGTTTTTGTCAGTTTTGGCAGA
Organism: Sedimentisphaerales bacterium; assembly: GCA_016928585.1. GTDB lineage: Bacteria > Planctomycetota > Phycisphaerae > Sedimentisphaerales > Anaerohalosphaeraceae > JAFGKL01. The sequence goes on from JAFGKL010000147.1 coordinate 13,263, forward strand.
TCCTACGACAGGTGGAGTTACAGCAAGTTTTGCGATGCTTGGTGATATTATCATTGCAGAGCCCGGTGCTCTTATCGGTTTTGCCGGTCCCCGGACAATATACGAGACGATCAAGGTTGAATTGCCGGACGGATTTCAGCGGTCGGAATTTCTGCTTGAGCACGGGTTTGTTGATATGATCGTTCATCGCAAGGAACTTCGCAGCGAAATAGGCCGCCTGATCGATTATTGCGGAAAATAGTCAAAATCAGCACAATTATTACAGATCAATATTTGAAAAAATCACCTTTTATTTGCGGCTTAATGGGCGTATAATCTTTTTCCGGAGTTTTGGATATAAATATGGGTTATTTTCGTGAAAATATAGAGCGTCTTCAGGGGTATGTTCCCGGGTATCAGCCCGGCGATGCGGATGTGGTGAAGATTAACACCAACGAGAACCCTTATCCTCCGAGTCCAAAGGTGCTGGAAGCAATCAGGGGTTTTTCGCCGGAGTTTTTGCGTAAGTACCCGCAGCCGCTGGCAGATAGTTTTCGTGAGGCAGCATGCAAAGTTCTTGGTGTAGGCTCTGGTAATATAATCTGTACCAACGGCGGGGACGACCTTTTGACGATCTGTTTCAGGGCATTTTGTGATGAGGGTCGAACGGTTGCATATCCTATCGAAACCTATTCTCTTTATGAAGTTTTGGCTGAGCTTCAAAACTGCAAGGCTGTCGAGATCCCATTTGGAAATGACAACTGGATTGACGATCTTGTAAAAGCCAAGTCGGCTTTGACAATAATTTGTAATCCAAACGCACCGACATCTACGAGGGTTGAGACGGATGTTATCGGAGAACTTGCGGATAAGCTTTCGGGGGTGCTTTTGATCGACGAGGCTTATGTTGATTTTGCAGAGGATAATTGTTTACGGCTTGTAGAGAAATACGACAATGTAATAATCCTTCGTTCGATGAGTAAGGGGTATTCGCTTGCGGGTCTTCGGTTCGGTTTTGGTATAGCTAATGCTGAACTGATCGCCGGGCTGATGAAGGTTAAAGATTCTTATAATGTCGATGCGATAGCAATAGCGGCGGCAACGGCCGCTATAAAAGACCAGAAATACTTCAAGAGCAATGTAGCGAAAGTTAAGTCCGAAAGAGAGAGACTTAAAACGGAACTTGAAAAGCTTGGGCTTGAAGTCGGTAAAAGTGAAACCAATTTTCTTTTGGCAAAGTACAGCGAATCAGGGACCCTCTACGAGAAGCTTGCGGAGCGAGGTATTTATGTAAGATTCTGGAACACAAGTTCGCTGTCAGATAAGCTGCGGATAACAGTTGGTACAAAAGAAGATAACGACAAGCTGGTAACAACACTGAAAGAGATACTTTCATAATAAGGATAGAATTATGGGAAACAGGATAGCGAAGAAGGTGCGTGAAACGAATGAGACGAAAATAGATGTCGAAATAAATCTTGACGGTGAAGGCGCATATCAGATCGACACAGGCGTAGGGTTCATGGATCATATGCTTGCACACCTAAGTAAGCACAGTAAAATAGATATTAGGTTGAAAGCAAGCGGGGACCTCCAGGTAGATGCGCATCATACGGTTGAGGACGCAGGGATATGTCTTGGCGAATGTCTCGTAGAGGCACTTGGCGACAAGAAAGGGATCAAACGTTACGGTAACAGTTCGCTGCCGATGGAAGATGCCAAAGCGGATGTTTCGGTGGATCTGTCCGGGCGTGCTTTTATGGTCTATAACGCAAATTACCGGACGGAGAAGATCGGCGATTTTGACGTTGAGTGTATCGAGGAGTTTTTGCACAGTTTTTCCAATACGGGTAAGTTTAACCTTCACGTAAACGTTCCCTATGGAACGAACAGTCATCATATTGCAGAGGCAATATTTAAAGCATTGGGTCAATCGCTAGGCAGCGCGGTAAAGATAGTGGGGACCGATGTTCCCAGCACCAAGGGGACGCTGTGAGTACAGAGATCAATTATGAATACAGGACGGGGATAGGTACGGATATTCACCGGCTTGTGGCCGACAGGGATCTTGTTCTTGGCGGAGTGAAGATACCGCATAAAGAGGGATTGCTGGGTCATAGTGACGGTGACGTTGTTCTGCATGCTATCATCGATTCGCTGTTGGGCGCTGCGGGGATGGGCGATATCGGCGGGATGTTTCCTGATACAGAAGAAGTGTGGCGAGATGCGGACAGCAGGGAACTTTTGCTGATCGTAAAGGACAGGCTAGACGAAAAAAAATGGGAGGTAGTTAATATTGATCTTATCGTTCATGCCGAGGAACCGAAGCTTGGACAGGTTAAAGGGCAGATGAAAAGGGCAATATCTTCTATCCTAGATATTGATTTTGTAAATGTAAATGTCAAGGCGAAAACCAATGAAGGGCTTGGCGATGTAGGAGCCAAAAGAGCGATAGCTGCGACGGCGACGGTTATGCTGAGAAGAAGGATCAAAAGGAGTTTATAGGTAGTTTTATGATTTTGAGGTTATATAATACTTTTTCAAAAAAAGTTGAGGAATTTGAGCCGCTAAAGCCTGGCAAAGTCAAGTTATACAGTTGCGGGCCCACGGTTTATTCACATGCTCATATCGGGAATTTCAGGTCGTTCCTTGTGGCGGATATCCTAAAGAGATTTCTCGAGTTTAAAGGTTTTGCCGTAACCCATATTATGAATATTACCGATGTGGGGCACCTTTTAGATGATGCTGACGAGGGAGCCGACAAGCTTGAGGAAGCAGCAAGAAGGCAAAAAAAAGATCCGCTGGAAATAGCCGGGATGTATACGGATTCGTTTATGGCATCGAGCAAGCTTTTGAATATTAAGCCTGCGAACCATTATCCGAAGGCAACCGAGCATATAGACGATATGATCAAGATGGTAGAGACTTTGGTAGAGAAGGGTTTTGGTTATATTGTCGGCGGTAATGTTTATTACGATGTGACCAAGTTTGCAGATTACGGCAAGCTTTCCGGCAATACCCTGGATGATCTTAATGCGGGGGCAAGAATAGAGGTCAACGAAGAAAAGAAAAATCCGCAAGACTTTGCACTCTGGAAACACGATCCGAGGCATATCCAGCAGTGGGACAGCCCGTGGGGAAGGGGGTTTCCGGGGTGGCATATTGAGTGCTCGGCGATGAGTACAAAATATCTCGGTCCGCAATTCGATCTTCATACAGGTGGGGAAGATAATATTTTTCCTCATCACGAATGCGAAATAGCTCAAACAGAAGGCGCTACAGGTAAAAAGTGGGTGAACTACTGGGTTCATACGCGATTTTTGCTGGTTGACGGCGAGAAGATGTCCAAGTCGAAGGGCAATTTGTACACTATCCCGGAACTTATTGAAAAAGGCTTTAAGAAAAACGCAATCAGGTATGCATTGATAAGCTCTCATTACAGGCAGAATTATAATTTTACTTTCGATGGATTAAAGGCGGCCGAACAAGCTATAGACAAGATCAACCAATGTGTGTTTACACTTGGGGAGATCGCCAAAATACAAAACGACCAGGCGGTAAGCGACGGAGTAAAGAGTCTTATAGATAAAAGTTTGGCAGCGTTTGACGAAGCTCTTTGTGATGATCTTAATATTTCCAAGGCACTTGGGGCGGTATTTGATTTTATAAGAGAGGCGAACAAGCTTGAAGACGTTAGTCCGTCCGAGGCGGCGGCATTGATAGGGGCGATAGAAAAAATAGATTCTGTACTTGGAGTGATAGAAAAATCGTCGGACGATGTTCCGGATGAAATAATTAAACTGGCAGCAGAAAGAAAACAGGCAAAACTTGACAAGAACTGGCAAAGGGCCGACGAGATCAGGGATGAGGTTACAGCAAAAGGATTTGTTATTGAGGATATGCCGGGTCATGAATACAGGATCAAGCGCAAGGAAGGTTAGGCGAAATGAAGATACTCGGTATTGATCCGGGTTTGCGGGTTTGCGGTTATGCGTTGATAGAAACCGGAGCCGGAGATGAGAAGCTGCTCGAGGCCGGAGTCTTTAAGAGTGATGAGTCCAAAGGACTGGCCGAGAGGCTAAATCAGATCGCGTGCGATGCATGGCAGATACTCGATAAGTACGCCCCGGCAGTGGTTGCGGTAGAGGAGCTTTATTCGAATTATAAGCACCCCAAAACCGCGATATTGATGGGACATGCGAGAGGCGTTATACTTTATAAGGCGGTCGAGGCCGGCGCGGAAGTAAGGAGCTTTGCAGCGACACGTATAAAGAAATCATTGACCGGTAACGGCAGGGCGAGCAAAGAGCAGATGCAAAGAACGATCCAGCAGGTTTTGGGTCTTTTGAATATGCCGGAGCCGGCAGATGTGGCGGACGCAATCGCGGTTGCTATGTGCTGTGCAAACGAAAGAAGGATCGAAGGATGATAGCCAAGATAAAAGGAAAGCTGGTAAGTATAGGCAGTGAGAGCGGACTTGTTGAGGTTGGGCAGGTTTGTTATGAGGTGATGTTGCCGGGATATGTTATAAGCGGGCTTTCTAGTAAGGTTGGCAGCGAGATCACTCTTTGCACGACGGAATACTTTGAAGGGACACCTGGCGGTGGCAACCTTGTGCCGAGAATGATAGGTTTTTTAAACCAGGGGGAGAAGGAATTTTTCAAGAAGTACACCGGCGTAAAGGGGATGGGAGTGAAGAAGGGATTGAAATCGCTTGCGATGCCGATAGCTACCATTGCCAATGCCATAGAGACAGGTGATGAAAAGATCCTTGTGTCGCTTCCTTCGATAGGCAAACGTCTTGCCCAGCATATGATCGCAGAGCTTAAAGGCAAACTGGAGGGATTCGCAATTGGGTCAGCAGAGGGAGCGACGGCAGGCAAGGCCGGGTACGAGGCATACCAGATCGAAGCGATGGAGATATTGATAGCGTGGGGCGAAAAGAGGACCGATGCGGTGGAGCTAATCGATCTTGCCAGCGAAAAGCATCCCGATATTAAAACAGCAGAAGAGCTTGTTCCGTTAGTTTATCGGATCAAGCAGGGCATAGAAGTTTAAGGAAAATTATGGCGATAGACAGGGTATTGAGTTCGGATTCAGGCGGGCTGCAGGAAGAGTCGTTTAACTATGCGCTTCGTCCCAAACAGCTTGATGAAGTTGTCGGGCAGGAAAACATAAAAAACAAGCTTTCTATTGCGATCAAAGCGGCAAATAAACGAGGAGAGCCTCTTGAGCATATGCTTTTTTACGGGCCGCCGGGACTTGGCAAGACAACGCTTGCAAATGTTATTGCCAATGAGATGGGGGCGGCGATCAAGACTTCTTCCGGTCCCTCACTTTCGAAACAAGGCGATGTGATGGGGCTTTTGAGCAATATCAATACCGGTGATATTCTTTTTATAGATGAAATACACAGGTTAAGTGCCCCGGTAGAAGAATTTATATATCCTGCGATGGAAGATTTTAAAGTTGATTTTACGGTCGACAGCGGGATGCATGCCAAGACGATAAACTTTCCTCTGAAAAGATTCACACTTATCGGGGCAACGACAAGAGCAGGGCTGCTAAGCGCTCCGTTACGCGGCAGATTCGGGATGCTTTATCATGTGGAGTTTTACAGTAACGATGAGCTGATGCAGATACTGGAGCGATCGGCAAGGCTGCTGGAGCTTGAGTGTGCCGACAGTTCGTTAGAGCTGATAGCATCGCGTTCGAGGGGTACACCGCGAGTGGCCAACCGATTGCTTAAGCGGGTGAGGGATTATGCACAGGTTAAGGGTCAGGGCAAACTTACTATTGATATAGTAGAGAGTTCTTTGCGAATGGAACAGATAGACGAGCTGGGGCTCGATGAGCTTGACAGGATGTTCCTGCGTGCCTTGATAGATGTTTATGACGGCGGGCCGGCAGGGATCGACGCTATTGCGGCAACATTGGGAGAGGAGCGTGATACATTGGAGGATGTCGTGGAGCCGTACCTGCTGCAGACTGGATTTTTGAGAAGGACAAAGCGGGGCAGGGAAGCGACCAGACAAGCGTTTGAACATTTGGGCCTTGAATATAAAAGCGGGCCTGAGAAAAAAGAAAATGATACGCTGTTCGAAGAATAAAATTATTTTTTTATAAATTGTCCTGCCATTCTCGGTGGTTTGCCGAGCAGTTCGGTGAAGTGATAAATAAGAACCTTTTCAATCTCATTTAAAGTTTTTTCGTTGGCCCGCGGCAGGTGTTTAAGATCATTTAAGCAAGCAGCGGCATGTTTCGAGAGTCTTATCTTATCCGTAAAAGCCTGTTCACAATCACGACAGACAATTCCATTGGCCAAGCTGGTGAAATAAACATACGGCCAGTTTTCATTAAAGGGGGTTTTGCAGCTTGTGCAGGCACTTAGGACAGGTTTTGTGCCAATGTCACTTAACAGGGTAAGTTGAAAAATAATTAATAAGGCAAGGGCTTCAAAGTCGTTCTTTATATTCTGGATGTCAGTAAGAAATTGTGTAAAGGAGTCAAATAACTCCGGATGGGGATCGTAGTCGTGGGTAAATTTGTCGAGCAATTCTGCAGCGAAAAAGGCACAGTTTAGGTTATACAGGCGGGATCTTAAACCGATGAAAACGGGTTTTTGTTCGAACTGAGTAAGTGTGGCGAGTTTTTGGGAAGCGGCAGGAGAAAAAACGATGTCTCCGCAAGAGAATATCTCGATGGGTCCGTCGAAGGGAGACTTGGCTCGTTTTGCTCCTTTTGCCATGGCCGGTACTTTGCCGAAGGATCTTGTAAGGAGAGTAACTACCTGTGAGGTTTCAGAGTAGTCGGTTTTTCTTAGGCAAACGGCCCGGTCTTTTTTTAGCATAACTTACTACTGATCAGTATCGGTTTGGATTTTTTCTATTCGCAGTTTTTTAATTTTTCTGGCTTCAGCAGCTATGATCGTGAATTTTACGTTTTCGTAGACAAAAGTTTCATCCTTTTTTGGGATGTAGCCGAGGTGCGAGAAGACAAAGCCGCCGACAGTATCGTAATCTTCGTCTTCCGGCAGGTCAAGCTCGAAGTCATTATTGAGGTCGTCTATATATGCTCTTGCATCAAGTTCTATAGTATTTTGATCGATCTGATTTATGGCCTCTGGAGGGATTTCTTCATATTCGTCGGCTATCTCCCCGACGAGTTCTTCAAGTATGTCCTCTATTGTAACGATGCCTGCGGTTCCTCCGTATTCATCGAGCAAGACGGCGATGTGCAGTTTTTGGTTTTTAAACTCGTTTAGCAGTATTCTTAGGGGTTTTGTTTCCGGAACAAAATAGACATCCCTTATTATATCGCGAATGTTGAAGTCCTGAATATCTTTGCCGATGTGAGAAAGAAGGTCCTTTGCGTAGACGAGTCCTATTATATTATCGATATTCTTTTCATAGACGGGGATGCGAGAATGCCCCGCTTTTGTGATCGTATCAAGTATTGTTTTAAGGTCATCGTCAACTTTAATTGCGACAAGGTCCGTTCGAGGTGTCATTATTTCTTCGGCGGTAGTGTCGCTGAGTTCGAGTACATTTTCTATCATTTCGGCTTCTTCTTCATCAACGACGCCTTCCATTCTGCCCTGTTCCACTATGCTCATTATCTCTTCCTGTTTTTCTTCCTGTTCCTGGCCCGGTGTGGATTCGGTTACACCTGCAAGCCGACGAACAAGACGATCATGAAATCTAAACAGAACAAGTACCGGTGAAGCGATACCGGCGAACAAATTCAGGACAGGATAGGTTTTTAAAAGTATCTTTTCTCCGGTGTGTTGAGCCCATGCAAGGGGTACTGCCAACGAGAATATTTCGAAGATGAGGATAGACAAAAGTATAGCGGGAAGGAGGTTATCGAAAAAGTTTATCAGCAAAAAAACGATGCTGACATTGGCAAGTATCCTGAAAAATGAACATGTAATAATATACTTTTCAGTATTTTCCACGATGGTGTCAGCGATATGTTCTTTGTTTGCTGCCCTGAAGATATCGTAAAGTTTTACTCTTGAAAAAGCTCTTAATGCAAGATTGCTTAAAGAGAAGTACAAAGCGGTTGCGCACAGAAGAAATATCCATAAGAGCCGCCAACCAACATCATCCACTTTTATTGTCCTTAAAAAACGAAATATTCTTTATTAGTCAAGCTAATTACAGCCATATATTATACCGAAACCGGCCTGTTGTAAAATATCATCTTCAGTTTTATGCATTTTTTCAGCCTGCCGCCTATCAGCATCGTCAAAACCAAGGTTATGAAGCATTCCGTGGGTTATATATAGAGCCAATTCAGCCTCTATGGAATGGCTTCTTTTTTGGGCCTGCCTTTTAGCCTCATCAGCATTTACAATGAGTTCAAATGTTGTTGCGTCATCGTCGGACAGGTTGAAGCTTATTACGTCGGTGGTGTTTTGCTCCTTTAGGAACTGTGAATTTACCGCAGTAATCTTAACGTCGTCAACGACAGCAATACCGACAGAAGCTTTTTTAAGTCCAAATTTCAGGCAGATAGAATAGACGAGATCCTTAAACTTTTCAAAATCGGCTTTAAGGTCATTGTGCTGAGAAGTTATATCAACCGTTATGTCGTACTGGTCTGACATATTAGTTACCGTTCGGATTGTATTCAGTTTTTCGCAGCATGTCAATCGGTTCATCCGGTGACTTTGGGTAAGCTATCCGGCCGTGGTGATGAGCCGCCAGTGATTTTGATAAAGCTGCTTCGATCTTGCTTAGCTCTCTTAAGGTGAGGTCGCATTCGTCAAATTGTCCGTCCTGGAGTCTTTTCATGGCCATGTTATGAACGACAGTTTCGATCTTGCCGGGGTTGGTATCTGTGAGAGATCTTACAGCGCTTTCAGCAGTATCAGCAAGCATTATAATAGCGGCCTCTTTCGATCGTGGCTTTGGCCCGGGGTATCTAAATTCCGATTCGGAAACAGAGGTCTGCCTGTCGTCCTGTTTTTTCTTTGCTTCGTTGTAAAAATATTCGATAAGCGTTGTTCCGTGATGCGTTTCGATGAACTGCCTAAGTACGGAAGGAAGCCCGAATTCTCTTGCAATCTCAATTCCGTCTTTTACATGTCCGATGATAATAAGCAGACTCATTGCCGGTGAAAGCTGGTTGTGGCGGTTTTCCGAGCCCATTTGGTTTTCAACAAAATAAGGGGGTTTGTTGATCTTTCCGATATCATGATAGTAGGCGCCTACGCGACAAAGCAACCCGTTTGCACCAATGGCCTCGGCGGCGGTTTCAGCGATAGAGCCGATCAGCAGGCTGTGGCTGAAAGTTCCAGGGGCCTCCATAGCAAGTTTTCTAAGCAAGGGCTGGTTTGCATCACTGTAGTCCATTAGTGTCATACTTGTTGCAATGCCAAAGACCTTTTCGATCAGCGGTAAAAAACCCTGAATGACCAGTCCAACGGCTACGGTTATGGCGGCAGCGCTGCCCGAGGTATAAAAGATGAGCCATACGGGTTTTTTCTGAATGAAGCCCAGGGCCGCCGCTGTGATAAAGACCGCTATAGCAGCAAGAGTTGAAACCTCTATCAACTTCATTCTTGTGCGTATCTCTTTAAGAGAAAAACAACATGCTACCACGCCGGCCATCATGGTAAGAAAGAGTTCTACGGTTGCGATCTTGCCGACAGCGAAACATGCCAGTATGCAATAGAACAACGTCATGCCGATAGCAAACCTTTGATTGTATGCTATAGTTAGAATAACGGCACTGGTTACGGCCGAACCGGTGGCAAGCCATATCCATTTTTCGGAGAATGACCCGATCTTTGCCATTATCAGCAGCACGACGAATAGACCGGTTAGTGCGATAAGTCTTGTTGGTTTTCTTATAATGCGACTTTGATAGTGTTGGATATATAAGGCTGCGCCAATAGAGACTAGTATTACTATAGTTCCTATGGCGAATACTTCAGGGAGAGGCTTTAAAAGTTTAGTGTCGACCCGGAAGAATTTTCCGTCAGAGGTGTCTACGCTGAGCAATACGATCGTCAGGAGAATAAAGACGGTAAGAACAAATACAGCCAGGGGTATAGGGCTGTTTACTATACCACTGATTCGATCAAATTTCTCCGCGGAGATATTGTCACGTACATGCTGGCGTCTTGCACTGATCTTTTTTTTCTTTAATACCATTTATTGCACCAAATAGTCGGGCTTATAATGCCGGGGTTATTCGATAATATTTTATCGGTATACCGGGTTAAGAGCCTGAAGTTATGTATTTTTTTTCTTTTTTTTGTCATATGCCTGTACGATATTTTGTACGAGGCTGTGCCTTACAATGTCCTCTTCGTTGAGTTCCACAAAACCAACACCTTTAATACCTTTTAGTGTATTGCATGCGTCGATCATACCACTTTTTTCTCCTTTTTCAAGGTCGATCTGTGTTATGTCACCCGTGATAATCATCTTTGAACCCCTTCCAAGTCTTGTCAGGAACATCAACATTTGCGATGCAGAGGTATTTTGGGCTTCATCGCAGATCACCACGGCTTCGTTTAAAGTTCTTCCCCGCATGAATGCCAGCGGGATGACCTCGATAATATCCATTTCGATGAATTTTTTCATCTGAGAAAAAGCCATCATGTCTTCAAGGCTATCAAAAAGCGGCCTTAGATAAGGGTTTACTTTTGCCTGTATGTCTCCCGGCAAAAATCCGAGTCTTTCCCCGGCTTCAACAGCGGGGCGTGCGAGGACTATTTTCCTGATCTGTTTTCTTTTTAGCATTGCAACGGCAACAGCGACGGCCAGATAAGTTTTTCCGGTGCCAGCAGGTCCCGTACAAAACGTAAGATCGCAGGAATTCATTTTTTTTATGTACTGCTGTTGTCCTTTTGTAAACGGTTCGATGATGGTTTTATTGGAATAGACTATAAGAGCATTTTTGTCGTAAGATTTCAGGTTTTTTTGAGCCATGGTGATAATGCCGGTTATGTCATCTTCGTCGAGCGTACCTTTTTGATTGAGACGCTGCTGCATTTTATCTATGACGTCGGCGGCCTTTTTTATATCATCGGACTTACCGGTAATTATGATCTGGCTGTTTCTTGCCGTGATGGTAACATCCAGTTCCGAGTGAACAGTCTTTAAAAACTTGTCGGCGGGTCCGAAAAGTTCAATAAGCCGGGTTTTAGGATCCAATTGTATTTTGTGTTCCAAAACAATATACCTTTCAGCTTATGGTCAACATAAGGAATAAATATGCAGCAGGTGCGGTTGCGATGGGCGAATCTATTATGTCAAGAATGCCTCCGAAGCCCGGAACGGAACTTGCAGAGTCCTTTTGCTGTGCGTCTCTTTTTATCATGGATTCGGCAAGGTCGCCAAGCTGGCCAAGTACGGCAAAAAGCCCGCCGAAGAGAACGGCCATGACTGTGGACATTTTACCTGTTTTCACAGCGAAAACGACAGAAACTATCACGGCGAAAAGAATGGCTCCGGCCAGGCCTTCCCACGTTTTCGATGGACTGATCTTAGGTGATAATTTGTGTTTTCCAAAAAGTTTTCCTATGGTGTAAGCTCCAATGTCAGAGGATTTTACTGTGAAGACGAACATAAGTAACGGCCAGAGCCCGAGATCCACCCTGATACCGAGGACAAATCCACTTAGAAATCCCAGATAGAAACAAGCAAAAAGATTTGCGGAACAATTAGCAATAGTTCCGGTGTTCGCGAATTTAACAGCCTGCAGAACGAAGAGCATAAGCAGTATTGCAGCGGTTGTTGCGATAATATGATACAGTTGGAACTGGAACGGGTTCGAGAAGAACTGGCGGATGTACCAGCCCAGCACAAGTACCATTGAAGCAGGTATTGTTAAAGTCCTGAAAATTTTCGGCCCTGTTCTTTCGATAAGGTTTGCGAGCTCGAGTTGCGCAGGTATTGCAAACAGAACGATAAGTATGCAAAGTATAGTGCCGCTGACAGGTAAAAGCGGCTGAGTTGTCGAAGCAGAGAGAGAGCCGTCGAGCCAGCCATCGACAAGGCATGCTCCGATGAATGCGACAACCATCAGGGTTCCAAAGAAAAGTCTATATTTGAGCATATTCAAATCCTATGTTAGTTGACCTTCTGTGAATTTACATCTCCGAACCGCCTGGAGCGATTTGCAAATGAGCGAACCGCTTTGTCAATGTCTTCGGTTTTAAAATCCGGCCAGAGCGTGTCTGTGACATAAAATTCCGAATACGAAATCTGCCATAATAGAAAATTACTGATCCTCATTTCCCCGGAAGTTCTTATGACCAGGTCCGGATCCTTAAAGCCGTCAGTGTATAAATGGCTGCTGATGCAGTCGTGGTCGATGTTGTCGATGGATAGCTTTCCCTGCAGGCATTCCTCAGCGATAGCTTTTACAGCGTCTGCGATCTCCGTTCTTGCACCATAATTTAAAGCAAGGCCAAGTGTCATGCCCGTATTATTCTTTGTAATGTCCGTCGTGGTATCAATAGCGTCAAGAACGGTTTGCGGGAGTTTTTTTCTCTGGCCGATATGATGGAGTTTTACATTGTTTTCAAGAAGGATCGGCCTTATGCCTTTGATATATTCGGTGTAAAGATACATGAGAAAATCTATTTCTTCTTTTGGTCTTTTCCAGTTCTGCATGCTGAAGGAATATAGGGTTAGGTATTCGACGCCTATATCGACACAGTGAAGGGCAATCTTCTCAACGATCTTGCCGCCTTCGGAATGTCCCTGGAACCTTGGCAGTCCCCGCTGGGTGGCCCATCTTCCGTTACCGTCCATTATGATGGCGATATGGCGCGGTATGTCATCTGTCGATACGCCTAATTTTTTTGCAGCTTTCTCGCGTTTTTGTTCGAAAGTAAGATCCATTTGTCCCTACTTTAACTTTTACAGATCGCCTGACTTCTTTTTGGTCCGACCCCAACCATCGTTACAGGTATTTTTACGATGTTCTCTATCGCGGCAATATAATTTTTTGTGGTTTGCGGCAACTGGTCGTATGAGGTAACTCCAGAGAGATCTTCATGCCATCCCGGCATGGTTTCATATATGCATTCGACGGAAGAAAGTTCCACGGCATCCGATGGGAAGAACGTAGTTTCGGTACCGTTTATCCGGTATGCTTTGCAAATCTTCAGTTCGTCAAATCCTGCGAGGGTATCCAGATGCATCATGGCTATTTCGTTAACGCCTCCGATGGCTACGGTGTATTTAACAGCAATAGCATCGAACCAGCCGCAACGGCGTGGCCTGCCTGTTGTTGTACCGTATTCGTTTCCTTTTTCGCGGATAGTCTGGCCGATTTCATTGTCCTGCTCTGAAGGGAACGGGCCGGCACCAACTCTTGTGGAATATGCTTTTACGACTCCGATAAATTTATCTACGAGCCTTGCGGGCACGCCACAGCCGGGGCTCATCCCGAGAGCGCTTGCGTTTGAGCTTGTTACAAAGGGAAATGTCCCATGATCAATATCAAGCAGTGCACCTTGCGCGCCTTCAAAAAGAATGCTTTTGCCCGCGTCAATGGATTCGTGCAGATATTTTGTCGTATTGGTTATATAAGGTTTTAATTTTTCAGCGAAAACGACACACTGTTTAAAAATATTGTTTGCATCGATAGGCTCAGCTTTATAGAGAGCGGCAAATACTTTGTTCTTGTAGTCAACTATCTTTTTCAGTTTTTCTTTTAAGGAATCGACATTTCTGAAGTCGGCCATCCTTACAGCGAAGCTTCTTCCTATCTTGTCTGCATAGCACGGCCCTATGCCTCGTATGGTTGTTCCGATTTTATTTTTTCCGAGAGCGTTTTCACGGTGTTGATCTTCTGCCTTATGATAGTCGAGAACGACATGGGCGTTTTCGCTGATAAAGAGCCTGTCGTCAAGAGAGATGTTTCTTTTATCAAGGCCCTCGATCTCGTCTATAAGAATGCCGGGGTCAACAACAACTCCATTGCCGATGACACAGCAGGTTTTTTTGCGGACGGCACCGCTGGGCATAATGTGCAGGGCGAATTTTTCTTCACCGATCACGACGGTATGACCGGCATTTGCCCCACCTGAGTAGCGAACGACGACATCGGAATTTTCGGCGAGGATGTCAACAACCTTTCCTTTCCCTTCGTCTCCCCATTGTAAACCTACAACGCAGCAATTCATCAAAAAAGCCTTTCTGTTTTCAAAAACGTATTGTCATATTTTAAATAATCGTAAAAAATCCCGAAACCCCCTTATTGCAGGATCAGCTTATTTTGGCGACTATCTCATCGAGAACGGTAGGGAGGTTATCATAATCCTTGTCACAGACCTTAATTGTACTTTCTTTTCCCTGGGAGTCCTTATATGTTACGGTAAAGAATCCTTTAGAGTCGAAGTAGGTTTTATTAATGCTTTCAATAGAGTTATACGGTATTTCGGTATTAGATAAAGACAAAGACTCATCGCCTGCTACGATCTTTTTGTTCCAGATACGGAACAGATTAACCCCTATTGCAAGTGCGATAGCTGCCAAAAACGGCGGAGCTTTTTTATTAAAAGCAAGCGTACTGTTCGGTTGGCCGTTTTCGAGAGTGTGCTTTTCTATAAAAGACTGATTGTAGTAGCCGTCGTAAACACAGTAAACAGCAAACCCTATCAGTGCCAGAATCAATATTTTATGAGTGTTCTTTTTATAACTGCTTGAAGTTGCCTGTATTGCCATTTTAAAAGCCTCCTTTTTAAAGTTATCTCCTTTGGGCGATGGCGTTTGTCAAAGGTCCCACAAAAGCGGGGACTATTTTTTCTGCCATCAGGTCCTCAGCTATCCGGCACTGCTGAGCCAATGATCCCAGTGAATAGAACTCTTTGCCTTTACCCTGGCGTCTTATGGTAAAATACAAACTTATCGGTTCATCGGATTTAAATTTTTGTTCTTTAACTTCTGTCAGCCCCGTTCTCGATTCGATGGAAATTCTTGCCTGCATGGTACATTCATCATCTAACGAAATAATAGCAGCAGGTGAAAATCCGAGCGGTTTTGTTTTTGGCATGTCTAAAAAGGCACTAAAAGCGGTTGAAGCGAAGAGGGCGTCAGCAATGATCTCACTGTGATTTCCCCGGCAATCAAAATCCATAGTGAAAGTTATATCGAGCGAATCGATGTCGAGGTAACTTACGCCGAGCATGTATGGAGCAATCTCTAAGATGAGCTGATTTAGTGCATATACGTCTTCGAACTGCTGTGGATTTGCGCAGCCGGAACTAATGCGGTCAACCTCGAGGTTGACCCATAGGTATTTTTCACCTTCTTTTTCCTGCTCAAGACAAAAATCGCCATTAGGCCTTTTGTAGAAATTGTTCATTCCCGGAAACTGCTTTTGTATCCGTTCAAAAAACGTAAGGACCGTGTCTCTTTCGCTTGGCAAATCAAGGTGCGTATTTATCTGCATGTCTACGTAAAAATCATCACAGAGCGAACCAAAGCTATCAATCATTTTTTCTAAAACCTCCAGAAGGATTTATATGACTCAAACAAGGCGTGATTTTCTCATAAAGAGTGCCGGTTTACAAGTAAATAAAGTGACAAAGAGTAGTAAAATTAGGCGAAAATGGCTTTAAAAGCGGTTTTTTCGTTATTTCAGCTCTGGATCGTGCAGTTTCAATTCAGTAATGATCGCTCCAATTGTGGCAAGAATTGTAAAAGCGAATATCCTCCATAGGCCGGCGTTGATGCATGGGGCGACAGGCAGTTGATGATAAGCAGCCTGTATCATGTTAATGATGGTGTAGATGCAGGCACATGCGGTTCCGCAGACGGCGGAAGCAACGATCCTTTTTGACAGGGCAGTACCGGCAGCTAAACGTGTACCCAATACCCCTAACACTAATAGTAGTATTATGGAAAGCCACCAGACCCTGTCACAATCTGGCAGTCTGCCAAGGTCCTTGATATAGAGATGGTCGATATATGCGAAGATGCCAGCGCCAATCACTGCCAGCGGGATGAAATGCCAATACCGTGAGGGTTTTTGTGCCCTGATCGCGGCTCGCTTGGCCATTCTTTTTCTTATGGTTAGGGGCCAGTTGTAGAACAGGCAGAATATCCAGTGTTCGAAGAGGGCCCCCCGTTCTCCGAAAACGGGTACAATGTGTACTGCTTCAGTTGCCCAGTGCCCCGCCATGAAACGAGCAAGAGCGGGATAGTGGTATGCCATCTGGATCGGGAAGGCCAGGTAACCGACGTATTTGAAAAAGCTTAGAAAGATGGCAATATTATAGTCTTTAAAACTTTTATCCTTAATGGCCATAGATAAGGTGTAGAGGCCCCTGCAAAGTGAACCGGGCGAGATGGGAACGATCTGAAAGAAACCGATGATACCGAGTCCGACTTTCCAGGCGTTCGGATCTTCTCTATGACTTAACCAGTAGATGAATGCAATTAGTACCGAGACGACCTGGGTAACCGGCAGGGTAAGCAGGTGGACAACAAGACTGATAAGATATTTCTGGATGTACGGCTCATCGAGTTGCGAGATAATTGTGTCAGCGTCCTGATCAGAGAGGAGGTGTTTTTGTTTTCCCTGCGAAACCATGTCCCTTAACCATTGCTCGCGGAGATCTTTGTTAAAGTAAAGCTTGAACGGACGGATGAAAAGATTAAAGAAACGGTCCTTTCTGAATTGCGGGTCCGTGATGAATCTGTCGAGGCCGACGGGCAGAATAGATAACGGCAGACGGAAAAGGAAGACAGGTAACGAGTCTGCGACTTTAAGGGCCTTTTGAGAGTTAAGCCTTCCGGTTCGGTGCCAGGAGATCGCTTTTTCAGCAGCTTTTGCTTTAAGGGCTCTTAGAAAATAAGCGGGTCTGCTGCAAATATTAAGGTAATGACTTCGCCAGTCCCTTCGTCCCCAAAACTTTCTTAAAACCTTTCCAAGAAAGGGGATCAAACCTAAGACCATAAAAACAAATGTAAGCGGTTTTGAGTTCCTAAGTTTGTCTTCCCTGTCATTATCGAGGAGGTTTTTTGTTTTCCAGCCCGTGACAGCACAGCCAAAGATGGTTGACCATAGTTTGCCGCTGTATAGAAGTTTTATGCGGTTGTATGTGATATCCGGGACAGAGTTGCGATAGATATTTTCGTTATGCTCTAATTCTATAAGAGCATCTTTTAAATGTTCGAACTGTGACGGGTGTTTTTTGATATACTCCCGGAGTTTGTTCATGTCTCCGCGGTCGAACTGAACAAATGAGCCGCGTCTGATACCGCTTAAGATCAGCTTAAAATCGCCGGGACTCATCGGAAGAAACGGAAGCAGCGTAAGTCCGGCACGGAAATCCACAGCCATAAGTCCTTTTTCAGGATCATCATCCGTGGAATTAAGCTTGAGACAGTTTGGCTGGCTTTTGCATGTTGACCATTCGTACTGGCGGGCAAATTCGTGAGCGCCTATTTCGTGAAGAAGATCAACGAAGTCGTGCATGAATTTATGCTTTGCGCGATATTCGGGCGAGCCAAGGAGATTTGGGGGAACTTGTTTTTTATGTTTCCACAATTTCAGTGCGTCTAAATTGTCGTCGACTTCCAGCCGCCATGTTCTGCCATCAACCCAGTTGCTTATTTCGCCGCAACTGCCCATGTATTGATCGACGAAAGTTGCCTGAACATCATTGACGACATTTTGACCGTCGAATTTTATCTCGGCTGCCGTTTTGATGAACTTTTGCCAGAGTGCACCGCTTCGTGCGGCTGCCGGGTTAGCCTGCAGTTGGAAGGGGCCCTGAAAACCGATCACATACAGTAAATCACGGAATATTTTTGATAATCCTGACGGCGGTATTAATATTTTCAAGGCATAGGAGTTACCAACGGTAAGGCCATCGACAGGTTCGTCGACATTTTCAAGGTTTAAAAGAGTAACTTTATAAACCTGACCTGCAAAGCCTCCGCCTACAAATTTTTCTACAAGCAGTGATGCTTTGGCACTAACAGCAGGTGCGACAGAGATAATGTCGTAAACAAGCTCTGTGCCGGGATCGTATCTTTCGATCCGAAAGGGGCGGTGGAGTTCGGCAGAACAGAACTTGTCCTTAAGCTGTTTGCAGGTTTCGATGGAGTATTCTGCCATTAAAATCCCAAAATTTCAGGTTTATAAAAATCTCATGCAAATTTGCAGGACGATAGCCGCGTAAACGCCCGCCATTAAATCATCGGCAAGAATGCCCCATCCGCTTGGAAGATTCTCTAGTTTTTTGCAGGGGAAAGGCTTTAATATATCGAAGAACCTGAAAGCGGCAAAGCCTATCGCCGAGCAGATCAATATTTGATAAGTGCTGCATGGAGAAATTACAAGAAAGACAATGGCCTGGCCTGCGACTTCGTCGGCGACTATCTGGGAAGGGTCTTTTTTGCCGGTTAAGCTGATAATGTCAGGCGACATGAGCACACAGACGGCGGAAGCAGCGACAGCGATACCAAACATTATTATGGTGATCGATATAGACTGAAGATCAAGCAGAGAAAGAACGGCAAAGACCAGAACGGGGGGGACCGATCCCCATGTGCCGGGCGCAAAAGGTAAAAAGCCCAAACCAAAACATGATGTAAGAAGCTTCTTCATAAATCCAGTCATAAAAATAATCAATACAATAAGATAGCTAAAAAGATATAAAAGTCAAATCTCATTAAGAAGAGAAAGACAAAACCTGTCGGTCATGCCGGCGATGTAGTCACAGACGGCTCTTTGGACGGAGAATTGCGATATTAGTTTCTGGTAGAATGGCGGCATTGAATCCGGGTTCCTGCAGCATGAATCGAAAAGCTTAGAGAGCCATTGGCGGGATTTTTTTGCGGACTCAATAAGTCCCGGATGTGTGTACATATTATTCAGCAGGTAGTCTTCAAGCTGTTTTAACTGAGTTTGGGCGGTAGGGCTTAGGCAGATAAGCGGAGCCTTGGCCGAATATATCTGCTGCAGTGAAGTTATATTCTCATTTTCGATAAGTTTTTTGCTTGATAACAGGCAGTCGCTGACGAGATAGTCGATAATAGTTTTCGCGGTCCTTGTTCTTCGGATCGAAGGCTCTTCAATGGCACGAGCGTTTATCTTTTTTTGTGCTATATCGCAAAGTTCAAGCTGCCTTAGCTTGTCTTCAGTTATCAGGTTTGCCCGCAATCCGTCTTCAAGATCATGGCAGTTGTAGGCAATCCTGTCAGCGATGTCAGCGATCTGGCCTTCAAATGAGCACTGAGCCTGTTTAAACTCACTTTGTTGCGGGCTGTCGTAGGGGCTGTGATGTTTTGCAAAACCAAGCCTTGTTTCATACATGAGGTTCAGCCCGTCAAAATCCGGGTAGGGGTGTTCGAGCAAGTCGACAATACGAAGGGTCTGGAGGTTATGTTCGAATCCTCCGAAATCAGCCATAATATCATTCAAAACTTTTTCGCCGGCATGGCCGAAAGGGCTGTGCCCAAGATCGTGGCCAAGACAAATAGCTTCGGTTAGATTCTGGTTTAGGTTGAGGGCATTTGCTATGGTTCTTCCTATTTGAGCTACTTCTATGCTGTGAGTTAATCTTGTTCGGTAGTGATCGTTCAATCCTGGCGTAAAGACCTGGGTTTTTCCTTCAAGCATTCTAAAGGCGGAACTGTGCATGATGCGATCACGGTCCCTTTCGAACGGTCCCCTGTATGGGTGGGGCGGTTCAGTAAAACGCCTGTTGCGAGTATTATTCAGATCAACTGCGTAGGATGCAAGTTTTTCAGACATGATCAAACACTGGGTAAATTATTTTTTTCGCTAATTTGTTTTAACATATCGTAAAGCTCGGTGATGCTTTGGCTTATCACGTCGGTGTCAGAGCAAACATGCATGAAATTGGTGTCGCCGTCCCATCTTGGAACAAGGTGAATGTGCATATGGTCGGGAAGACCTGCACCGGCGCATCTTCCGAAGTTTATACCGACGTTAAAGCCGTGCGGAGATATTGTTTCGGAAAGAGCCGTTTTGCAATCACGGGTAAGCTTGGTAAGTTCAAGAAGTTCTTCATCGGAAGCGTCATTAAGGTCTGGGATGTGCCTTGATGGCGCTATGAGCAGATGCCCATTGTTATAAGGGAACCTGTTGAAAATTACGATGGAATTTTTTGTTCTCCAGAGGACGAGGTTTTCCTTGTCGTTATCTTTGTCGTTTAGACAATGACAGATGAAGCAATCATGTTTTTCGGAAAGGCCCTGGATGTATTTGATCCTCCATGGCGCCCATAGATTGTTTCTTTCCAAGGGCAAATCTCCTAAGTTTACTGATCGAGAAGCCGTAAAGAAATTTTCTGATCGATATCTATCTGCGGTTTCATGCCTCCAAGCGGCAGCATAAAGTTAGCGGACATTTTTGTCTTATATTCCTGATGTTCGGAGATGACGGTCCCGGTGTCAATGTTGAATGTTTGTTCTCCCGAACCGGAGATATCGGTAATTCTGTAACCTTTCAGGAAGCCGAGGATACCTTTCATTTGGAACTTTCCTTCGTATCTTTTTGGCCAGGAGCCGAGTGTTTCTTCACTTTTGGCAAATGAGCTTTCGATTATGGCCTTTTTATAATTCCCGGAATGGTCGATCTCTTTCAGAGTATAAGTCGTTTCTTTGACTGCCTGAACAGGAACCGGCAGGGGGATGATCTGGGTAGTGGTCCAAGACTGATTTGGCTTAACTCCCTTCAGGGGGTTTTCTATGGATGCGATCGAATCCCAGATGTGCCATTGCAGTGCCACAAAATCGCTGATCATGTCTGGCGATTTGATCCTTCCCTTTTTGGGGTCACCGGTGGTAATAGTTTTTTCGCCCAGATCGAGGACGATTTTTTGGATCTGTGAATAATCTTCTATCTTGCCTACGGGAGAGACCTTAAAGGTGAATGTTTTTCCCTTTAGTTGTTCCATTACGTCGGTTGGGGATTGTTTTTTTGCCTGGCGTGTAACCTTTACGGATTCACATGTTGCCGAGATCGTACTGAGTCCATAAGGATCGACTTCGACAGGAGTGTAAGCAATTACCATTTCAAGTTTTTCGTATATCTTCTGCGGCTTGCTCGATCCTTTTTTTGATGCAACACCTTCCGGATCGAGGTCAATGAATGTGTCTCTTTCAGAGACCAACTCATATCTTAGTGTTGTGTCAGGTTTAAAATCGACGACGATAAGTTCTTTTTGCTGTTTTGGCGTTGATTGACAACCTGTAGCGGAAACAATAACGGCCGAAACAATAATTACAAAAGAGAGTATCCTCAATGTTAATACCTTTCCAAAAGTGTTAAACGCCAATCAAGCTATCAATCTAACTTCTCGATGCTGGAAGAGCTTGTAAGACCCATAGTTAGCGTATCTGGTCCTTTTCCTTCTACCTGGACCCTTGATTCTTCAGCGGCAACATATGTCGAGATGAGTGTTTCGTTGTATTTTTGTATATTACCTGATTCAAGGTCAATTACCAACTGTCCGTCCCATTTATTGTCCGAGTCGAACATTTTTGCAAAGATGCCCATTCCGGACTCAGTTTTCGGAGTTTTTTCTTCTGCGGCTTTTGAAGTCGGTACAGCGTTCATTTTTATGTGTGCGATCTTTCCTTTTTCCATATTAGATAAGGTGTAGGTTTTTTCGAAGTTTGTCGGGTCAAGCATTCCCGGCGGAGGAGTTGTTACCTTGGACCAGTTTTGCCCCGTCTGGATCTTTGATTTTTCAGGATCAGGCAGGGCCTGAATCTGGTGTCGGAGCTGGATAGATTTGTCATCAAGAAAACTCTTAACAAATTTGTCATTGGATACGGCTCTTGCATCTTTTACATCTACCACAGACACTTGTCCGGATGAAGAGATTTTGATCTTATAGGATTTTCCGATGAGTTTTGCGAGAGGGTGGCCCTGATTTTTTTCAGAGGAGCTGTCAAAGTCAAGCTGGATACCCCCCTTATTCTTGGCAAGAAATTTAATAGCTTCGATCTTTATGGTGGCAACAGCATTTTGTTTGTTATCAACGGAATCGATCGATTGTGTAAAGATCGTTTCTATCCAGGTTCCGGTTTGTTCTTCTTTCATTTTATCCAGCGAAGGCTGTACGAATTTGAAATCTTTAACCATTTCCGTAACAGCTTTGTACTTTACGGAGTCACCCTGAGTGAGGTTGAGTTTTAGATCCACCGATTTTGCTATTGATCCGGCTTTCGTGGGAGTTTCTGCCTCCGGGGCACAGCCGGCAAAGATCAATATTAAACAAACGCAGAAAATAGCTGAATTGGTTAAAATTTTAGCTGACATGTCTTCTCCTTCTTATAAACATTTAGTTAACTCGACGAACAGCGAGTAATTATATATTTTTGGCAGAGGTAAGGCAACCCTTTATTATGCCAAGATTTAACATTTTTTAGCGGCAGAAAGACATTGGATTAGCGGCGGTTAAAGGGGTTTTAGGAGTATTTGACGGCCTGATTTTATGATAAAGGTCGCAAAAATCGGATTTTACGGTTTATTGACAGTTTATTGCGGCTATAATATCAACTCAAACACGGTAATTAACGGGCATATTTTTAGCCATTTCAATTAAACTGGACCAAAATGGAGAAGAAAATGAGAAGCGATACGGTAAAAAGCGGATTTCAGCGAGCACCTCACAGGGCACTATTGCGTGCGTGCGGGGTTAAAAGTGAAGACATTAACAAGCCATTTATTGCTGTGGCCAATAGTTTTTGTGAAGTAGTGCCTGGCCATGTTCATTTAGATAAGGTTGCAAAGACGGTAAAAGATGCCATTAGAGAGGCGGGCGGAGTTCCGTTCGAGTTCAATACGCTTGCGATATGTGACGGAATAGCGATGGGTCATACAGGAATGAAGTATTCGCTGGCGTCGCGTGAGATCGTGGCCGATACGGTAGAGACGATGGTTCGGGCGCATTGCTTTGACGGGCTTGTTTGTATTCCGAACTGCGACAAGATCATACCGGGTATGCTGATGGCGTCGGTACGCTTGAATGTTCCGACAATATTCGTTTCTGGCGGGCCCATGGCAGCCGGCAAAACCAGCGACGGCAAGGTTGCCGATCTTATCAGTATTTTTGAAGGTGTTGCCGCTTTTAATGCG